>DASXYT010000161.1:0-19953 GCA_036502345.1 Pseudonocardiaceae bacterium | reverse complement strand
CGCGACGAGCATGCCGAGCACCGACCGCTGGCCCAGGTTCGGGTCGGTGGCGTTGAGCTGGGTCAGGCTGATCTGGGCCGCGTCGACCTTGGCCAGCACGTCGTCCGGCTTGGCGCCGAGTTGGGCCAGTTGGGCGTCCAGGATCTGTTGCCGCACCTGGGAATTCAGCGTCGCGCGCAGCCGGGGGTCGAGTTGGTGGTCCACCGTGACGCGCAGCGCGGACCGGGCGCCGTAGACGAGCACGTCCAGGCGGCCGCCCCGGACCTGGCTGGTGCCGGCGTCGACGCTGTCCAGCGGCGTGATGGCGGCCGGCACGCCGAGCGCGGCCATCTCCGGTGGCAGCGTCTGCTGGAGCGAGATGGCCTGCCCGGCCAGGCCGATGCGTACCGGCTTCTGCTGGCCGAACACGTAGGCCTGCAACAACACGAACGTGATCAGCAGCACGGCCACGGCGATCGTGCCGAGCACCAGCGGCCGCGACCGGGTGCGCGTGATGAACTCGCGGCGGGCCACCAGCCACACCGACCGCGGCGCCTTCATCGGGTCGCGCCGAACAGTTCGGCCAGCGTGCTGCGGACCCGGGTGAACTCGTGCACCGGGCCGGCGGCCAGGGCGGCGTTGAGCACGGCCTGGTCGTCGGCGTCGGCGCTCAGTTCGAGCAGCGCGCGGGACCCGTCGGTGCTCAGCGTGTGGCAGCCGGGCACGCCGTCACCCCAACCGGGCTCCGCGTCCGGCGCGTCGACGCGGAGCAGCCGTGGGCCGCCGGACACCAGTTCGCAGATTGTGCCGTCGGCCACGATCTGTCCACTGCGGAGGATGGCGGCGCGGTCGCAGAACCGCTCGATGTGATCAAGATCGTTGCTGGACAACAACACCGGCACGCCGGCCTCGGCCTGCTCACGGAGCAACTCGATCAGGATTTCGGGCTTGTCGACCCCGGCGAACGGCTCGTCCAGCAGGAGCAGTTCCGGGCCGGGCAGCAGCGTGGCGACGAGCGCGATCATGCGGCGCTCGTCGGTGCTCAGCGTCGCTGTGCGGCGGGGGCGCAGTGCGCGCAGGTTCAGCCGGTCCAGCCAGAGTTCGGCGTGCTGGTGTGCCTCGTTCGTCTCGAACCCGTGCAACTCGGCGCGGTGCACCAACTGGTCGAGTACCGACAACTCGGGGTAGAGGCCGCCGGCGGCCGGCAGGTAGCCGATGCGTCGCCTGGTGCCGGGGTCGATCGGTGCCGAGCGCCAGCGCACCCGGCCGGAGTCGGCTGCCAGGACGCCAGCACCGATGCGGATCGCGGTCGTGCGACCCGCGCCGACGTGGCCACCGAGGCCGAACAACTCGCCGGCACGTGCGGTGAGGCTGACGTCGTCCAACGCCAGTACAGCGCCGTAGCGCTTGGAGATCCCGTCGACCTCCAGCACCGCGTCCGTCACGCTGCCTCCCTCACGTCGCGCTAACGATCGCGCCGACCGTGTCGAATCCTCGTGTTGTCACCACCGGATCGGGGTAACTCTAAGGCTTCAGCTTTCTGCCAGTCCGGCGAGTGACCTACGCACCAGATCGGACACCGCCGATTCGGCCTTCACCCGGTCGGCGGGCACCAGACCGATCCGGGTCCTGCGGTCCAGCACGTCGTCGGCGTCCAGCGCGCCCTCGTTCCGCACGGCCCACACCACCTCTGCGGCCGTCACCTGGCTGCCGTCGGCGACCGGTGCCGCGAGGTCGGCGTCCAGCGTGGCCAGGGCGGCTACGCGGCCGGCTTCGTTGCCGTACCTTGCTGTCAGCCGCCTCGGAATGTCCATAGCGGACAGGGTTTTTCTGTCGGCGGCGCCGACGAGCGGGATCGTCCTGGTGGTCGACGGCCGGCCGGTCAGGCCGGTCGCGTCGACGGCGTCCTCGGCCATTCGGCGGTACGTGGTCAGCTTCCCGCCCACCACCGTGACCACACCATCGGGTGATGTCAGCACGGCGTGATGCCGGGACAGATCGGCGCTGCGGCCCGGCTGGTCGACCAGCGGACGGAGGCCTGCGAACGCGCCGAGCACGTCGTTGCGGTGCAACGGAACCGACAGCACGGAGGAAGCGACCTCCAGGAGGAAGTCCAGATCGGACTCCGGCACCTCGGGCACGTCCGGTATCGGGCCGGTCACCGGCTCGTCGGTCAACCCCAGGTAGAGCCGACCGTCGTCCTGCGGGAGGAGCAGCGCGAACCGGTTCGTCTCGCCGGGGATCGGCACGGTCAGCGCGGTCTCGCGGATGCCCACCGATTCGGCGGCCAGCACCAGGTGGGTGCCCCTGCTCGGCCGCAGTTTCACGTCGGCCAGTTCGCCTGCCCAGACGCCGGTCGCGTTGACCACGGCCTTGGCGCGGATGGCGAACGTGGCGCCGGTGACCTCGTCGCGGGCGTCGGCGCCGTGCCGGCTGAGCTTCGTGGCACGGACCTTGGTCAGGACCTTGGCACCGAACCCGGCCGCGGTGCGGGCCAGGGCGACGACGAGCCGGGCGTCGTCGGTGAGTTGACCGTCGAAGGAGAGCAGTCCGGCGTTCAGCCCGTGCCGGCGCAGGCCGGGCGCGAGTGCCAGCGCCTCGGCGGCCGGGATCTTGCGGGGTGCCGGGAGTAGCGACGTCCTGGTGCGGGCGACCCTGCGCAGCACGTCACCGGCGATCAGGCCGGCCAGCGCGAGATTCTGGTTGCGGTACACCGGAATCAGCTGCGGCAGGGCGCGGGTCAGGTGGGGTGCGACGGTAGTCATCAGGATGCCTCGTTCGGCCGCGCTCTCGTAGGCGAGGCCGACGTCGCCCTTGGCCAGGTAGCGCAGACCGCCGTGCACGAGCTTGCTGGACCAGCGGGACGTGCCGAAGGCCAGGTCGTGGGCGTCGATCAGGCACACCGAGAGGCCGCGCGACGCCGCGTCCAGTGCGGCGCCGGTGCCGGTGACGCCGCCGCCGACGACCAGCAGGTCCACCTGTTCGCCGTTGGCGATCTGATCGAGTTCCCGCGCGCGCCGGTTGTGGTTGAGCGAGGTCGTCTTCATTGGCTGCTCAGACTGTGGTCCAGGCTGACGGCGAGTTCGGCGAGCAGGTCGTCGTCGGCGATGTCGGACGTGGCGGGGCGGTGCGAGATGACGACGGCCTGCACCGTGAGGAAGAACATCCTGGCCTGCGCCGCTGTGTTCCCCTGCCGGATCGAGCCGTCCGCGTGGCCCGCCGTCAACTGCTCGGTGACGAACTTCTCGGCAAGGCGTTGGGTGCTGCCGACGCGTTGCACGAGATAGGGCAGGAGCAGTTCGGCGTCCCGGTCCAGCACGCTGCGCATCAGCGGATCCGCGATCAGCAGGCGGGCGGCTTCGACGGCTGCGTCCACAAGGCGTTGGCGGGCGGTGGTCGTGGCCGTGTTGTCGATGTCGGCCAGAAGTTCGCCGAATTCCCTGGTCATCAGGGCTGCGACGACGCTGGTGACGCCGGGGTAGCGGCGATAGACGGTCATCCGGCTGGTGCCGGCGCGCTTCGCGATGTCGGTCAGCGTGGTGCGGCCGACGCCGACGGACAGGACGCAGTCCCTGGCTGCGTCCAGTAGCGGATCGCTGTTACGTTTTGACGTCACGTGTAACACTGTACCGATGACTGAGCTGATTGCCCACACCGTGCGTGGTAGCTGGACGGCGGAACCGCACCCGCTGCCGCCTCGGCTGCTGCGCAAGCTGCGTGCCATGACGGGTCTTGCCGAGGTGGCGACGCCCGCGGTGCCGCCGTCGGGGCTGGTGGTGTCGCGGTCGGCGTTGTCATCTGCTGCCTCTTCGGCTCTGGCTGGGGTTGTGGGTTCGTCTCATGTGCTGGTGGACGACGAGTCCCGGCTCGGCCGGTCGGGCGGACTGTCCTATCTGGACCTGATTCGGTACCGGGGTGTCGGCGCGGAGCTCGGGGTGCCGGATGCGGTGGTGCTGCCGGCGGATCCTTCAGAGGTTCTTGCTGTGGTTTCGCTCTGCGCTGAGCTGGGTGTCGGGGTGGTGCCGTTCGGCGGTGGCACGTCGGTGGTCGGTGGGGTGGCGGCGTTGCGGGGTTCGTTGCCCGCCGTCGTCGCTCTGGATCTCGTGCGGCTGGACCAGCTGGTGTCGGTGGACCCGGTGTCCCGGTTGGCGGTGTTCCAGGCAGGGGTGCGTGGCCCGGCTGCGGAGAGCCTGCTGGCGGCCCACGGCTTCACGCTCGGTCACGTCCCTCAGTCGTTCGAGAGAGCCACGATCGGGGGATTCGCCGCGACCCGTTCGGCCGGTCAGGCGTCGTCCGGATACGGCCGGTTCGAGGACATGGTGGCCGGGTTGCGGGTGGCGACGCCAAGGGGTGAGTGGCGGTTGGGTGTGGCACCCGCGTCGGCTGCCGGGCCGGACCTGCGGGCGTTGATGGTGGGTAGTGAGGGGGCGCTCGGGATCATCACGGAGGTGACGGTCCGGGTGCGGCCGGTGCCGACGCATCGGCGGTACGAGGCATACGCGTTCGACGGGTGGGAGCAGGGTGCGGCGGCGGTGCGGGCGTTGGCGCAGAGTCGGGTGTTGGCGACCGTGACCCGACTGTCCGATGTGGACGAGACAGCGGTGGCGCTGATGTCGTCGTCGAGTGGCGGCCTGTTGGGGTCGTACCTGCGGCTGCGCGGGGTGCGGGAGCCGTGTCTGCTGGTGTTGGGCTGGGAAGCGGATGGGTCGTTGGCGCGTGCTCGGGCAGCTTCTTTGCGGGTGCTACGGCGGTTCCGGCCGGTCAGGTTGGGTCGGGCGCCGGCCGAGGCATGGCGGAAGGGGCGGTTCGGTGGGCCTCGGCAGCGGGACGGGTTGCTGGATGTGGGCGTGTGTGTCGAGACGTTGGAGACGGCGGGGTACTGGTCGAAGCTGAGTGAGTTGCGTGATGCGGTGCGTTCGGCGTTGAAGGGTGAACTGGGTTCACAGACAATCGTGATGTGCCACGTGTCGCATGCGTACGAAACGGGGGCGTCGCTGTATTTCACGGTGCTGGCGGCGAGGGATGCTGATGACCCCGTGGGGCAGTGGCAACGGGCGAAAGCGGCGGCGTGTGCCGCGATCGGCGGGCTAGGCACGATCTCCCATCACCACGCGGTAGGCGTGGACCATGCGCCGTATTTGGCTGACGAGATCGGTGCGTTGGGGGTAGAGGTGTTGGCGGCGGTGAAGCGGACGCTCGACCCGAAGAACGTGATGAATCCCGGAAAGTTGATAAAATGAACCAGATTGTGGTGGACGCACTGGACCGTTCTCGGGTCGGCCCGATTCTGGGCGGGATTGTCAGGCGGTGAACCGGTGGAATTCCAGGTGATGGTCGACCCGGAAGGCGATGAGTTCTGCTTCGTGCACGGATGACATAAGCCGCGTTCCTGCCACCCAACGACCACTGAGCGGCGAGCATCAGACGTCGACACGCGCAACGTCCGCGGGAATGGCCGACAAGCGGCAAAGGCCTGCCACCACCGCACGCGTGTCGACGCTCCAGCAGAGCGAGTTGCCTCCCCACGGACACAAGCCCGGGCGAGCCGACTCTTCGCGGTGTGGGGCGCCCCGCGTGTCGACCCTTCGGGCGGGTGAGTCGACTCCTCGCCGGACCTGGGCTCGGCCGAGGCGACGACCGTTCCGGTGATCGGTCGAGCCTGCGTGTCGCCCTTCAGGGACAGCGGCTCACACTGCCGGCACCGTGACCAGCATTTTGCCCGTGTTCTCGCCTCGCATCATGCCCAGGAAGGCTTCCGGGGCGTTGGCCAGGCCCGCGACCACCGTTTCCCGGTAGCGCAACTGACCTTCCGCCAGCCAACCGCTTGCCTCGGCCACGAACTGGTCCCGCATCGCCAGGTGATCACCCACCAGCATGCCGCGGATCGTCAGCCGCTTGCCGATGATCTGCGCCATGTTCCTGGGCGCGGCAACAGGCTCCGTGGTGTTGTACAACGAGATCATCCCGCACACCGCCACCCGGCCGTGCACGTTCAACACCGACAGCGCCGCCTCCAGATGTTCACCGCCGACGTTGTCGAAGTACACCTCGATGCCGTCCGGCGCCAACGCGGAAAGCTGGTCGACGACCGGCCCGTCCTTGTAGTTGAACGCCGCGTCGAAACCCAAGTCGTCCACCAGGTGCGCGACCTTCTCTGCCGACCCAGCGCTCCCGATCACCCGCTTGGCACCCTTCAACCGCGCCACCTGACCCGCGATCGACCCCACCGCGCCCGCCGCGCCGGACACGAACACCGTGTCACCCGGCTGCATCTCGGCCACCGCCATCAGACCCGAGTACGCCGTCAGCCCCGGCATCCCCAGCACGCCGAGGTACGCACCGGCCGGCGCCAACGAAAGATCAACGAGTGCGGCATGCTTGGCCTCGACCAGCGCGTACTCCCGCCAGCCCAAGCCGTGCAGCACCATGTCACCGGTGGCCAGCGAATCATCAGCCGACGAGATCACCTCGCCGACCGCGCCGCCGTACATGACCTCGCCGACCGCGAACGGCGGCGCGTACGACTTCGCGTCGTTCATCCGACCACGCATGTACGGGTCGACACTCATCACCAGGTTGCGCACCAGCACCTGACCCGGGCCCGGCTCCGGCACGTCGACCACGACGCTCTCGAAGTTGTCCGGCGTCGGCCAACCGTGCGGCCTCGACGCCAACCGGATCTCCAAGCCCTTGGTCATGGTCTGCCCCTCCGCCGGTCACCACAGCAACGCCGAACATCATTACAGGTCAGTCAGTAATCCGGCTCGGACCGGTTCCGCCTCTGCAACAGTCCCGCCTTGCGCAACGCATCCCGCAACGCGTCGTACGTCCTGCCGACCTCGGCATCTGCCGTGTCGGCGGCATCCGGGGGCAGATCAAAGGCCGGCGGCACCGGGTCCGGCTGTGACCCGATCCTCAGCCACCGCTCACCCCACAGCGCCTCGGCCGCCGACTCCCAGTGCAGCCGCACACTCACCTTCGACACCCGTTCGCGCGCGATCGCCTCGGCAAGGGCCTTGTCGGCGTCACCGAGTTGCTTGCGCAACTCGTCGGACACCGCCCTGTCGTGCTCGCGCATCCGCCGCACGGCCTCGGTGTTGAGGTCGGCCAACTCCTTGTACCTGCGGACAGCATCGAGCGGACTCACAGCGCACCGTCCTTGTCGATGTCGAACGGGATGATCACCTGCGGCCGCGCGTGCTCGAACCGGTCGAAGTACAGACCGCGCCGCGCCCGGGGCGACCACGAGATCAGCTGACCGGGCGCGAGTGCCTGCAACTCCTGGCCCTGCACGTCGAACGCCACCCACGGCCCGATGTCCTCGACCTGCCCGATCGGCAGCGACGCCTTCAACCGGCCGACCCCGCGCCACCAGCCGAACACGTGCGTGTGGTGCTCCGGTCCGTGCCGCAGCACCGCCCGGAACTGGTCCAGCCCGGACGGCGACCCGACGACCTTCGTCTCCAGCATCGCCTGTGCCGCGTCGACGCCGTAGCAGAACAGGTAGTGCGGCTTGACCTCGTGCGAAACACCGCCCGCTCGTGCCGTCGCGAGTTCACCAGCCACTGAGCCCAACAAGCCGGGCAAGTCAGATCGTTCAACAATTGAAACTTCGTGGTCTTCAATTCTCAAACGTTCAGCCAGCCGTGCCACCGGCTGGGTCGCGTCGCCCACCAACGGGCACAGCGTGAACAACGCGCTACCCGGCATGTGTTGCCGCGCAATGGACAGCGCCGCGGCGCCGAGCACACTGGCCGCGTCCGACGGTGACGAGCCGATCACCGCGAAGTTGCGCCCCGGCGACCCGGTCAACGTGGTGACGGCGGCACTGCCGGCCACGTCGATGATCTGGCCGAGCACCGCGCGTGGCACCTCGGTGGACGGCAACAACTGCTGGAAGTCGGCGGTGTCGGCCAACGTGGGCACCCGGCTGCCGTCGAACAGCATCGGCTCGGCCAGGTCGGGCGAGCGCCGCTCCCACAATTGCTGCTGCAGCACGTCGAACGTGCCCCGGCTGGTCGAGTCGGGGATGCGGGCCACCTGGTTGCCCTGTCGCGTACCGGATTCGTGGTTCACCACGGCGTGCCACCTGGGCAGTTCGACTGCGGCGTCGTTCGTCTCGACCAGGACCCGCCGGGCCTTGGGCAGCGCGACCCGCAGGATGAACTGCTCGAAGATCGCGGGCTTGCCCCAGAACGCCTCGATGCCGGACACGTCCTGGCTGGCCAGCACCAGGTGGATGCCCTGCGACCGACCACGCCGCGCCACGTCCTCCAGCAGTCGGGCCGCCGTCGTGGCCACCACGTCCCGCTCGGCGAACAGGTACTGGAACTCGTCGATGACCGCGACGATCCTCGGCCACCGCCCGCCGGGGTCCTCGGCGCGCAGTTCCTCCAGCTTGGTGACCTCGTGCTGTTTCGCGACGTTCGACCGTTCGCGCATCGTGTCCGCGAGGAACGACAGCAGCGCCACGCCGAACTCCCGGTCCGCGTTCACGTTCACGCCGACCAGTCGGGCGTGCGGCAGCCACGTCGGGTCCCGCCGACCTGGCGTGAACTGGGCGAACGACACGCCTTCCTTGAAGTCCAGTAGGTACAGCTCCAACTCGTCCGGCGAATACCGGGCGGTCAGGCCGCCGAGCAGCGCGTAGAGGAAGTTGGTCTTGCCGGAGCCGCTCGGCCCGGCGACCAGCGCGTGTGGCGACGAGTCGCCGAGCACCACGTCGATCGGGTTGCCGTCCAGCCTGCCGACCGGCGTGCCGAGACCGGCGCCGGAACCCTGTTGCCACAACGCATCCGGCATCAGGTCGGTGAACGTGCACAGCCGTGCCCTGCGCGATTCCAACTCCTCGGCGATGGTCGCGCACGCACGCGGCACGTCCGCCCTGGGCAGTGGCGCGTCCAGGGTGACGGTGGCGTTCGGCCCGGTCATCGTGCACCTGGCGGTGTGCTCGTCGACGAACTCGACCATCTCCATCGGACTGTTCACCGTCACCGGGATGTCCACCACGATCAGCTGCACACCGCACGCCAGCCCGTTGCGGGCCACCCGCTGCAGTTGCTGCTGCTGGTCCTCGGGCAGCGTCTTGCGGCTGCCGAACAGCACGGCGATCCGCCACGGCTCGGTGCGCCGCCCGGCCCGGCCGCTGATCGACCCGAGCGACGTGTCACCGCCGGCCAGCACACCGGTGTGCACACGGCGGATGTGGTCGGACAGTTCGTCCAGCAGTTCCTTGGGCTGCGCCGGATCGTGCACCGTGAGCAGCCCGGCCCTGGTCAGCGGATACAGGCCGGGTAGCGAGCCGGTCAGCTGACCGGTGTCCCACACGTGGATGTGCGCGAGGCCCGGCTGCAGATAGCTGAGCACCCGCAGCAGCAGTGTTTCCACCAGCGCCTCGGCGGTGGCCCTGCTGTCCCCGGTGGTGGAGATGTGCAGGTGAGCGGTGTCCAGCAGCGGCACGGCCACCGGGAACGGGATCCGCTCCGGCGCCTCGTCGGCGATCGCGGTGCCGATCCGCCACAGTTCGGGCAGCTCCCCGATGCCGTCCGCGGTGCCGACCTGGCCGAGCCACGTCTGCCACGGCTCGCCGGCCGCGCCGGGGGCCGCCCTGGTGACCAGTTCGGTCAGCGCGAGCGGGCCGCCGGTCCAGTCCGTGAAGTGCGCACGCCGATCCTCGCCCACCCTGGCCACCACGTCGGCCATGCGTGGATTGGCCAGCGGGCCGGACATCGCCGGGTCGACGGTGGCGGCTGTGCCCTCGGTGCGCAGCCACAGTTCCACCATGACCCTGGCGTGCTGCTCGGCCACCAGGTCCTGCTGGCGGCCCGCGATGCCGAGTGCCGTACCCACGGCGGCGCGGAACTCGTCGAGCGCGGCCCTGATCTTGTCGCGCCGTTCGGTGCGCTTGTTCAACCCAAACCCCTCAGCCGGCGATCACAGCCCCGCGACGTAGCTATCGAGACAGGCCAGACAACCGACCAACTTCTCAAGACAGTCGGCCAGTTGGTCGTCGGCCCGCCGATGTTCCGGTGGAACCAGCGATACCGAGTGGTTGCGGCTCAGGTCGGTGAGTGTGCGCACCGCGTCGGTCAACCGATCCCGCGCGGTACGTACGTCCTGGTGTGCGGCCACGATCTGGTCGCGTACCTGTGCCGTGGTGGCCCGGATCGCCTCGATGGACACGGTCGGCCTACAGCCCTGACGCGTAACTCTCGGCCTTGGAGATGGCCGCGTTGACCGTCTGTGCGACCTCGTCCACGGCGCGAGCCGCATCGGCCAGCAGACCGTTCGCCTGTTCGGCGTCGGCATGGCCGCTGCCCTGGGTCACCATGGTGAGCGAGCCCTGCGCCTGTTCGAGCGCCGAACTGGCCTGTTGCAGCGCAGCGATGCTTTCCGTCGCCTGCTGGTTGGCCCGAGCGATACCGGCCCGAACATCATCGACGCTAGCCATCTGGCGTTGATCTCCCGCTGTGCTAGTTGATGTTGACAGTTGCGTGGAAACTAGCGGTCGGCCCGGACCCTGTCGCAACCGCGGTGGTCTGGTTGGGTGAATGCGCTACCCGACTGGATGTGTTTGCCTGCGCTCAACGGATCAACCCGGGATCGGCTGAGGGATCGCCGCTGGGACCGACGCCCCGCGGCAGGTGGTGTCCAGTTCACCCTCGGCGTCGCCGGGCGTCCGGGCTCGACGACAGCTCCAGTTCCGTAATACCCGATTCGGGCCTGGGAATCGCCGTCCAAGTGGTGATAGCTGTTTCACCCTCCCAGCGCAGCGCTGACCAACCCGGCCTGTCCAGGGCCGAAACGGCGGTCAGGACGGTCTGCGGGGGCGGCGTGTCGGCCGTGCCGAGGTCTACCAGCACGGTGAGCACGCCGTCGTGCTCGGTGATCCCGGTCAGGGTCGCGTCACGGGAGATTCGGCTGGCCAGCGCCCGTGCCTGCCACTCGGCGCCGGCCGCTCGCGAGGTTGCCACATCCACCCGCAGGGTCAGCCGGCACCCCTGCCCGGTGCCGTCACCCTGCGGGGTGTGCCGCCGAACGGGTGGAGTGGACGGCACGGATTGCTGCAACGGTGCCGAGGCCGCTGCCGGGGGTGGGGTCTCCTTGATCGACTCGCCGTCGGCACTCGGGTACGGATCGTCGCCGTGCCACGCCTCGACCAGCACGCGTTCGGCACCGGGGGCCAGCGTGGTGATGGTGTCGGGGTCCTCCAAAACGGTCCACGCCGTCGGCGGCTCGCAGGACACCCTCGGCACCACGAACTCGGGCCCGAGCCCGCGGACGAACTGGCGGACCGCACGGGCCAGCGGCGCCGCGATGTTGTGGGTCGCGCGTTCCTCGCTGGGCACCCGCATGGTCACCGACCAGCAGCCCGGTTCCTCGGCCGAGCAGTCGGCCGACTCCACGATGCGGCCGTCGACCTGCCACATCATGTCCCGGCACGCGGACCGGGCAGCCTTGTCGCTCTCGGCCGCGAGGACCACCGTGACGAGTAGTTCGACGTGGTCGTCCATAGTGTTCGTCATTGTCTCGCAGGCACGGTGTCGAGCAAGGAGCTGGTATGGATCTCGGACTGGCCGATCGGGTGTACCTGGTCACCGGCGGTAGCAAGGGCCTCGGTTTCGCCACGGCGAAGGCGCTGGTCGCGGACGGCGCCAGGGTGGTGCTGTCGTCGCGGTCGGCCGAACACGTCGACAAGGCAGTGGCCGAACTCGGTGCCAACGCCGTCGGCCTGCCGGGCGACAACGCCGATCCGGACCTGCCCGACCGGCTGGTGACGCTGGCGAAGGAGCGGTTCGGCAGGCTGGACGGCCTGCTGGTCAGTGTCGGCGGGCCACCGCGCGGCGGTGTGCTGGACACCGCGCTGGACGACTGGGAGCAGGCCTTCGGGTCGGTCTTCATGGGCACGCTCCGGTTGGTCCGCACGGTGTCCGCGGAGCTGACCGACGGCGGCGCGATCGCGCTGGTGCTGTCCACATCGGTCCGCGAGCCGCTCCCGGACCTGGCCATCTCCAACGGGCTACGGCCCGGTCTGGCGATGGTCGCCAAGAACCTGGCGGACGAACTCGGGCCGCGTGGCATCCGGGTGGTCAGCCTGCTGCCCGGTGCGATCGCCACCGATCGGCTGGCCGGGCTGCTGGCCAATCCGACCGCGCTGGCCGCCCGGGCCGGCACGATCCCGCTGCGCAGGATCGGCGAGCCGGACGAGTTCGGCAGGGTGGCCGCGTTCGCGCTGTCGCCGGCAGCGTCCTACCTGACCGGCACGGTGGTCTCGGTCGACGGGGGAGCGGTCCACGGGCTCTGATATCGACTCCGATATCGCGGTATCGTGGGCGATATCGCCGACCTGGGAGTGCCATGAGCGAGCCCGAAGCGGAACAGCCCACCCCCGAGGAACTGCTCGCGCGCGCACTGGAGAGCCTGTCGTCGGAGGATCGGCAGCGGGTCACCATCTGGCTGCTGTCCAGGGCGTCGAGCGGACTGCAACTCGGCTGGCTCGGCAAGTCGGAGCGGGACCACATGTCGCGGCTGCTCTCACCCGGTACGGGCAGCCTGCGGGAGTTGTACGGACAGCAGCAGTTCAGCGGGGCGCTCGGCGTCGGGGGACAGGGTCACCAGGTGGTACCCGTCCGCCTGCCCGCCGAACTGCACGCCCGGCTGCGCACCTGGTCGTCCGGGCACGGCTTCTCGATGGCCACCGTGGTGCGTGGCCTGGTCGCCCGGTTCCTGGACGGTCAGGAGGCGGTACCGGAACCGGAGGACTGAACGAACTCGGCGATATCGGCCAGCGCCTGCTTGGTGTCCAGCACGTCGTGTCCGACGCCGGGGTAGATCCGCTCCTCGAAGCGCAGGCCCCGGATCCGGTCCATGCCGGCCCTGGTGTCCGACACCGGCACCACCGTGTCGTCGTCGCCGTGCAGCCACAGCGCCGGCAGGTCGTCGCCGAGCGGGTGGTCGAAGTCGATGGTGCTCAGGCACGTCTCGATCGCCTGCAGCGTTTCCCGGTCGAACGAGCCGGTGTCCTGCTCGGACAACAGGTCCAGCGTCTGCCACGGGCCGAGCACCGGCGCCGACAGCACCAGCGCGGCCACCCGATCCGGGTACCGCTGGGTGTAACGGACCACGACCATGCCGCCGACCGCGTGCCCGACCAGCACCAACGGCAGCCCGGCGGGCTGCTGGTCGATCACCTGGGCCAGCTCGTCCACGACCTGCTCGAAGTCGGTGATCGGGGCCGGCAGTTCGTGGCCGACCACGACGGCACCGGCCTGGACCAGGGCCTCGGTCACCTGGCCGTACTCGGCGATCCGGTCGCCGAGGTCGGGTACCAGCATGGCGAGCCGGGAATCGGGTTCGATCACGCGGCTAGTCTGCACCGGGCGCCGGCCAGCCGTTCGCCAGCCGGATGAAGCCGTCCGTCGGGTCGGTCCACAGGTAGGTCCAGCACAGCCGCCCGGTGGAGTCGACAACGCGCACCCGCCGGTACTCCGGGCTCTCGTAGGCGTCCAACTCGGCGAGCGCCCGGGCGGGGGAGCGCAGCCGCACGGTCCACCCCGACACCTCGCCCGGCTGTCGCAGCAGCGCGGGGTAGCCCATGCCGGTGTCGTAGAGCGTGCCAGGCAGGCGGGTCCGCACCGGAGTGTCGATGACGTGCCGTCGCATCCGGTGCCACGTGACGTCGCCCGGCCGCAGCGTGCCGTACACGAACACCCGGTCCGGCCAGTCCTCGGCAACCGGCGCACCGGCCACCGGAACCACGTCGAGCCCGTCGTGACCCTGTTGTCCGACAAGGGTCATCGCGTCGGCCTGCGGCACGTCGGCACACCGCACCGGCTTGCCGTCCACCAGCAGCGGAGCCCGCAGGTCACCGGCCGCCGTGTACGCGAGCACGTCGTCCAGCTCGGTGCCGTCCTCCGTGGTCATCGTGCCGGATGCCAGGCGTACCAGGCGATACCGCTCGCCGCGCCCCTCGCACACGTCCAGCACCCGCACCTGGTCCGGCGTGGCCAGCCACACCGCGTGCCATTCGACCCGGCCCGGCTCGGCGACCAACGTCGCAGGCCGCTGGTCGTCCACCACCCGTAGGTGCGTCGCCCACGCGGCGGCCAACCCGGTGCACCGCACGCGCAGCACCACGACCGGGCCGGTCAGCCCGAGCGTCGCCCGCAGCCAGCTGATCTTGGCCGGGTTGGCGTTGGAGCCGTAGGTCAGCACGGGTACCCGGGCGGCCAGCGGTTCGGCGCCGCGCTCGGTGAGCCAGTCGTCCAGGTCGACACCGTCGACTGTCCAGTGCCACGGCGTGGCGGCCGTCACCTCCCAGCCGGTGCCCTCGTCGTGCACGAAGGACCGGTCCGGCCGGGTGCCCGGGTACGGGGCGGCTGGGTAGTCGGCGTCGACAAACGGCATCGATGCCAACCTACTGTCAGGCTTCCAGCACCGCCTGGCTCTGGGTGACCTTCGCGGCCAGCCGGTCGGTGTCGTCCCGGATCTCGGTCTCCACCACGATCACCCGCCTGCCCACGTGCAGCAGCCGGGACACCGCCGTGGCGAACCCGCCGCGCACCGCGCGCAAAAAGTTGGTCTTCGACTCGATCGTGCTCGTGCCGGCACCCGCCGGCAGGTTGAGGAACGCGCACAGCCCGCCGTTCGCGTCCGCCAGCGCCATCAGCGCGCCGCCGTGCATGATGCCGCCCGACGTGGTGAGTGATTCATGCCACAATAGACGGCTGCGTACCTCGTCCTTGGTGCTGTGTAGGACTTCCACGCCCAGCGTTGCGGTGAAAGGCATTGCGGACCGCATCATCGCGGTCGCCTGCTCGTCGATTAGGGGATCGGACACGGATTTGCTCCCTAGGGGCTGCACCCCCATTGTCTTCTGTAACGGGGGTATCTCGACGGTAAGTCGCGACAGGTACCTGCGGTGATCGCGGACGGTATCCGAGTTTCGGCCGGACGGGCGTTGACAGTGACAGTTCTGTCAATCGGTCGGCGTAGCTGGGGCGCCTCCGTTCGCTGGTACGGTCTGCGCACTTGAGCCAAGTGTGTGGTGAAACCCGTCGGGGGTCATGCGTGCGCGACTGTGAGGAAATGCATGCGAGACGATGTCCAGGAGACCTCTACAATTCTTGACCAGCCACCAGATCAGGTATGGCGGGTACTCGGCACACCGGAGCTGTACTCCCGTTTCGTTCCGGAGATCAGCTGGTGCGAGGTAATTGAACAAGCCGACATCGGGCGTGGGCCGAAGTGCCTCGTCCGGGTGTGTCCGGACCGGGACACGGTGCGGACCGCACGCATCGACGCCATCGTGTACCGGCCGGGACAGCACATCGTGTGGTGCGTCGTGGACGACGACAGCAAGTGGGTGTCGATCGAGCTGCGCCCATGGCTCGGCCAGCGCACCCAACTGGTCGTGCAGGTGATGCTGCCGCACGTCGACGGGCAACTCGTCGCGCGCCGCGTCACCGAGGTCGCCGCACAACTGGGCAGACACCTGGCCGGTCGGCCGGCCAGGCTGATCGACCTCGCCCCGCACCTCGACCCTGGCTCGACGACGCTCGGCGTGGCAACGACCCTGATCAGGGCCGGTGTCGTGTCGGCGGGCAGGCCGGACAAGGTGGCGCGCCAGCTGGCCAGCCTGGCCCGGTGGGGTGCCACCATGCCCGGTGGCTACCAGGCCGCCGCTGCCCGAGGTGAGGACGCGCCCGCACTGCAGGACGAGCGTGGCATCCGCAGCTACGGCACTGCCGTGGCCAGAGGCAAACGGCTGGCCAGTGGCCTGGTCGCGAACGGCGTCCAAGCGGGTCAGCCGGTGGCGCTGATGTGCCGCAACCACGCCGCCATGGCCGAGTCGATCATCGCATGTGGACTGATCGGCGCGGATGCCGTGCTGCTCAACACGGGCCTGTCCGCGTCCTCGGTCGGCGACGTGATCAACAAGCACCGGCCGGTCGCCGTGCTCGCCGACGACGAGTTCGCGCCTGCCATCAAGGATGTGCCCGGCGACTTCCTGCGGATCAGTACGTGGGCGGACAGCGAGAGCGGCTATCCCACCGTGGACGACCTGATCGACGCGGCACCGGAGATCAGGATGCGGCCGTCCGAACGGCCGGGCCGGATCGTGGTGCTCACGTCCGGCACCACGGGCATCCCGAAGGGTGCCCGGCGGCCGACCCCGCGCGGGCTCAGCACGGCGGCCGCGATGCTGGCCAGGATCCCACTGCGGGCAGGCGAACGGATGTTCGTCGCGGCACCGCTGTTCCACACGTGGGGCCTGGCCGCGATGCAGATCAGCATGCCGCTGCGGGCCACCCTGGTGCTGCAGCGCCGGTTCGACGCGGAACGCACCCTGCGCGCCATCGCCGAACACCAGTGCACGGCGTTGTTCGCGGTGCCGATCATGTTGCAGCGCATCCTGGACCTGCCGGAACGGGTCCGTCGCCGCTACGACCTGTCCAGCCTGCGCATCGTGGCCAGCAGTGGTTCGGCGCTGCCCGGGTCGTTCGTCACCGAGTTCATGAATGTATTCGGCGACATCCTCTACAACCTCTACGGCTCCACCGAGGTGTCCTGGGCCAGCATCGCCGACCCCGTCGACCTGCGGGCCGCTCCCACCACGGCGGGCCGCTGCCCGCCGGGCACCAGGGTCGGCGTGTTCGACGACAACCTGCGCCCGGTGCCACCCGGCGCGGAGGGACAGTTGTTCGTGGGCAACGAGATGCTGTTCGAGGGCTACACCGAGGGCGGCAGCCTGCCGATGGCGCACCAGATGATGTCCACCGGCGACCGCGGCTACCTGGACGCGGACGGCAGGCTGTTCATCACAGGGCGGGCCGACGAGATGATCGTGTCCGGCGGCGAGAACGTGTTCCCGCGGCCGGTCGAGGAAGTGCTGATCTCGCTGCCCGAGGTGCAGGACGTCGCCGTGGTCGGCGTGCCGGACAACGAGTACGGCCAGCGGTTGGCCGCCTACATCGTGCTGCGGCACGGCGCCCGGCTGGACGCCGACGCGGTCCGTGAGCACGTGCATCACCGGCTGGCCAGGTTCGCGGTGCCCAGGGACGTGTACTTCGTGTCGGAACTGCCGCGCAACGCGACCGGCAAGGTGCTCAAGCGGCTGCTCAACGACGACACGTGGCCGATGACCACCCGGTCCTGACCGTTTGTCGGTCAGGACCGGATGACCGGTCCGTTGTCAGCTCAGCTTGCGGACGGTCAGCTGGCCGTCCGCGTGCGCGCTGCGCAGCCGCTTCTTGTCGAACTTGCCGACGCTGGTCTTCGGGACCTCCTCGATGAAGGTCCAGTTCTCCGGCAGCTGCCAGTGCGCCACCCGTTCCTCCAGGAACTCGCGCAGCTCCTCGGCGCTGGCCTTGGTGCCCTCGCGCAGCACGACGGCCACCAGCGGCCGCTCGTCCCACTTCTCGTCCGGCACGCCGATCACCGCTGCCTCGGCTACTGCCGGGTGCGCCATCACCTGGTTCTCCAGGTCCACCGACGAGATCCACTCGCCGCCGGACTTGATCACGTCCTTGGACCTATCGGTCAACCGCAGGAAGCCGTCCTGGCTCAGCGAACCGACGTCACCGGTGCGCAGCCAGCCGTCGTGGAACTTCTCCGGGTCGTCCACCTTGTAGTAGTGGGCGGTCACCCACGGCCCTCGGACCTCCAGCTCGCCGACGCTCTCGCCGTCCCACGGCATCTCGTCGCCGTCCGGACCGACCAGCCTGCCCTGCACGGCGGCCGGCAGCCTGCCCTGGGTGAACCGGTAGTTCCACTCGTCCTCGCCGGTGGCCCAGCCGGGTGGGTTGGCCAGGCTGCCCAGCGGCGACGTCTCCGTCATGCCCCACGCGTGCGTGATGTGGACGCCGTACTTGTCGTTGAACGCGCGCATCAGCGACGGAGGGCACGCCGACCCGCCGACCACCACGTTGCGCAGCGTGGACAGGTCCTGCGGGTGGGTGTCCAGGTGTGCGAGCAGACCCTGCCAGATGGTCGGCACGGCACCGGCCATGGTCGGCTGCTCGGCGGCGATGATGTCCGCGATCGGGGCGGGCTGCAGGAACCGGTCAGGCATGATCAGCGAGGCGCCGACCATCATCGAGGCGTAGGGCAGACCCCACGCCATCGCGTGGAACATCGGCACGATCACCAGCGAGCGGTCGGCCTGCCGCAGTCCCATGCCGTCGGTCATGCACACCTGCATCGAGTGCAGCCAGACCGACCGGTGCGAGTAGACGACGCCCTTCGGGTTGCCAGTGGTGCCGGACGTGTAGCACATCGCGGCCGCGGAGCGCTCGTCCACCTCGACCCAGTCGAACTCGTCCGGCTGGCCGGCGAGCAGGTCGGCGTAGCTGTGCACGGTGACGCCCTTGGGCGCGTCCACGGCAGCAGGGTCGCCGCCGACGACGATCACGTGCTTGACCGTCTCGAAGGTCGGCAGCAGCGGGTTGAACAGCGGCACCAGGCTGGCGTCCACCAGTACGACGCCGTCCTCGGCGTGGTTG
Organism: Pseudonocardiaceae bacterium; assembly: GCA_036502345.1. GTDB lineage: Bacteria > Actinomycetota > Actinomycetes > Mycobacteriales > Pseudonocardiaceae > DATEPR01. Next base: position 1,471 of record DASXYT010000161.1, on the reverse strand, counting down.
GCGATGTAGGTGAGCTGGTCGGGGAACAGCCGGATGTTCAGCGGGTGCAGCACAGCACCCATGGCCGGCACCGCGAGATAGGTCGCGAGGTGTTCACCGTTGTTCCACATGAACGTGCCGACCCGGTCGTCGCCGGACACACCGAGCGACCGCAGCGCGCCCGCCAGCCGCGCGGTCTCCGTGCCCAGGGCCGCGTAGCTGGTGCGCCGGGCGCCGTCGCCGGTCCACGTGACGACCTCGCTGCCGCCGTGCACGCTCGTGCCGTATCGGACGAGCTGGGCGATCGACAGCGGTCCGTCCTGCATCGTGCTCAACATGGCATCCGGCTCCTTCGCGGTTCACCAGCGGGTTACCGGCCAGTTTGGCCCGTGTGCGGTCAAATCGCGAGTCCCGTCGCGGGAACTGCCAGCTAAGCGGGACGTTGCGCATCTCGTCCAGGCGCCGACTCGCCCGCTCCGGCGGCCGACTCGCCCGCCTGGGTAGGCGACTCGCCTGCCTGGGTGGTCGACTCGCGGTCCGGGGGCGGTTCGCCCGCCCGGGTGGACGACTCGCCTGCTCTGGTGGTCGACTCGCCTGCCTGGGTGGTCGGTTCGCCGCCCTGGGTAGGCGACTCGCGGTCCGGGGCGGTCGAGTCGCGCGCTCTGGTGGTCGACCCGCCGTCCTGGGTGATCGGCTCGCCGGCTCCAGCGATCGACTCGCCCGCCTGGGTGGGCGACTCGCCCTCCTGTGTGGGCGACTCGCGGTCCTCGGTGGTCGGCTCGTCCGCTCTGGTGGTCGATTCGCAGTCGCGGTCCTGGTGGCGACTCGCCCGTCTGGGTAGGCGACTCGGCGTCCTGGGCGGTCGACTCGCGGCCCCCGGTGGTCGACTCGCCTGCTCCGGTGGTCGGCTCGCGGTCCTGGGTGGCCGAGTCGCCCGCTCGCCCGCTCGCGCGGTCGAGTCGGCGTCCTGGGTGGTCGGCTCGCCGGTTTCGGGAGCCCGCGGCAGGCCCGGTTGCTAGCCGAGCAGGTTGTTGCGCATCTCGTTCAGTTTGGACAGCAGCAGTTGGCGGCTGGCCGGCGCGGACACGATCCACCGCTCGCCTGCCCGGCCGCCGGACAGTTGGGTCATCCACCTGCCGTGCTGGGTGTCCACGTAGACCACCGGGTTCTCGCAGCGGCGCCGCTCGCCGCTGCGCACCCGAGCGGCCACGTACAACTCGCCGCCGCCGGTCCTCGGCTGGTCCATCGCCGTCATCAGGTCCCGTGCGTCCTCGGCCATGGACGCCCTGGGGAAAATGTTGAACGCCTCGGCCGGTAGTGGCTTCGTCGAGCCGGGTGCCGCGTGCATCCGGTCCGCGACCAACTGCCTGACCTCGGTCTCCGGCAGGTTCACCGAACGGCCACGGGCTGCCGGCACCGCTGGCAGGTGACCGAGCAGGGTCTCCGCCATGCCGTCGGAGCGGGTCGGCGACAGGTGCACCTGCTGGCCGTC
>DASXYT010000160.1:0-21283 GCA_036502345.1 Pseudonocardiaceae bacterium | reverse complement strand
ACGTTCGAGTTCCTGCTCGCGCCGGACGGCCGGTACTACTTCATGGAGGTCAACACCCGCATCCAGGTCGAGCATCCGGTCACCGAGATGGTCACCGGGATCGACCTGGTCCAGGAACAGTTCCGGGTCGCGGCGGGCGAGCCTCTGTCGCTGCGCCAGGAGGACGTCGTGTCGCGCGGCGCGGCGATCGAGTGCCGGATCAACGTGGAGGACCCCGACCGGGAATTCGTCCCCGCACCCGGCGTCCTCGATGAGTTCGTGCCCTCCGGCGGACCGTTCGTCCGGGTCGACACGCACGGCTTCACCGGCTACCGGGTGCCATCGTCCTACGACTCGCTGCTGGCCAAGCTCGTGGTGTGGGCCCCGACCAGGGAGCAGGCGATGGAACGGATGGACAGGGCGCTGGCCGAGTTCCGGGTCGGTGGCGCCGGTGTGCACACGACGATCGGCTTCCTGCGGGAAGTGCTGCACAACCCGGCTTTCGCGGCGGGCGAGCACAGCACGGCGATCGTCGAGGACATCCTCGAGCAGCTCAAGGCCAAGCCCGAGGACACGCCAAGTGCCGTCGCATGACGGCACCCGAGAACAGCGAGCAGCAGAAGGAGTCACATATGTCCGAACACGACCAGCTGGTCGCCCTGGTGACCGGTGGTACCAGCGGAATCGGCCTCGCCGTCACCGAAGCCCTCGCGCAGCGCGGACACAAGGTGTTCATCTGCGGCCGCAACGCGGACAACCTCGCGCTGACGGTGAAGCGCCTGCGCGAGGAGGGCTTGGAGGTCCAGGGCACGACCTGTGACATCCGTATCGCCGACGAGGTGCGGGCGTTCGTCGCCGCAGGCGTCGCGGAGTACGGAACGGTCGACGTCCTGGTGAACAACGCGGGCCGCAGCGGCGGTGGCGTCACGGCGGACCTGGCAGAGGAGCTGTGGTTCGACGTCGTCAACACCAACCTCAACGGCACCTTCATGATGACCCACGCGGTGCTGAACGCGGGTGGCATGCGGCACAAGAGCAGGGGCCGCATCGTCAACATCGCGTCCACCGCCGGCAAGCAGGGCGTGGTGCTGGGAGCACCGTACTCGGCGTCCAAGCACGGCGTCGTCGGCTTCACGAAGTCGCTGGGCAACGAACTGGCCAAGAGCGGGATCACGGTGAACGCCGTGTGTCCCGGCTACGTCGAGACCCCGATGGCACAGAAGGTCCGGCAGGGCTACGCGGAAGCCTTCGACAAGTCGGAGGAGCAGATTCTCGAACAGTTCCAGGCGAAGATCCCGCTGGGTCGCTACTCCACCCCGCAGGAGGTCGCCGGGCTGGTCGACTACCTGGTCACCGACTCCGCGGCGTCGATCACCGCGCAGGCCATCAACGTCTGCGGCGGTCTCGGCAACTTCTGAGCACAGGGAGAGGACGATGACACAATCGAGTACATGCGTTGCGGAGCACCAGGTCACGGTGCACGCGCCCGCCAAGGTGATCTACCAGCTGATCGCGGATGTGGCGAACTGGCCACGGATGTTCCCGCCCACAGTGCACATCGAATACCTCGAACGGAACGAGCTGTCGGAACGGATACAGATCTGGGCCACCGCCAACGGTGACGCGAAGACGTGGATCTCCCGCCGTGAACTGGACCCCACGAAGATGCGGGTCGACTTCCGCCAGGAGAGCTCGCAGGACCCGGTCGCCCTGATGGGCGGTACCTGGGCGATCGAGCCGGTCTCGGAGGACGAGTCCCTGGTGCGACTGCTGCACGACTACCGGGCGGTCGACGACGATCCGGAGAAGCTGACCTGGATCGGCGAGGCCGTTGACCGCAACAGCCGGTCGGAACTGGCCGCGCTGAAGACGAACGCGGAACTGGCGGTCCAGGCGCCCGACCTGTTCCTGACCTTCGCGGACACCGTGCAGGTCAAGGGCTCCGGCAAGGACGTCTACGACTTCATCAACGAGGCGAACCTGTGGTCCGAGCGCCTGCCGCACGTGGCCTCGGTGTCCATGGTGGAGGATTCGCCCGGTATCCAACTGCTCGACATGGACACCAGCACGAAAGACGGTTCCGTACACACCACCAGGTCGGTGCGGGTGGCATTCGCGTCGGACCGGATCGTCTACAAGCAGATCGAGGTCCCCGCGCTGATGACGTTGCACACCGGGGAATGGACGATCGAGGAGACCAGCGGTGGTTCGGCGGTGACGTCCGAGCACACCGTGGCGATCAACCCGTCGAACATCGAGAAGGTCCTCGGTGCTGGTGCAGGCGTCGACGACGCACGGAAGTTCGTCCGCAACGCGCTGGGCACCAACAGCACGACCACGATGGAACACGCCAAGGAGTACGCGGAGAGCCGTCGCTGAACTCCGTCATTCGAATGCGAGGCAGGTGATCATGGCAGAGCACACCGAAACCCAGGTCGTCGTCGTCGGTGCCGGGCCGGTCGGCCTGCTGCTGGCTGGTGAGTTGCGGCTCGGTGGCGTCGATGTCGTAGTGGTGGAACAGCTGCTCGAACCGACCGGCGAATCGCGTGCCTCCCAACTGAACGCGCGCACCATGGAGGTCTTCGACCAACGAGGACTCCTTGGCAGGCTCGGTGACACCCAGTCCGAGAAGGCCGGCCACTTCGGCGGCATCCCGCTGGACGTGAGCGACGTCCCGAGCAATCACGCGGGCTACTGGAAGATCCCGCAGTTCCGCACCGAGGAAATGCTGACCGCGTGGGCGATCGAGCTCGGCGCCGACATTCGCCGTGGCCACGAGCTGACCGGCCTGCGTGCCGAGTCGGACCACGTGGATGTCGACGTCATCGGCGACCGGGGCCCGATCCGGCTGCGGGCCGACTACGTGGTCGGCTGCGACGGCGAACAGAGCGCCGTGCGGCGGCTGGCCGGCTTCGACTTCCCCGGTACGTCGGCGGTCCGCGAACTGGTCCGAGCGGACGTCAGGAACATCGACATCCCGCCCAAGCGGTTCCAGCGGTTCGAGAAGGGCCTGGCCATCGCGGCGAAGCGCGAGGGCGTCACCCGCGTCATGTTCCACGCGTTCGGCAACACCGCGGGCACGCGCACCGAGGCGCCGGGGTTCGCCGAGGTGGTCTCCGAGTGGGCTCGGATCACCGGTGAGGACATCAGCGGCGGAACGCCGGTGTGGGTGGACGCGTTCGACGACACCAGCAGGCAGGCGGCCCGGTACCGGATGGGCAGGGTGCTGCTGGCCGGCGATGCCGCGCACGTGCAGATGCCGGCCGGCGGCCAGGCCCTCAACCTCGGCGTGCAGGACGTGGCGAACCTCGGCTGGAAGCTGGCCGCGCAGGTCAACGGTTGGGCGCCAGCGGGGCTGCTGGACAGCTACCACGACGAACGTCATCCGGTGGGTGCCCGGATCCTGACCGATGTCCGGGCGCAGAGCCAGCTACTGCTGGGCGGCCCCGAGGTGAACGCCGTGCGGACCGTCTTCGGTGAGCTGCTGGAACTGGAGGACGCACGCGCGCATCTGGCCATCACCCTCAGCGGGGTGGACGTGCGGTATCCGGTGGGGCCGGGCGAGCACGACCTGCTCGGCGCGCGGCTGCCGCACTGTGACCTGCGGACGGCTGCCGGCCGCACCAGCACGACCGAACTGCTGCGCACGGCGGACGGGGTCCTGCTGGTCCTCGCGGGCCAGAACACCACCGAGTGGCAGGCATGGGAGCCCCGGGTGCGGATCGTGCCGGCAACCGCCGATCGCGGCAGCGTCCTGTCGGGCGTCGATGCCGTGCTGATCAGGCCGGACGGCCACGTCGCGTGGATCGACGGCGACGCGACCGAGCTGGACACCGCGCTACGCCGCTGGTTCGGCGATCCGGCAGTCAATGGACAGACCACTAGCAAAGGAGCGCAACAGTGAGCAAGCTCAACAACAAGACCGCGCTGGTCACCGGTTCGAGCCGGGGCATCGGCCGAGGAATCGCCGAGCGGCTCGGCCAGGACGGCGCATTGGTTGCCGTGCACTACACGACCGGTAAGGACGCCGCCGAGCAGACGGTCAAGACAATCACCGCGGCCGGCGGCCGTGCGTTCACGGTGCAGGCCGAGCTGGGCGTGCCCGGTGACGTGGACACCCTCTTCGATGGCCTGCGCAGCGGGCTGCAGGAGCACGCGGGCACGGTCGAACTGGACATTCTGGTCAACTCCGCCGGCATCATGGGCGGCGTGGCACCCGAGGAGATCACCCCGGAGATCTTCGACCGGCTCGTCGCGGTGAATGCGAAGGCTCCGCTGTTCATCGTGCAGCGCGCCCTGTCGATCATGCCCGACGGTGGCCGCATCATCAACATCTCGTCCGGGCTCACCAAGGTGGCCAACCCGCAGGAGGTCGCGTACGCCATGACCAAGGGCGCCGTGGAGATGATCAGCCTGCACTATGCCCGGCACCTCGGGCCGCGTGGCATCACGGTGAACAGCGTCGCGCCTGGTGTGACCAACAACGGCCAGCCGGTGTTCGACATCCCGGAGGCCGTGGAGCAGATGTCCCAGCTCTCCGCCTTCGGACGAGTCGGTGAACCCTCCGATATCGCCGATGTGGTGGCATTCCTGGCATCCGATGACGGTCGGTGGGTCACCGGCGCGTTCATCGACGCCAGCGGTGGCTCGCTGCTCGGCTGATGGCTACCGAATCGCGAGTGCCGCAGAGCACACCATCGGCCACCTCGGCGCGCTGGAGCCCTCGACTGTGGGGACTGGTGTTCGTGTTGTCGGGGAACATGCTCCTCGACGCGCTCGAGGTGTCCGTGGTGATCGTGGCGCTGCCCTCGATCGGTCGTGACCTGCACCTGTCGCCGGCCGGTGCGCAGTGGGTGATGAGCGGTTTCGCCCTGGGCTTCGGAGGGCTGATGCTGTTCGGCGGCCGGGTCGTCGCGCTGCTCGGCAGGCGGCGGGTGTACCTCGCCGCGCTCGCCGTGTTCGCCGCGGCGTCCCTGGTGGCCGGACTGGTCAGCGTCGCACCGGTGCTGATCGTCACCCGGTTCGTCAAGGGCTTCTGTGCCGCTCTCACGGCGCCGACCGGCCTGGCGATCATCGGCAGCACGTTCCGGGAAGGGCCCGACCGCAACCGCGCGATGTCGATCTACTCGTTGTTCGGCGCCGCGGGCTTCACGGTGGGACTCGTGCTGTCCGGGCTGTTCACCCAACTGGACTGGCGCTGGGTGTTCCTGTTTCCCGCTCCGATCGCCCTGGTGCTGTTAGCCTTCGCGGCGCGGCTCATTCCCGGGGACACCGGGGACGAGGCCACCAAACGTCGATTTGACACACTCGGTGCTGCTTGCTTCGTCGCGGCTGCCGTGCTGGTCGTGTTCACGATCGTGACCGGACCGGCTGCCGGATGGGGCAGCGCGCGGGTCGTTGTCGGCTTCGCGCTGGCAGCGGTGCTGATCGCCGTATCGATTCACATCGAGCGACACTCGGCAGCACCGCTGATTCGATTCGGGTTGCTGGCCCGTGGCCGGCTGATCAGGTCGGCTATTGGCGCTGGGGCCCTCAACGGCTCGTTCTGGGGCTTTCTGTTCATCGCCACTTTCCAGCTCCAGTCGGTGCTGGGGTGGACGCCCTGGCAGACAGCACTGGCGTTTTTGCCGGCCAGCGTGCTACTCGCGTTGTCGGCACCGTCCGCCGGTCGAATGGTGGGTCGGTTCGGCGCTCCCTGGCTGATTACCCTGGGTGCATTGGCTCCACCTATTGGGTACATTCTCTATCTCTCGGTGGGAACGTCGCCCAGCTATGTCACCGCAATTCTGCCCACGATGTTGCTGGTAGGACTGGGTTTCGTGCTCGCGTTCGCCGCGCTGCACATCCAGGCCACCACGGGTGTCGCCGGCCCGGACCTTGCGATGACCACAGGGATGTACCAGAGTTCGGTGCAGATCGGCGGCGCCGTGATGCTGGCCGCCGTGGCCGCACTGCTCGGTGCCGACAAAGCACCAGCAGGTGCGTCGGCCGACACAGCGCTAGCCGGTTATCGACCCGCGTTGTTACTGGTCACAGTGGTCGGTGCGGTGGGTTTCCTGGTGGCAGCCGTCGGTGTGTTGCCCCCATTCGGCCGGTCGCGGACACCGTCCGCCGGTCCGGACTAGGGTTGGTCCGCGCATCGAAGAAATCTTCAGTACGGGGTGTGGGGTCGGCCCTGCCGGGTACCCATCCGGGTATCGGCCACAATGCCACCGTCGAGTCGCACCCGTCGCCGGCGCCACCCAGTAGGTCAATGGCGCACAACGGCGTACACGACCAGTCAGGAGCACAGGCATGACCAGGATCGGCATCATCATTGGCAGCACCCGCCCGGGGCGCAAAGCCGAGGCGGTCGCCAAGTGGGTACATGATCTGGCCGGCAAACGGGACGACGCGACCTACGAGCTGGTCGATCTCGCCGACTACGATCTGCCCCACCTCGACGAGCCGGTGCCGGCCGCCAAGGGCCCGAACTACAGTCAGGACCACACCAGGGCCTGGGCCGCGACCATCGCTTCCTACGACGGCTACGTCTTCGTCACTCCTGAATACAACCACTCCACCTCCGGTGTGCTCAAGAACGCGATCGACTTCCTGTTCGTCGAGTGGCACAACAAGTCCGCCGGTTTCGTCAGCTACGGCCTCGCCGGTGGTACCCGTGCCGTCGAGCACCTGAGGCTGGTCATGGGGGAGTTGCACGTCGCCGATGTCCGGTCGCAGGTCGCGCTGTCGTTGTTCCACGACTTCGAGGGCGGCGGAACGGAGTTCAATCCCGGCGCCCACCAAGAGGAAATGCTCACCAGGGTGCTCGACCAGGTGGTCGCCTGGGCCGAAGCGCTCGCCCCGTTGCACTGAGCCCGCACACCTAGGGAGATGGTCCAGTGGCAGCAACTGTCCAGGAATCTGGTCACGCCGATGCCACCGCTGCTCGGCGAGCCGGCATCGCGCTGGCCGTCATCGTCGCCTGCCAGCTCATGGTGGTGCTGGACTCCACTGTGGTGAACATCGCGATATCCCAGATCCATGCCTCGTTGCACTTCTCGACGGCCGGCCTGTCCTGGGTCATCGACGCCTACAGCCTGACTTTCGGTGGTCTGCTGCTGCTCGGTGGCCGGGCGGGCGACATGTTCGGTCGGCGCCGCATGCTGATCGTGGGGCTGCTGGTGTTCACCGTTGCCTCGTTGGCAGGTGGCCTCGCCGTGTCGTCGGCGATGCTGGTGATCGCCCGAGCCGCGCAGGGTGTCGGCGCTGCCATGGCGGCACCCAGCACCCTGTCCCTCATCGCGGCCAACTTCGAGGAGGGCAAGGCCCGTAACAAGGCCCTGGCCATCTTCTCGGCGGTGTCAGCGGGTGCCGGATCGTTGGGCCTGATCCTGGGCGGGGCGCTGACCGAGGCGTCCTGGCGGTGGGTGCTGTTCATCAACGTGCCCATCGGGCTGGCCATCATCCTGTTGGCTCCCCGGTACATCACCGAACTGCCGCGCAAGGAAGGACAGCTCGACCTACCGGGTGCGCTGCTGTCCACGGCCGGTCTGACCGCGCTGATCTACGGCTTCATCCGGATCGGCCAGGGCGGCGCCAGCACCGGCCTCCTCATCGGCCTGTTCGCGGCAGCCGTTGTGCTGTTGGCCCTGTTCATCGTCGTGGAGGCGCGTACGGCGTCGCCATTGATGCCACTGCACCTGATCGTCAACCGGGCACGCGGTCTGACCTATCTGGTCATGTTCGGGATCTCGGCCGCCGTGTTCGGCATGTTCTTCTTCATCAGCCAGTACGCCCAGAACGGCCTGCACTACAGCGCCCTGGTCACCGGTCTGGCGTTCCTGCCGTTGACCGTCACCGTGTTCGCGCTGTCCCGTGTGATGCCCAAGGTGCTCGGCAAGACGGGGCCCAGGCTGCCGCTGCTGTGCGGTACGGCCGCCATCGCCATCAGTTTGGTGTGGGAGGCACGCACCCCGGCCGGGGAAGGCTATCTGGCCGGCCTGTTCGGACCGTTGCTGCTGTTCGGCATCGGCGTTGGTCTGTCCTATCTGCCGATGAGTTCCACGATCCTCAGTGGTGTCGATCGCGACGACCAAGGTTCGGCGTCCGGGATCTATCAGGCCATGCAGCAGATCGGCGGCTCGGTCGGCCTTGCCGTGCTGGTCAGCATTCGCGTCGGCCACAGCCAGGCGACGGCCCTGGAGACCGCGGCCGTCTTCGCCGCGGTGGCGTTCGTGCTGACCTGGGCCGCGACAGCGGGCCTGAAGCAGCGTCGCCAAGCCGAACAACACTGACACCAACCGAAATACGCACCATGTTCTGTCCCGCAGTTCCCAACTCTTCAGAGAGGACAACGTGACCAAGCCCACCACCGAGACCCCGGCCTACCCGATGGTCAGAGGCTGCCCATTCGACCCACCGTCCGACCTGGCCCAGTTGCAGCGGGAAGCACCGATTTCCAAGGTCCGCATCTGGGACGGCAGCACGCCGTGGCTGATCAGCCGCTACGAGGACGTGCGTGCGGTGTTGGGCGATCCACGGGTCAGCTCCGACATCGACCTGCCCGGCTACCCAAGGGTCAGCGCCGGCATCGCCGCGCGACCCGACGAGTCGAAGACCTTCGTCAACCTGGACGAACCGGCGCACAGCGCCCAACGTCGCGCGCTCACCTCGGACTTCCGGGTCAAGAAGATGGAGGAGCTTCGGCCCAGGATCCAGTCGTTGGTCGACGGTCTGATCGACGACCTGCTGGCCGGACCGCAGCCTGCCGATCTCGTGTCGAAATTCGCCCTGCCGCTGCCGTCCATGGTCATCTGCGAGTTGCTCGGTGTGCCGTACGAGGACCGGACCTTCTTCCACAAGATCAGCAACACGATCATCTCGCGTGACTCGACGCCGGAAGAGTCCGTCAAGGCATTCGACGACGTCCTCGCCTACCTGATCGACCTGTTGGACCGCAAGGACGCCGATCCCGTCGACGACGTGTTCAGCCATCTCGCTGTCGAGCAGATGCGGACGGGCAAGTTGAGCCGCAGGGAACTCGGGCCGATGGCAGCGCTGCTGTTGGTCGCAGGCCACGAGACGACCGCGAGCATGATCGCGCTGGGCGTGGCGACCCTGTTCGACCATCCGGACCAGCTCAAGGAACTACGCGAGACCGACGACCCGGCGCTGGTGGCCAGCGCGGTCGAGGAACTGCTGCGCTATCTGTCCATTGTGCACGCTGGGCGGCGGCGAGTCGCGCTGGAGGACCTTGAGGTCGGCGGCCAGCTGATCCGCAAGGGCGAAGGGATCATCGCGTCGATCGACATCGCCAACCGGGACCAGGACGCGATGACCGATCCGGATCACCTGGACATCCACCGCGGCACGCGCGATCACGTGGCCTTCGGCTACGGCGTCCATCAGTGCCTCGGCCAGCCGTTGGCCAGGATCGAGCTCCAGGTCGTGTTCGGCACCCTGTTCCGCAGGATTCCGACGCTGGCACTCGCGGTACCGGAGGACGAATTGGAATTCAAACCCGAGGGCGAGGTCTACGGAATGCACGCCCTTCCAGTGAGGTGGTGATCGGGATGAAGGTAAGTATCGACCACGACCAGTGCATCGGCGCGGGCCAGTGCGTGTTGAGCGCACCGGAGGTCTTCGACCAGAGGGACGAAGACGGTACGGTCATGCTGCTCGACGAGAAGCCGGCCGAGGGCGTGCGGGGCAGGGTCAGGGACGCTGTCCACCTGTGCCCGGCGGGGGTGATCGAAGTCGATGAGTAGCGTCGACACGAAGACGACGGTCGGTACGTTCGAAGCCTTACGTGTCGCCGACCCCGCGGATGCGGAGTTGGTCGCCGCGCAGGTCGCGCCGCTGTTCGACCGGCAGTTGGACTACCTGTCGTCGCACACCTTTGTCAGCATCGACGGCACGACCGTGGTGCACTGTGGGGAGTGGACGACCGACTCACCCCACCTGCCGACCGCCAACCCGTCCGACGACCTCCTACGGGCGCTGGCCAAGGAATCCGGCCTCAGTGTCGTGCAGAACTTCATGGGCACGCTGCTCGTCAGCATCGACGGCCCGGTGCCACAGGCACCTCCTGGTGTCGCGGTGCTCGCCACACGACACGTCAAGGATTTCGACGCCGCCAACACGCTCGGGGAGTTGTTGGTCCAGAGTGGAGAGTGGAAGCAGCACCTGTCCGGGTTCATCGGAGCGGCAGCTTACATCAGCGCCGATGGCCGTGAATTCCTGAACTACCCTCGTTGGGTCGACGCGGCCGCCTACGAAGCCTATATGGCTGACCCGAGGATCGCGGAGGGACAGGGCGCCATCGCAAGTAATGAGGACGCGAAGCCCGAGTTCATCAGGTGTCACAGTGTGCCCGGTGTCACCACTCGGGCCGGCTCGAACTAGATCGGACCGATCCCGCCCACGAGCAGTGAGTTCTCCCCCGCTGAGCCGCCCGCTCGGCGGGGGTGGCATTGGGCCGCGATGACGAACCGGTTGACACGCCAGGCCCGCGACCGAACTCCTGGCGGGACCAGGACGGCCTGACGGAGACTCACGCTCGCTGGGCTGGGGCGTCCGGCCCAGGTTCCACGCGGCGGTCGAACCCTTCGCCGCGGCTTGGCCGGGCGGCCGATGTCGAGTCGATGGGCGCCGCCACCAACGACATCCGGGTCGTCAAGAATGAACAGTTCTACCCAAGCTCGGTGCCATTCGCTGTGGACCGGACTACGCCGGTCCACAGCGAACAGCCGAGCAGCTAGAAACTAATCCCGGAACCTTCGAATGGCATGTATTTGACACCGACCCAGCCCGTCTGCGACGGGAACGATGCGTTCTCGCCATAGTCCCAGAACATGCCGGCGGGATTCTCAACCACGCACACAGACTTGAACGACACGGTACAACTGGCGACGTGGTTCACGCGGTCGGCGTCAGGGCGAAGACGTGGAAGTCGTCCGTGCCGATCCCGGTCGCTCCGCTGATGCCGGCCACCAGCGCTGGCTCGTTGAACAGGTCGTTGCCCTCGACGTAGCCGCGCAGCGCACCGACCACCTGCACCGTGCCCGTGCTGGTCAGGAAGACGCCGTCCTCGGCCGTCGCCGCCACGCGGACGGCGGCCGTGATCCCCGACAGGACCCTCGGCGTGCCGACGCCGGGCGTGGTGCCCTCACTGCCCAGGATCTCGCCGATCTCGTTGTCACCCCAGGCCACAGCCGTGCCGTCGGAACGCACCGCGTACGCCGTGCCCTCGACCTGGCCTGCCACCGACACCACGCCGGTCAGGCCGTGCACCTGCACCGGACCCAGCGCCTGGCAGCCGGTCGTGGGCAGCGTCCGGCCACACGCGGTCGTCGCCGTGCCATCGCCCAGTTCACCCTCGTTGTCATCGCCCCAGGCCCACACCGTGCCGTCGGCCTCGAGGACATAGGCCGCCCTACCGCCCGCGACGGCGGTCACGCCGGTCAGCCCGGGCACCTGCGTGGCCGTCGTGACGGGCGTGGCGCTGCCGTTGCCCGCCGGTCCGTGCCACACCCACACCGTGCCGTCGGACTTCAGCGCCAGGTCGGACACACCGATCGCGACGGCGGTGATGCCGGTCAGCCCCGGAATCTGCGCGGGCGCCGCCCCATGGCCGAACGACCACACGGTGCCATCCGCGCGCACCGCGACGAACGGCGCGATCGCGACCACGCTGCTCAGGCCGACGACCTGGGCCGGTATCGCCGCTGGCCTGAACAACGACGCTGGCGAGAACGCGGGATCCAGTGGCGCCGCCACCGGCGGGGTGCCCAACCCCAGGAGATCGTTGCCCCAGGCCCACACCGTGCCGTCGGCCTTCAGCGCGAATTCCGAGTCGTTCTGTCCGGTCACGGCGACCACGGAGGACAGGCCGGGGATCGCCGCCGGTGGTGTCTGCTCGATCCCGTAGGTGCCATCGGCGGCGTCGCCCTCGAAATTGTCACCCCAGCTCTGCACACAGGTCGTGGCGCAGGCCGCGATCGCCGGCGCGAAGTAGCCCTCCAGGTCGAACAGCAGCGACGTGAAGGCGTTGCCGTTGTGCACGTCGAACTGGCCCGCGGCACTGAGAGGCACCACAGCCGCGTTGGCGGTGGCCTGCCCAGCGGCCAGGTTCACGTTGGACGTCAGCGGTTGCGCGGTGCCGTGGGCGAACGCCGTGAGGACCGTGGGCACGGTGCCCTGATCGACACCGGTGAGGTTCAGCACGGCCGTGTGCGCGGTCCTGGGCAGCCACGTCGACAGGTCGAATTCGTTGCTGCCGTTCTCCGTGAGGCTGACGGCGGTGACGGTGCTGAGGAATTCGTGCAGCATGTCGGCCACCCGGAACTGGGCGATCGGATAGAACAGGTCACCGGCGCCGGTCGCGTAGAAGCCTGCCAGGTCGGCCACCAGGTGCACGGAGCCGGCGTTGTTGAACAGCGTGACCGTGCGGTTCGGACCCAGCTGCACGGTCACCAGGTTGGGCGTCGTGGCACCCACGGCGACGTTCAGGCTGGAGACGTTCGGCCGGACCGTGCCGGGATAGGCGGTCACGAAGGAGGCAGCCGTCCCTCCGATGGCTGTGAGGTTGAATGTCACGGCCGTCGCGGTGGCGGGCACCCGGGTGGACAGGTCCAGCGTGATGGTCCTGCCGGCACCCACCGGTGCGGTGGAGCCGCCGTGCCCGGTGCCGTTGCGGGTGTCCAGCACTCGGACCGGGCCGACCGCGGTGAAGCCTGCGCCGCCCGTTGGCGCGTAGTAGCCGGCCACGTCGGCCAGCAGGTTCACCGTGCCGGCGTGGTTGAACAGCTCCACCGACCTCGTGTCGGTCAACGCGACGGTGACCTGGTTGGCCCGCGTCTCGCCTGCGGCGACGTTCAGGGTCGACGTGCCCGGTGGCGTAGCGGGTTGGGGACCCATCTCGTTGAACTGGTAGACCGAGATGAAGGTCGATGTCGTCGGTGCGACGGCGGTCAGGTTGAGCACGACCGCGGTCGCCTGGGCGGGCACGACACTCGGCATCACGAGTTGCCGAGTGCCCAACGGCCCGAGTGGGCCGCCCGCGCTGCGGGTGTCCAGGATTCGTTGCTGCACCACCGGAACGAAGGCGTCACCTCCGGTCACCGGCTGCGCTACGGGCAGTGCCGCCGCGGTCGCGGCACCCAGAGTGGACACGACACCGGCCGACAGGATCGCGGCAGCCGCGATCGCCACGCATCGTCGCATGATCGAATTCCCCCAGAGAATGTGATCGCACGCTCCCCCCAGCGGAGCGATGCGTCACACCATCCTGCCGAAAGCGGCCCATTCCGAACACCGCCACTCGGTGCAGTCGAAACAACACGGACCGACCGGCTTTTCCTACGGTGTCCGGTTTCCGTTCCTCGGGTGGCCTCACCATGAGCATCCTCGTCTGCTATCAGCGCACGAAGGCCTCCTCTCGGCAGCAGCACATTCGCGCGGTCACTGCTCCCCTCTATGTCACGAGCAGCCGATCAGGCCGAGGGCGGTCGGCAGCGACAGGACGTCGGCGTACTTGGCCTCCAGGTCCAGCAGGTTGGCCGCTTGGATGCGCTCGTCCCGGTCGCCGCAGGCGTCGGCGACGACCAGTGGCCGGAAGCCGTGCTGCAGCGCGTCGGTGGCGCTGGCCCGGACACAGCCGCTGGTGGTCAGGCCACAGATGAACAGCGTGTCGACCCCGGTCGCGGTCAGCGTGGCGGCCAGCGACGTGCCGTGGAAGGCGCTGGCGTACTGCTTGGTCACCACCGTCTCCCCCGGCAGCGGCGCGGGTTCCGCCAGGAAGGCGGCTAGCGGGCTGCCCTCCTCGAACACCCGCAGCGAAGGGATCTTCCGCATGAACAGGCCGCCGTCCACGCCGCCGGGCTGGTAGCTCACCTTGGTGAACACCACGGGCAGGCCGCCGGCGCGCCCGGCGGCGATCAGTTGTGCCGCAGCCGTGACTGCTGCCTCGACCGGTGCGCGCAGTGGCGAGCCATCGACCAGGTAGGCCGCAACGATGTCGACGGCGAGCACCGCGGGCCGGCGGCCGACTCCGAGTCGGCCGCCGAAACCCGAATCGCGATAGTCAGCGGCCAGGTCGGTCATGTTCGGGCCGCCGTGCGGACGTCGACAGGTGGCTTCGGTGCCGGCAGCCCGGTTTCGGCCTCGCACCTGGCCAGGATGTCGGGCAGGTCGGGTCCCATGTCGAACACCGCCACCTCGCCACGCGAGGCCGCCAGCCGGGTGCGCGCCTCCTGGGTCGCGGCCTCGTCGACGTCACCCGCCTCGGTGCACACCACGCCGTAGCCCTCGACCGCGCCGGCCACGGTCACCAGGCCGCGCAACACCTCCAGCCCGACCAGCGCCGGGTCGCGTCGCAGCGGGTCGCCCCAGCCACCGCCGCCCCACGTGACGAAGTGCAGCACGTCACCGGGCCGGACCGGCACGTCGTGACACTTGCTCGGCAGTACTTGGCGCTCGCCGGACACTCGCACGATCCACTTGCTGCCACGCGCGCCCGGTTTGCCGCCGTTCACCCCCCACGGGTAGGTGAGCCAGCGGTCGTCGTGGATGGCGATCGTTCCCGGCTGCTCGAAGTAGTACGCCACGTCGACGCCATTCCCGCCACGGTGCAGCCCGGCACCACCGGAGTCAGCTATCGTCGACCACTGTTCGATCCGAAGTGGATAGTAGGATTCGATGTACTCGCACGGGATGTTGACGAACGACGGCCACAGCGAGTGGCCGTCCGGCCCGTCCCCGATCGGCCGGCCGGGGATGCCACCGAAGCCGATCGAGTAGAGCTGGAACCACTCGCCCTCCCTGGCCCCGGACGCGTAGTGGCCGGAGTACATGAAGTGCGGCGACGAGGAGAAGCCCGCGGCGTTGAGGATCTCCGGGTTCTTCTGCCCGAGGAGCCCGCCGAACAGGTCGAACACCCGGCCGATGCCGTGGTTGCGGCCGTTGAGCGCGGCAGGGAACCTCGGTTTCCAGAACGAGTCGTCCGGGATCGTCACGTCGATCAGCGGATAGAAGCCGTCGTTCCACAGGATTTGCGGATCGGCGACCGTGATCACGTAGATGCCGAAGAACATCCGTACGAGGTTCTCGTTGATGAAGTAGTTGACCGGACCGTACGCCTGCGGTGCCGCCTCGCTGAAGTCCAGGTGGACCTTCTCACCGGTCCGGGTCAGCTTGATGGTCAGCTTGTACGGCCCGTAGCCGCAGCCGTCGTCACAGATGTAGTCGCTGAACTCCAGCGTCTCACCGTCGGTGAACAGCATGGCGAGCAGTGCTTTCATCGCCCGGTAGTTGCGTTCCAGCAACGCGTCCAGCGCCGACAGGTAGACGTCGACACCGAACCGGTCGCACAGTTCCATCACCCGCCGGGAAGCCGTCGTGCACGCGGCCACCAGCCCGTTGAGGTCGGCGCGGTTCCACTCGGGCATCCGGACCTGGTTGAGGATGATGCCCAGCGCCACGTCGTTGAGCTCGCCGTCGTCGTAGAGCTTGAACGGCGGGATGATCACACCCTCCTCGTAGATGGTGTGCGCGTCGGCCGGCATCGAGCACGGTGTCTTGCCGCCCACGTCGGACATGTGGCCGAACATCGACGACCAGCCGACCACCCGGCCGCTGTGGTAGATCGGGGTGACGATCAGCCAGTCGTTCGCGTGGCTGATCGCGGCGCCACACGCGTACGGGTCGGACGTGAGCAGGATGTCGCCCTCGCTGATGGTGCCGTTGAAGTTGTCCAGGAAATCCGGCACTGACAGGCCGAACTGGCCGACAACCATCTTGCCGCTCGGGTCGGCGATCAGTGGGAACTCGTCGTGTTGCTCGCGGATACCCGGCGACAGCGCGGTACGGAGCAGCACCTCGTCCATCTCGTAGCGGGCGTTGCGCAGCGCGTTCTCGATGATGTCCAGGGTGACCGGGTCGACGTCGACCTTGGCCACCGGCTCGGTCGCGGTCTGCAGGATCTCCGCCATCAGTCCTCCACCGGTCGGATCAGGATGCTGCCACTGGGATGTACGGTCGCGGCGTGACCGGAGAGCACGAGGGTGGTCGAGTCCATCTCGACCACGACGGCCGGGCCCGTGACGACGTTGCCGGCGAGTAGTTTGTCGCGGTCGTAGATGGACGCCGAGGTGAACGCGCCGTCCATCCAGAGCTCGGTCTCGCGCAGCAGTGCCTGGCCCGGGTCGGCGGTGCCCTCGTCCAGCGTGCGCCACGCGACGTCCGGGCGCGGGCCGCTCACCGTGACACGCAGGTTGATGACCTCGCGTTCGTTGGTGAGCAGGAAGGAGAACAGTCGCTTGTGCTCGGCGTCGAACAAGGCGCCCAGCCGTGCCAGCAGTTCCCCGCCGTCCAGTACGTCGGACGGCAGTTCGACGGGGATCTCGAAACCCTGGCCGTGGTAGCGCAGGTCCACCTGGTAGCGGGTGGTCTGCCGCTCGCGCGGCACACCCTCGCCGGCCAGGCGGTCGCCCGCTGCCGCAGCGAGGTCGGCCAGCACCGACCGTAGTTCGGCGTCGTCCAGTTCGGAGAACGCGCGGACCATCGTCCTGGCGCTCTCGTCCCGCAGGCAGGTGGTCGCGTCGCCGTAGGCGCACAGCACCCCGGGCGACGGCGGCACGATCACCGGCCACGAGCCGGTCAGCCTGCCCAGCGCGTTGGCGTGCAGTGGCCCGGCACCGCCGAAGGACACCAGCGCGAAGTCCCGGGGATCGAAGCCCTGCTGCACGCTGACCAGCCGCAACGCGCCGAACATGTTCTCGTTGACGATGTCCACGATGCCGGCGGCGGCAGCCTCGACCGACGGCAGTCCCATCGCCTCGGCGATGGTGCCGACCGCCTTGCGGCCCGCCTCGACGTCCAACGGGATCTCGCCGCCTGCCAGTTCGCTGGGCAGGTAGCCCAGCACGACGTTGGCGTCGGTCACCGTCGGTTCCGCGCCGCCCGTGCCGTACGCGGCCGGTCCCGGCACGGCGCCTGCGGACTGCGGTCCGACGCGCAGTGCCTTCGTCAGCTCCGGCACGTGGGCGATCGAGCCGCCGCCGGCACCGACGGTCCGCACGTCGACACTGGTGGCCCGCACCGCGAGGTCGCCGACCTTGGTCTCGCGGCCGATCCGCGGTTGGCCGTCGAGCACCAGCGCGACATCGGTGGAGGTGCCGCCCATGTCGAACGTGAGGAAGTTCGAGTACCCGGCCTGCTCGGCGAACCAGGCAGCACCGGTGACCCCGCCTGCCGGCCCGGACAGCAGCAGCGACACCGGGTCCTGGGCGGCCTTGCTGGCCTGCATCAGGCCGCCGTCACTGCGCAGAATGGACAGTGGGGCCTGGATTCCGTTGTCCTGCAACGAGCTGTCCAGGTTGCGCACGTACCGGGCGACCTCGGGCTGCACGTAGCTGTTGGCCACGGTGGTCATCGTGCGCTCGTACTCGCGCATCTCCGGCAGCACGTGACTGGACAGCGAGATCGGCACGCCGGGCAGTTCCTCCTCGGCCAGCCGCGCGATCGCCAGTTCGTGCGCGTCGTTGGCGTAGGAGTTGATCAGTGAGATGGTCAGCGCCTCGATGCCGGCACCGGCCAGCCTGCGCAGGGCGGCCCTGGCCTGCCGCTCGTCGACCGGAGCCACCTCCGAGCCGTCGGCCGCGATCCGGCCGGCGACCTCGACGGTGTGCTCCAGTTTGGCCAGCGGCTCGGGTTTGGGCCAGATGATCCAGCCGGCGAGCCCGCCGGGCACGTAGGACCGGGCGATCTGCAGGACCTGCCCGAAGCCGACCGTGGTGACCAGGCCGACGCGAGCGCCGCGACCCTGGAGGATCGCGTTGGTCGCGACCGTGGTGCCGTGCAGTACCTGGCCAACCTCGGCCAGTTCGATCCCCGCGTCCCGGCACACCTTGCGGATGCCGTTGAGCACCCCCACGGACTGGTCGTCGGGCGTGGACGGGGTCTTGGCTCGATAGGTGGTTCCGGTGTCCTCCGCGAGCAGGAGCACGTCGGTGAACGTGCCTCCCACGTCGACACCGAGGCGGTATCTCATGCTGCCTCCCTGGCAGTGGGTGCGCGTAGGTCAGATGACGCCGCGCGCGGTGAGCGCGGCGATTTCCTGCTCGTCGATGTCCAGCAGTCCGCCGTAGACGTCGGTGTTGTGCTCGCCGAGCGCCGGGCCCGCATGCCGGACCCGGCCGGGTGTATCGCTGAGTTTGGGGAAGACGTTGTGCATCGGCAGTTCGCCGAAGTCGGGGTGGGCGAGGCGGACGATCGCCTCGCGAGCGGCGAAGTGCTCGTCGGCGAACATGTCCCGCGCGGTGTAGATGCGCCCGGCCGGCACGCCCGCGTCGTGCAGGATCGCCAGCAGGTCGTCGGTGCCGACTCCTGCTGTCCAGTCGGCGATCAGGTCGTCCAGTTCGGTCATGGCGACGCCCCGGGCCGCGTGGGTGGAGTACCGCTCGTCGCCGGCCAGTTCCGGCCTGTCCATCGCCGTGGCCAGCCTGCCGAACACGGTGTCCTGGTTGGCCGCGATCAACACCAGTTCGCCGTCCTTGGTGGGATACACGTTGCTCGGTGCGACGTTGGGCAGCACGGACCCTGTGCGTTCCCGCTGGTAGCCACCGATCGCCCACTCCGGCAGCAGCGACTCCATCATGGCGAGCACCGCCTCGTAGATCGCCGAGTCGACGACCTGGCCGCGACCGGTGTGCGAGCGATGGTGGATCGCGGCCAGAGCACCGAGCGTGGCGAAGACGGCGGCCAGCGAGTCACCCAGGGAGATGCCGGCGCGGGTCGGCGGGCTGGCCGGATCGCCCATCACATAACGAATGCCGCCCATCGCCTCGCCGACCGATCCGAAGCCGGCGCGCGGCGCGTAGGGCCCGGTCTGGCCGTACCCGGTGACCCGCACCAGGATCAGCCCCGGATTGGTCGCGCTGAGCCTGTCGTAGCCCATCCCCCAGCGTTCCAGGGTGCCCGGCCGGAAGTTCTCCACCACGATGTCTGCCCGGTCGATGATCCGGCGGGCCAGGTCCTGTCCTTCGGCACCGCGCAAGTCACAGGTCACGGACTTCTTGTTCCGGCCGACCACGGGCCACCACAGTGACTTGCCGTGCGGCTTCTCCCGGCCCCACTGCCGCATCGGGTCGCCCTTGCCGGGTGCCTCCAACTTGATCACCTCGGCACCGAAGTCGCCGAGCAGTTGCCCGCAGAACGGTCCGGCCAGCAGCTGTCCCATCTCGACGACGCGCAGGTCCGCCAGCGGTCCGGCTGGCGTGTCGGTCGACATCAACTGTTCCTCGCTTCGCTCGTGTCGGTGCCGATCTGGGCTCTCGTGGCCCGCAGCAGCACGGCCTTGGCCGCCAGCACGTGGGAGCGCATCACCGACTGGGCCCAGAGGGCATCGCCGGCGCGCAGGGCCGCGACCAGATCCCGGTGGTGCGCGCAACTGCGCTCCAGGTCGGCCGGGGAGTAGCGGTGGAACGTGCGGACCACCAGGGGCAGCTGGACCACGGCGTTGAGCATGGTGACCAGGCGGGTGCTCGCGGCCGCCGCCCGGACCAGGCCGTGGAACTCGGCATTCAGCTCGGCGACCCGGTCCAGGTCCTGCGTCGCGCCGGCCCGCGCCGTCTGCTCCATGAACTCGCAGAGCTCGGCCATCCGGTCGATGTCCTTCGGCTCGATCCGGCTCGCCGCCCGCTCGGCCGCGAACGCCTCCAGCATCGCGCGCAGGTCGTAGATCTCTTCCAGATCGGCGGCCGTCCACTCGGCCACCCGGGCGCCGCGGTGCGGCAGCACCTCGACCAGCCCCTCCATCTCCAGCTGGCGTAGCGCCTCGCGGACCGGCGTGCGGCTGGTCTCGGTGAGCTCGGCCAGCTCGGCCTCGCCGAGGCGTTCGCCCGGCTCGTGGCGACCGGCCAGGATGCCCTCCCTGATCAGGGAGTAAGCACGGTCGACTGCTCGCACCACGGCCTCCTGCTCGATCGATTGCACGCAATTTAGCTATCTCATCCACTTGACACAAGAGTTATCCCAGGTAAAAGCTGAGTCGCCCGAAAACTTGCATACAAGTGGAGGACTGGTGCCCGAGGTCACCATCGTCGAGGTCGCCCCCCGGGACGGGCTGCAGAACGAGGACACACTCCTGTCCGTCGAGGACAAGATCGGGCTGATCGAGCGAGCCGTCGCCGCCGGACTGCGCCGGATCGAGGCCGTCAGCTTCGTCAACCCGGCCCGCGTGCCGCAGATGGCGGGCGCGGAGGAGGTCATGGCCGGGGTGCCCCACCAGACGGGTGTGTCCTACAGCGGGCTTGTGCTCAACCAACGCGGGCTGGACAGGGCGCTGGCAGCGGGCGTGGCCGAGATCAACGTGGTCGTGGTCGCGACCGACGAGTTCAGCATGCGCAACCAGGGCTGCACGGTCGACGACGGAGTACGGGCGTGGGAGCGGATCGCGGCTGACGCGCACGCGGCCGGGGTGTCCGCCACGGTCACCATCGCGGCGGCCTTCGGGTGCCCGTTCGAGGGTGAGGTCCCGACCGACCGGGTACTCGAACTGGTACGCCGGGTCCGGGCGGCCGGCCCGGCCGAGATCGCGCTGGCCGACACCATCGGCGTCGGTGTGCCGGTCCAGGTCAGGACCCTGCTGGCCGGTGCGGCCCGCATCGCGCCCGGGGTGCCGCTGCGCTGCCATTTCCACAACACCCGCAACACCGGCTACGCCAACGCGTCCGCCGCTCTCGACTGCGGCGTAGCGGCACTGGATGCCAGCATCGGCGGCATCGGCGGCTGCCCGTTCGCGCCCGCCGCGACCGGCAACATCGCCACCGAGGACCTGCTGTACACAGTGGACCGCAGTGGCATACCGACCGGGGTCCGCCTTGCCGACGTGATCGAGACCGCCGACTGGCTGGCCGGTAAGCTGGGCAAGCCGACGCCTGCCCTGCTCGGTCGCGCCGGCCTGTTCCCACAGCGGACCGGATAGGTCAGTTCAACCCAATCCTCGATCGCGCGGGTGCGACT
Source organism: Pseudonocardiaceae bacterium (assembly GCA_036502345.1). Classification (GTDB taxonomy): domain Bacteria; phylum Actinomycetota; class Actinomycetes; order Mycobacteriales; family Pseudonocardiaceae; genus DATEPR01. The sequence goes on along the minus strand of DASXYT010000160.1, from coordinate 301 downwards.
CCGTCTACTCCGACGGTGTGCCGATCCAGTACGGCATCGACTTCCACGCGAGCTACTTCTACGACTGGCTGTCTGCTCATCAGCGTCACGGGAGGCCTGCGTCAACGGATCCCGCAGCGCCTGGCCGTAGCGATACCCGCAGAAACCGGACGCCTTGACATATCCCGCCGCGCCCCGGTAGACCAGTATCTACTGGACAGTAGGTTCAGGTACCACAGTGGCGTGGCGGAGAGGTCGTGCGATGAAGCGGACATGGTGGGCTCTGGGCTCGGCCATCGTTGCCGGGGCCGAGGCCATCGGC
>DASXYT010000159.1:0-22707 GCA_036502345.1 Pseudonocardiaceae bacterium | reverse complement strand
CAGTTGGTGCAGGAGACGAAGACGGGCAAGAACGGAGCACACGTCGACATCGAGGTCCCGGACGAACAGGAGACGGTGGATAGGTTGGTCGGGCTCGGCGCCCGGGTGCTGTGGCGCGAGGACTCGCCCCCGTACCACTGGACCGTGCTGGCCGACCGGGAAGGCAACGAGTTCTGCGTCGGCTACTTCGGCTGACCACGAATTGACATCCCGGACCCGCTAACGACGCACACCAGCAGACCGACACTGCTGGCGGGGTCAACTTGTCGAGTGGGGGCCGGGAATGCTTGGTGGGCAGCGACTGTCGCGGACTGTCAGGTTCGTGTTACGGCGGATCGGTGCGCTGCGCAGCCCGTTTCGTCGGCCCGTGGATCGGGTGGAAAACGCTGCTCGGCTCGTGGCCGTCCTGGCGATCGCCTGTGCGATGCCGTTCGCACTGAGTGCCGGTGCTGCCATGCACCGACACGACGTCGCATCGTCAGCGAAGGACAGCAGGCAGGTCACCGCAGTCACGCTCAACAGCGTGCCGCCGGAAATCGCCTACGGCGCCGGCCCGACGACGGTCCCGGTCCCCGCGAGATGGCGAGCACCGGACGGCACGGTGCGAACCGGTGTCGTCCAGGTGATGCCGCCGGAGCGGGCAGGTGCCCGGCTGTCGATCTGGATCGACGCGGCTGGCCTGGTGAGCACGCCGCCGATGAGTGCCACGGCTCTTGTCATGCGGCAGGCCGTCACAGTGGCCGTGTGCTTACTCGGCGCGCTATTGGTGGTGGCCGGTCTGTTGTGCGCTGTTCACGTTCGGCTGGACAGGGTCCGGTACGCACGGTGGGACCGCGACTGGTATCGGTTGGCGGTCGAGCGGCCGGATCGCCTGTACGAACCGTGATCCGTCGTGCTTTTGGTCGGCTTTCTGGTTTGGGGTTGGTTGCCTCCGCTCCCTCGCCCTGGATCACTCGACGTCAACCGACGGACACCACCACCCGACGTCAAGTGCGGCTGAGGACGAGGAAGCGGAGGAGGTATAGCGACCCGGCATCCCCGCGCTGGCGCCGGGCGAAGCCCGAACCAGAAAACCGAACCAAGAGACTCAGTGCACCTGGCTCTGCCAGTCGGTCGGCACACGGCCCTGTGGGCCGGGAGTCGGCTGGTCGACCGGGTGGTGATCAGGCGCCGCGAGATCCGGGCCGTCGTAGAACTGCTCGGTCTGGTAGTTCCAGAACCACGTCTCACCGGGTTCGAAGCTGCGCACGAACGGGTGGCCGGTGCCGGCCGCGTGGGCGCTCGCGTGCTGCGCTGGGGACGAGTCGCAGCAGCCGATGTGGCCGCACTCGGCGCAGCGCCGCAGGTGGACCCACCAGCCGCCGGCCGCATCGCACTCGACGCATCCGTTGCCGCTCGGCGCCGCGGTCGGATCGATGCCGGGCACGGTCATGACGTGGCCTCCTGAATTGATGGTGCTTCCTGTGTCGGCACGAGCGGCAGGCGCACCTGGAACCGCGTGTCGCCGGGTGCCGACTGGACGGACAGGTCGCCGTGGTGCTTGTTGACCACGATGCGCCACGAGATGTCCAGGCCGAGGCCGGTGCCCGAACCTACCGGCTTGGTGGTGAAGAACGGCTCGAAGATGCGGCCGGTGATCTCCGGGGGGATGCCGGTGCCGGTGTCACCGATCTCCACCAGCAGCCAGCCGTCGTCCCTGGAGGTGCGGATGGTGAGGGTGCCCCGGCCGTCCATCGCGGAGACCGCGTTGTCGATCAGGTTCGTCCATACCTGGTTCAGCTCGGCGCCGTAGACCGGGACGTCGGGCAGCGCTCGGTCGTAGTCCTTGACCACGGTGATGCCGTCGCCGATCTTGCGGCTGAGCATCAGCAGCGTGCTGTCCAGCAGTTCGTGCACGTCGAGCACACGGTAGGGCACCCGGTCCAGCTGCGAGTACTGCTTGGCTGCGGTGACCAGCGTGGAGACGCGGGTGGTGGAGTCCTCGATCTCGTTCATCAGCAGTTCGGTGTCGATCGAGTAGTTCAACCACCGCAGCGCGCCTTCGAGCACCATGCCGTCCTCGACGCTGGCGGCCACCCGCTCCAGCCACGCCACGTCCAGACCGGCCTGCACGAACGTCGGCGCCATGTTCCAGCCGGCCGTCACGCCGTGCGAGTCCAGCCAGTCGGTCAGATCGTCCTCCAGGTCGGACGCCGCCATCGGGCTCATCGGCTGCGCCTTGGAGACCTGCTCGACGGCCTCCTCCTGCAGGATGACCAACTCGGCCAGCTTCTGCCGGTCGACCTTGCCGGCCGCGATCGTGCCCAGCTTGTGCCGCATGCCGGCGACCCGCTCGCGCAGCGACGACGTGGCCCGCATCGCGGCGGCGGCCGGGTTGTTCAGTTCGTGGGTCAGACCCGCGGACAGCGAGCCCAGCGCCAGCAGCCGCTCCCGCTGGCTGACCGCCTGCTGGGTGGACTGCATGCCGAAGAACAGGCCCTCCAGCATGTGCACTGCCATCGGGAACCAGTCGTGCATGAGCTCGCCGAACAGGTCGGCATCCAGCACGTACATCCGGGACGGCGCGATGATGCGCAGCGTGTGCTCGTACTTCTGCTGGATCTGGTCGCGCAGGAACGCCCGCCACGCGCCGGCATACACGCCGACCTGGCTGGTCCTGTTGGTCTCGACGTCCTCGTCGCCGACCCGCCGGTACATCGCGATGGTGCCTTCCAGCAGCACCATGAAACAGGTCGCGCGGTCGCCCTCGCGGTAGGCGTCACCCGGTTCGAACAGCTCGACGTGCCCGTTGCGGCACAGCCAGTCCAGCTGTTGTTCGGTGAGCTTCTCGAACAGGAACAGGGTGCGCAGTTCGTCGATGTCGCAGGGCAGTTGCTCTCTGGCCGTCATGTCTTCTCCAGATATCTGTGCACGAGCATCACCGCCATGGAGCCCTCGCCGACGGCGGACGCGACCCGCTTGCCCGAGTCGGAGCGTACGTCGCCTGCCACGAACACGCCGGGCACGCTGGTCTCCAGGTGGTAGGGCGAGCGGTCCAACTGCCAGCCCTTCGGCGGCGAGCCGTCGGCGGCCAGATCCGGTCCCGCGATCACGAAGCCACGCTCGTCCCGCACGACCACCCCGTCCAGCCAGTCGGTGCGCGGCACGGCGCCGATGAACACGAACAGCCAGGACGCCGTCACCTCATGGGTCTCGCCGGTGGCGTTGTCCCGCAGCGTGATGCGTTCCAGGTGGTCGTCGCCGTGCGCTTCGATGACCTCGGAGCACGTGCGGACCGTGATGTTCGGCGTGTCCGCGATCTGCTGGATCAGGTAGTGCGACATGGACTGGATGAGCGACTCGGCCCGCACCACGATCGTCACCGACTTGGCGCCGCGCGCCAGGTAGACGGCGGCCTGACCGGCCGAGTTGGCGCCACCGACGATGTAGATGTCCTGGCTGGCGCAGTTGGAGGCCTCGGTCAGCGCCGAGCCGTAGTACACGCCACGGCCGGTCAGCGTCGACAGGCCCGGTGCCCGCAGTTGGCGGTAGGAGACCCCGGTGGCCAGGATGACGGTGTGCGCGTCGATCGTGGTGCCGTCGTCGAAGCGCACCGTGCGGGCCGACCCGTTCACCTCGAGGCCGACGACGTCGCGCGTGGTGACCAACTCGGCACCGAACCTGGTGGCCTGGCGCCGCGCCCGCTCGGCCAGTTGCGCGCCGGACACGCCGTCCGGGAAGCCGAGGTAGTTCTCGATCCGGGAGCTCTGGCCCGCCTGGCCGCCGGTCGCCATGCGCTCCACCAGGATCGTGCGCAGGCCCTCCGACGCGCCGTACACGGCCGCGCCCAGCCCGGCCGGGCCACCGCCGATGATGATCAGGTCGTAGAAGTCGGCCGACGGTGTCGTGCTCAGGCCGACCTGGTCGGCGAGTTCGGCGTCGGTCGGTGCGACGAGTGCTTCACCGTTCGTGGTGATCACGACCGGCAGTTCGCTGCCGTCGGCGCCCGCCGCGAGCACCAGGCGTTCGCCCTCGGGCTCGTCGACCTGGTACCAGCGGTAGGGGATCTGGTTGCGCGCCAGGAACTCGCGCACCTCGGACGAGCGCGCCGACCACCTGTGGCCGACGATCTTGGTCTCCTCGACCGGCCGGTGGTCGGTGGTCGCCCACACGTCCAGCAGGGAGTCCACCACCGGGTAGAGTTTCTCCTCCGGCGGATCCCACGGCTTGAGCAGGTAGTAGTCCAGGTCGACCACGTTGATGGCGTCGATGGCGGCGCCGGTGTCGGCGTACGCGGTGAGCAGCACCCGACGTGCGGTCGGGTAGATGTCCATCGCCTGTTCGAGGAACTGGATGCCGTTCATGTTCGGCATCCGGTAGTCGGCGACGATGATGGCGACCTGCTCGCCGCGCAATGTCATCTCGCGCAGCGCTTCGAGCGCCTGCTCTCCGGACTCGGCACGGATGATGCGGTGTTGGTCGCCGTAGCGACGCCGTAGGTCACGAGCGACTGCTCTGGAGACCCCCGGATCGTCGTCGACGGTGATGATGGCGCTGCGGACTGGCACGCCGCCAACCATACGGTGGCTTTGCCCGAGTGTCAGGTGGCCGAGACCGCCGACGCGACCTGCGTGACCGTGCTACGGCGTGTGCCGGTGTCGACACTCAGCACGGCGTGGTTCGGGATCGGCGTCCAACCGTCCAGATCGGACACGATGCCGGACGACGCCACCACGACGGCGTCCCCGGTGTCCCGGTGGATCATCGGAAAGTAGGGCGGCAGCACGCCGCCGCCTGCCAGTTCGTCGGCGGGCCAGACCTGGATGTCGGTGGCCTGCCAGTCGGCATCGTGGCTGCTGACGACGTGTAGTGCGGTCGGGCCGAGCAGGATCGCATTCCGGCTGGACGCGGTCAGTCCGGCGTCGGCCATCCTGGCCAGCACCCGGTCCACGGCGTCCGGCACCGAGCCGCCGTTGTGCTCCAGATGGTGCAGCAGCGCGAGGAAGTAGCGCTCGGTGTCGGTCTCGCCGGTCGGCCGGAGTTCGGTGTCCTCGGGCAGCAGCATGTCCATGCGTTCGCCAGGCGCGAACGCGCCGTTGTGCGCGAACGCCCACGGCCCCACCGTGAACGGATGGTTGTTCAGCGCGCCGTGCCCGCAACCCGGCGTGCCCAGCCGCAGGTGCACCAGCGCGGCCCTGCTGGCCGTGGTGGTGGCGAACTCGGCGAAGCGCGGATCGGTCCGGGCCGGGTCGGCCGACCGGGTCGACAGCAGGGCGCCGGCGTCGTCGTGCCAGCCGGCGCCCCAGCCGTCGGCGTGTACGTGTGAGAGGTGGATGAAGCGCTCCACGGCCGCCCGGCCGAGCACGTCCTCCAGCGTCACGGGGGTGTCGGCCACCCAGCCCACCAGCCGGCACATCAGGTGTACTTCCCCATGCCACCGGCCACGTCGATCACCGCGCCGGTAATGTAGCCGGCTCGGGCACCGGCCAGGAACGCGACCAGCCCGGACACCTCGTCGACCGTGCCGAACCGGCCCATCGGCACCTCGGCGGCGGCCAGCCCGTCGAGGAACTCCTCCCGGGGCAGTTCGGGCGCCCTGCGAGCGTGGATGTTGGCCCACTGCGGGGTGTCCACGAACCCGATGTTCACGCTGTTGACCAGGATCTGCTCGCTGCCGAACTCCTGGGCCAGCACCTTGTTCAGGTTCAGGCAGGCGGCCCTGATCACCGTCGTGGCGAAGAACGCGGGGTCGGGGTATTTCGCGTACACCGCGTTGACGTTGATCACCCGCGCCGATCCGCTGGCCCGCAGGTGCGGCAGCGCGGCCCGGAAGCAGCGGATCTGGGAGAACAGCTTGACGTCCAGGTCGCCCCGCCAGTCCTCGTCGGTGAGGCTCTCGAAGTTGCCGGGATGCGCCCCGCCGGCGTTGTTCACCAGGATGTCGACGCCGCCGAGCGCGTCGGCGGACGCGGTGACGAACCGGTCCACCTGCGCGGTGTCGGTGACGTCGGCGACCTGGTGGAACACCGTCACGGCCGGTGCCGCCGACGCGATCTGCTCGGCGGCGGCCTTCAACTCGACCTCGTCGCGGGAGCAGATCGCCACCGAGGCACCCTCGGCGGCCAGTTCCAGCGCGACCGCGAGGCCGATGCCCTTCGATCCGCCGGTGACGATCGCCCGCCTGCCGGTCAACCCGAGATCCATGGTCAGCGGCTGCCTTCCACCCGGGACGGCTCGACCTGGGTCTTCGCGTGCTCCAGCAGGGTCGAGCGGGGCGGCGTGAACACGTCCATCTCGCGGCACCGGGTGGCACCGGTCTTCGCGCCGTGCGGCACCCACGGCGGGATCACCGCGACGTCGCCGGCCTTCATGGTGCGGGTCGAGCCGTCGATGGTGAACTCGAACTCGCCCTCCACCACGATCACGATCTGCTCCTCGACGTGGCTGTGCAGCGGCGCCTCGGTGTGCGGTTCGAAGGACACCACGTTCACGATCGCGTTGTCCGACAGCACCGGCTGGAAGTTCAGGCCGGGCAGCATCTCCACTGCCTCGATCTTGTTCACGTCGACGAACCGGCCCTCGCCGGTCGGCGTGCCGGCACCCTCGGTGCTGAAGTGGCTCGTACTGCTCGTCATGGGACTCCCTAAGGTTGGTGTTGTTCGGGGCTGGACGCTCCGGATACCCAGGGCGATGGGGCGTGGCTGATGAGGCTCTGCGAACCAATGGCTCCGGAGGAATAGCCACCCCACCGTCCTGGACACCCTGGCCACTGATTCAGATCTGTCGCGGACCGTCGCTGTTTAGGGACCTGTAGGCGGGGTTGTCCACGGGAATAACCAGCAACAACAGGAGAACGGACGTGACCGATCGACCACTGGTCTGGGTAGGTGTCGACGTCGGCAAAACCACCCATCACGCGTGCGTGATGGACACCACCGGCACAGTCGTGTTCACCCAGAAGCTCACCAACGACCAGGCCGCGATCGAACAGCTCGTCGCCCGGGCGGCCACCGCCGCATCCCAGGTGCGCTGGGCCATCGACCTGACCAGCAACGCCGCCGCACTGCTGATCGCGGTGCTCATCGCCACCGGCCAGCAGGTCGTGTACGTGCCCGGCCGGGTGGTCAACCGGATGAGCGGCGCGTTCGGCGAGGGCAAAACCGACGCCAAAGACGCCAAGACCATCGCCAACACCGCCCGCATGCGCAGCGATCTCACCCCGGTCACCGCCACCGACGACCTGGTCATCGAGCTGACCCGGCTCACCGCGCACCGGGAAGACCTGATGGCCGACTGGGTCCGGGGCATCAACCGGCTGCGTGACCTGCTCACCAGTGTTTTCCCAGGCCTGGAACGAGAATTCGACTTCTCCACCCGCTCGGCGTTGATCCTGGTGACCGGGTTCTGCACGCCTGCCGACATCCGCGCCGCGGGCGCGGAGGGCCTGCGGACCTACCTCACCGAGCAGGGCGCCTGGCGCACGGGCATCCCCGCCATGGTGGACACCGCCTGGGCCGCGGCCGCGGCCCAGACACTGCGGCTGCCCGGCGAGGCCACCACCACGGTCCTGATCCAGAAACTGGCACGGCAACTGCTGGCTCTCGACCGTGACATCAAGGACACCGACAAGCTGATCACCTCGACGTTCCGGGCTCACCCGCACGCGGAGATCATCGAGTCGCTGCCCGGTCTGGGGCCGATCCTGGGGGCGGAGTTCCTGGTCGCCACCGGTGGCACGCTGGCCGGGTTCGCCAATTCCGGGAAGCTGGCCGCCTACGCCGGTCTGGTTCCGGTGCCCAAGGACTCCGGTCGTGTCAACGGCAACAACCGGCGCCCGAAACGCTACAACCGCAGACTGCGCCGCGTGTTCTACATGGCCGCACTGTCCAGCCTCAAGGGCAGTGGTCCCTCGCGGGTGTTCTACGACCGCAAACGCGGCGAACGGATGATCCATACCCAGGCTCTGCTCGCGTTGGCCAGGCGCCTGGTTGACGTGTTGTGGGCGCTGCTGCGTGATGGCCGGATCTTCACGTCCGCCGCGCCGCAACCAGCCACCGCTGCGGCTTGACATGGTCATTCAGATTCCTCGGCGGGATCGGTCGGATTACAGGGCTGCTCGGACGGCGGTGGCGAGCCGCGCGATGCCCTCGTCGATGTCGGGTTCGGTGACCCGGCTGTAGGACAGCCGCAGGTGCTCCGAGTCGGGGTGTTCGGAGAAGAAGCCGGCCCCCGGCACGAACGCCACCGAGGCGGCCCGCGCCACGTCGGCCAGCGCCGTGGTGTCCACGCCGGGCACCCGCACCCAGCTGAAGAAACCGCCGCGCGGCACGGTCCAGGTGGCCAGGCCTGCCATGTGCGTGGCCAGGGCGGTCGCCATCCGGGCGCCCCTGCTCCGGTACAGCGCGCGGGCCTTCGGCAGGTGCGTGTCCAGGACCCTGGTGCGCAGGAACTCCTCCAGCATCCGCTGGCCAAGGGCACCCGCGCATTGGTCGGAGTTCTGCTTGGCCAGCGCCAACTGGGCGATGATCGGGGCAGGCCCGGCGGCCCAGCCCAGCCGCACGCCGGGGAAGAAGATCTTGGAGAACGTGCCCAACTGCACGACGACATCCGGGGCCAGCGACCACAGGGTGGGCAGTGGCTGCGGGTCGAACGCGAGTTGGCTGTAGGCGACGTCCTCGACGATCAGCACCCCGTACCGCCGGCACAGCGCGACCAGCGCCAGCCGCCGGTCGATCGACATCGACCTGCCGCTCGGGTTCTGGAAGTCGGGGATCGTGTAGAGCAGCTTCGGCGGGGTCGCCGAGGACGCCAGCAGTGCGGCGAACGCGTCGACGTCCAGCCCGTGCTCGTCCATCGGCACACCGCGCAGTCGGGCGTCGTACGCCGCGAAGCCCGCCACGGCGCCCAGGTAGCTCGGCTCCTCGACCACGACGACGTCACCGGGGTCGAGCATGCTCTTGGCCAGCAGCGTGACACCGTCGATGCCGCCGCTGGTGATCATCAGCTCGTCGTCGGCGGGTCGGTGGCCGTCGGTCTCCAGCAGCCGGTCGGCGATGACGTGCCGGGTGCTCTCGATGCCCTCGCTCGGCGCGTACTGCAGCGCCACGGCAGCGTCCTCGGCCAGCAGTCGCGTGGCGATGTCGCCGAGCGCTTCGGTGGGGAACAGGGACGGTTCGGGGAAGCCGCCCGAGAAATTGATCATGCCCTGTGCGTTGACGAGCGCGAGGATGCCGCCGATCGCGTTCGGCTGTGATCGCGTCCGCTGGGCCAGTCTCGCACTCCAGCGCGCGGCGCTCATCGGCTCCTGTGCCACGTCCCGCACGGCTTGTCCTGCGAGGTCGCCCATGGTGGTGGTCTCCCGGTCGGTAGCTTGCACCTGCTTGACACGTTTTACATATGGCAGGAAACTAGCCGCTATTGCCTTACGTAACACGGGTGATTGTGGCTCGATTTCGTGCATGTGACAAGTGAGTGAGGCGAAAGTGACAGTGGGTGCGCAGGGCGACGGCAGCGCCCCGCCGGTCCGGCCGCTCGGCTCGATCGGCGGTTATGCCGCTGTGCCGTCCGAGCGCGTGCCACTGGACTCCGTCGACCTGAAGCTGTTGCTGCTGCTGTCCGGCGACGCCCGGATCTCGCAGCGCAGCCTCGCCCGTGAGCTGGGCATGTCCCCACCCGCCGTGGCCGACCGGCTGGCCAGGCTGCACCGGCAGGGCGTCATCACCGGCTACGGCGTGCGGCTGAACTGGAGCGCGCTGGGCTACCCGACGATCGTCTACCTCACCGTCACCGCCGTGCAGGGCTACGAGCAGGGCACGATCATGGCCCGGCTCGCCGCGCTGCCCGAGGTCGAGGAGGTCATGCTCGTCACCGGTGACTTCGACATGCTCGTCCGGGTGCGCGTCCGCGACCACACCCACCTGCGCGACCTGCTGATCAACTCCGTGTGGCAGATCGAGGGCATCCAGCGCACCGAGACGTCGCTGACCATCGCCGAGATGAAGCCGAAGAACACCGCGAGCGAACTGCTCGCCGACATGATCGCGCGGGAGACAGCGCCCGCGACCGGCGAACGGGAGGGCACCGCATGAGCACGGGCGACTCGTCACCAGCGGCCACGGCCGGCATCGGGCGGCGCGGCTTCGTCGCCGAGCACGGCCTGCACACGCCGGCACAGCAGGCCGCCGCCGCGGAGGTGGTCGAGCGAATCAACCAACTCGGCATCAACACCGTGCGGGTCGTCGTGGTGGACCAGCACGGCTCGCCGAGGGCGAAGTTCCTCTCCGCGCACGCCGCTGTCGCCGCGCTGACCAACGGTGTCGACTTCTCCGGCGCCATCTACAGCATGGACACCGGCAACTACGTGTTCCCGCCCGCGTTCGCGGCGGGCGGCGGGTTCGGCATCGAGGAGTTCACCGGGTTCCCCGACGTGGTGATCGTGCCCGACCCGGCCACCTTCCAGGTGCTGCCGTGGGCGGACAGCACGGCGTGGATGCTGTGCGACGCGTACTTCGCCAGTGGCAGGCCCGTGCCGCTGGATCCGCGCCGGATCCTGCGTGACCAGTTGACGCTGCTGGGCGAGCGTGGCCTGAACTACGTGACCGGCCTGGAGGTCGAGTTCTACATCACCAGGCGGGCCACCGGTTCGATCGGCCTGACCGAGACCAGCCAACCCGCGGCCACCCCGCTGGTCGAGCCGTTCGAACTGGGCTACCAGTACCTGTCCGAGGTGCGGCTGGACTCGGTGAACGACACGCTCACCGTGCTGCGCGACCAACTTGGCGCCATCGGCCTGATGCCACGGGCGATGGAGGACGAGTGGGGTCCCGGCCAGATGGAGTTCAGCTTCTCGCCGATGGCCGGCCTGGCCAGCGCCGACGCCATGATCATGTTCCGGTCCGCCGTGAAGCAGATCTGCGCCCGCTTGGGACTGCTGGCCAGTTTCATGTGCAAGCCTGCGCTGCCCAACTTCTTCGCGTCCGGCTGGCACCTGCACAGCTCGCTGGTGGACAGCTACGGCGCCAACGTGTTCCGGTCCGAACAGAACGTGCTGTCCGAGACCGGCCTGTCCTACGTCGCGGGGCTGCTGGAGCACGCACCCGCCATGACGGCGATCGCCACGCCGACCATCAACGGGTACACGCGGTTCGCGCCGTACTCGTTCGCGCCGGACCGGATCTGCTGGGCGGTGGAGAACCGCGGCGCGCTGGTCCGGGTCCAGGGTGGACCCGGCGATTCCGGTACCCACCTGGAGAACCGGCTCGGCGAGCCGGCCGCCAACCCGTACCTCTACCTCGCCGCCGACCTGGCCGCCGGGATGGACGGCATCCAGCGCGGGCTGACGCCACCGGCCGCCGTCGAAGCGGACCCGTACGCGGCAGCAGCGCAGGCGCTGCCAACCACGTTGGGCGACGCGCTGGACGCACTGGCCGCCGACCCGCTCTACCGGGAGCGGTTCGGCACCGGCTTCATCGACTACTACCTGATGATGAAACGCTCCGAACTCGCCAGGTACGAGAGTGCGCTGGCGGACAGCGACGACAAGGACGCGGCAGCCGCCGCATGGCAGATGCGCGAGTACTTCGAGTTCTACTGATGGAGCTTCCGAGATGACGTTGCAGCACATCGTGCTCTTCAGCTACCCGAGCGAACTGTCCACGGAGGACGCGGCGGAGATGCGCGGGCAGATCGAGGCGTGGCCGGGTGTGATCCCCGGCATCAAGGCGCTGCGGTTCGGCAGGGACATCACCGGCGAGCGCACGCGGGGCTACCAGTACCTGCTCTTCATGGAGTTCGACGACGAGGACACGCTTCGCGCGTACCAGGGCCATCCGGTGCACCAGCGGTTCCTGAGCTGGGTGCTCGACCACTCGTGCACACCGCTGGCCTTCGATTATCAACTGACCGACCAGACCGTGTTCGTGGACGGTTGACGGTCGAGTCCGTTCCACGGGGAGTACCGATGGCAAGCACAGATCCCCAGCCAGTGAGTCAGTTGCCCGCTGCGCCGGGCCAACGATTGGCCAAGGGCAGCCTCACCACGCTCGACGCCGTCGCCATATCGATCTCCATCCTCGCGCCGGGCATGGCGATGCTGCTCAACGTGCCAGGTGTCGCGCTGATCGCGGGTGGCTCGACGCCGCTGGCGTTCCTGCTCGGCGGTGTGGCGTGTCTCGCGCTGGCGTTCGTCGTCGTCGGCTTCACCAGGCGGATGGCGTCGGCGGGCTACGCGTACACGTACGCCAGCCGTAGCCTCGGCAAACCGGCGGGCTTCATGGCCGGTTGGCTGTACGCGTTCGGGCTGATCTGCTTCGTACCGATGACCATGGCCGGTGTCGCGTACCTGGCGACGGACCTGCTGCACCTGTCGATCAACTGGTGGTTCCCGTTCTTCATCGTCGGCATGGCGCTGCTGGTCGTGCTGTCCATCGTGCGGATCAAGGTCACGACGCGGCTGCAACTGGTCGTCGGCGGCCTCACCGTGCTGGTCATCCTGATCGTGAACATCGTGACCACCGCCAAGGGTGGCGCGCACGGCAACACGTTGGCGCCGTTCACGTTCGGTCACACCGTGAAGGGCGGCTTCTCCGGCGTCTTCTACGGCATCATCCTGGGCATCACGTCCTACATCGGCTTCGAGACCGCCGCCGACTTCGGTGAGGAGACCGCCAAGCCGCGTAAGGCGATCCCGATCGCGGTCATCGCGTCGGTCGGCTTCGCGATCGTGTTCTACCTGTGGACCACGTACTCGATGGCGATCGGCTTCGGCGTCGACAACGGGACGAAGTTCGGTTCCGACAGCTTCGCTCTGAAGACCATCGCCACGCTGTTCGTCGGCGGTCCGCTGGGCACACTGGTGGAAATCGGTGCCCTGCTGTCCGCTTTCTTCGTCTGCGTCGGCTGTGCGACGGCCGGTACCAGGACGCTGTACGCGATGGGCCGGGAGGGTGTCCTCTCGTCGTGGCTTGGCAAGACCCACCCGAAGTTCCAGACGCCCGCGAACGCGACCGTCACCGTCGCCGTGGTCAGCACGGTCCTGGCCGCGATCGTCGGCTTCGGCCTCGGCACCGACGACCTGGGCGGCCAGCCGACGACGGTGTACTACTTCTTCGCGACGCTGGGCACCCTGGCCGTCATCGTCGTCTACATCGGACTGCTGGTGGGCGGCGCCGTGTTCTTCAAGCGCACCCACGCGAAGTACAACATCGTGGCTCACCTGCTGGTGCCCGCGGCCGGCGTGATCCTGTTCGCCGCCGCGCTGTACGGGTCGATCTACCCGACGCCGCCGAAACCGCTGAACGCGACGCCCTACATCACGCTGATCTGGATCGTGGTCGGCCTGATCGTGGTGTTCACGCTCAAGGCCCGGCGACCGGAGGCGGTCGAGCGGATCGGCTCGATGCTCGGCGAGGAGGGCGCCCTCGACGACGACGAGGCCGCCGAGCCGGTGGTCGCGATACCGAGAGTGACTTGATCTTTGCGCACCTGGGCTGGGTGTCTGCTACCTGACGCCCAGCTCAAGTCGCTGGTTTCCAGCTCCGGGCCGGGGGTACTCCACCGATGGCCCTTGAAGGGAGCTGGTCGTCATGGACAACGAGCGAGTGCTGTTCATCGTGGTCGGTGTCGTGATCGTGATCGCCGTCGGACAGCTGTTGATAAGCAGCGGACGCCGCTACCTCGCCCGGTCGGTACCCGGGGAACGCGCGTCGGCCGGTCCGGCCGCGAACCTCGTCGCGGTGCTGTTCCACCTGTTGACGCTGGGAGTCGTCGCACTGATCTCGGTGCTCGGGGTCGGCTCGACCCCGCAGACCCGGTTCCTCATCCAGTTCGGCGTTCTGCTCGTGGTGCTGGCCGGGATCTACAGCGTCGCGCTCCTGCAGATCAATCGGCGGCGGGAGGACGCGCTGGTGGCGGACTACGAGGGCCATACCGAAGTAGGTGAACCTACCCCGGAAAACGGCCTTCGGATCCGCCCGACTGATCCGTCGACGCGTGGGCCGGTGGTCGGTCCTGGCGGCGAGACTCGGATCGGATGAGGGCTATGGACTACTCAGATTTTTCCCTACACGAACAACGCCGGCTTGCCGAGATCGAGCGGCAACTGTCGGAGGACCGCCGACTCGTGGCGATGCTCGACGTGCTCGGGTCGCAGCGCACGAAGGCGTGGCGGCGTATGCGGTGCTTCGGCATCCGACTGCGTCGCCCGGCGCTGTTCAGTCGGCCGAGGTCGGCGAAGATCATGATGATCATCGCGCTGTGCCTCACCGTTGCTGTGCCTGCCCTACTGGTCACGGCACTGATGCTGGGCCTGTCGGCGCTCTCGGTGGTCGCGGCATGCGCGTTGCCGGTGTCACCCATTCTGCTGGCGTTGGCCCACTCCCGGGTGAATCGGGCACGAGGCGGGCACGGCGCCAGACGTGAATCATGAGCTCTATGGCTGAATACGCACACCCCGGCGACTTCTACGACTTCCACACCCTGCTCACCGACGACGAACGCGAGATCGTGCGGCGCACGAGGACATTCCTACGGGAACAGGTGGCGCCGATCGCGAACGAGTCGTGGGCGAAGGCCGAGTTTCCGTTCGACCTGATCAAGGGCTTTGCCGACCTGGACATCGCGGGCCTCGCCTATCGCGGGGCCCGCAGTCTGCTGACCGGGTTCCTGGCGATGGAGATGAACAGGGTCGACCCTTCGATGGCCACGTTCTTCGGCGTGCACAGCGGGTTGGCGATGGGCAGCATCGCCGAGTGCGGCAGTTCGGAGCAGCGCGAGCGGTGGCTGCCCGACATGGCCGCCATGACCAAGATCGGCGCATTCGGCCTGACCGAGCCGGACGGTGGTTCCGACGTGGCGGCCGGCCTGCGCACCACCGCCCGGCGCGACGGCGACGACTGGGTGCTCAACGGCCGCAAGCGGTGGATCGGCAACGCCACGTTCGCTGATCTCGTGGTGATCTGGGCGCGGGACGAGGAGAACAACGTCCTCGGGTTCGTGGTGGAGAAGGACACTCCCGGGTTCGTCGCGACCAAGATCGAGCACAAGATCGCGCTACGGACGGTGCAGAACGCCGACATCGAGTTGACCGATTGCCGTGTACCGGAAGCGAACCGGCTGGCGGGTGCACACGGGTTCCGGAACACGGCCGACATCCTGCGCAAGACTCGCGGTGGGGTGGCGTGGCAGGCGGTCGGCGTGATGATGGGCGCTTACGAGTTGGCGCTCGATTATGCGAAGGAACGCGAGCAGTTCGGCAGGCCGATCGCCAAGTTCCAGCTGATGCAGGACTTGCTGGTGCGGATGCTCGGCAATGTGACGTCGTCGCTGGGCTTGGTGGTGCGGCTGGCCCAGTTGCAGGACGATGGCGACTACCGGGACGAGCACTCGGCGCTGGCCAAGGTGGTGACGACGACCAGGATGCGCGAGGTCGTCGGGTGGGCGCGGGAACTGTTCGCCGGCAACGGAATCGTACTGGACTACCAGATCGGCCGGTTCGTCGCGGACGCGGAGGCGATCTACTCGTACGAGGGCACACGTGAGATCAACAGCCTCATCGTCGGGCGCGCGATCACGGGGCTGAGCGCGTTCGTCTGAGCCCAGCGGGTCGCTGCGCGGGGCGAGTCGACCATTGCGGCGGGCGAGTCGAGCACTGCGGCGGGCGAGTCGAGCACTGCGGCGGCTGAGCCGGCTGCCGCCTCGGGCGAGTCGACCGCCGCGTGGCGAGTCGGCTGCCGCTGCGGGCGAGTCGACTATTCGGGCCAGGTCGGCGGGTTCGGTCGTCCGGGTAGCCGTCAGGACCAGCCCGGCTGCCAACGCTGGCGAGTCGACTGTCCGCGTTGCCGACTCGGCTGCCACCGCGGGCGAGTCGACCGCCGCCTCGGGCGAGTCGAACGCCCGGGCGGCCGAATCGCCTGTTGCTGCCGGCGAGTCGACTACTACGGCGGGCGAGTCGACTGTTCAGGTTTGGTCGGCCGGTTCGTCGCGCCGGGTGGCAGCTTGGCTGCTCAGGTTGGTGACTTGGCTGTTTGTGCGGGCGAGTCGACCGGCTGTGGGGACGAGTCGGCTACCGGAGCGGGCGAGGCGACTGCTCAAGCCGGGCGAGTCGACTGTTCAAAGTCAAGCCGGGCGCGTCAGTCGCCTGGGTGGTAGCCGGCGGTGCCGTCCACCAGTTCGCGCAGGATGTCCATGTGGCCCGCGTGTCGCGCTGTCTCCTCGATCATGTGGATGAGCACCCATCGCAGTGACAACTCGCGGTCCGCCCAGCCCGCTCCCGTCGCGTCCACGTCCAGCTCGTCGATGGTCTTGTCGGCGAACGTCCTCGCCCGCTCGTAGAACGCCAGGACCTCCTCGGTGGTCTCGCCCGCGCCCACCCGGAAGTCCGCGTCCTCGTCATCTTCGTCGAACGGCAGCGGCTCGTGTTCCCGTTCGAACTGCAGCCCGAACCAGCCGTACTCGACTGCTGCCAGATGCTTCACCACACCGAGCATGCTCGTCCCCGACGGGACCAACTGGCGCCGCACCTGCTCGTCGTCCAGGCCCTCGATCTTCCACACCACGACATCGCGATGCCGGTCCAGGCTGACCTGCAGCATCTTCTTCTCGGTGCCGGTCACGGGTACTCGTTTCATCGGCGGAACGTAGCAATCCGCCACCCGCGCCGCACGAACATTCTGTCATCCCTGGGTTGACAGTCATGCCATGCTGTACGCATGCGATGTCAACCCGGGGATGACACGGATGTGTGGGCCGCGACCCTCGCGCACCGGCCACCCGACGTACTCGACACCGTGCGGGACCGCTTCGTCGCCAACGACGTCCCGCCCGATCTGGTCCGCGCCGCGCTGGACGACGGTGGCGACGCGCTGCACGCCGCCGTCACCAGCGGCGCCACCGACTGGGCTGACAAGTTCGGCGGTCCGCTGCCGGCCGCTCTCATCGCGGCCGAGGTCAGCGCACTTGCCGCCCACCTCAACTCACGCGCGTCCGCCGTCCGTTCCCTCGCCGTGCGGGAACTGCTGGACGACTACAGCGCCGTCACCGTCGCTGCCCACCTCGCCGTCTCCCGCCAGAAGGTCTACGAGATCGGCAGAGCCGGCACCAACGGCACCTACATCGACCGCGTTCCCTGGAGGGGGCAGCCATGAACGAACTCGTCCACCTACCGGACCCCGCCGTGCGGTCCCTGGTGCACCCGCTCGATGTGCCGGAGGCACGCCGGCCGTTCCTGCAGTACTGGCTGATCACCACGCTGACCGACCCGTCCGTGGCCTTCTGCGTCGCCGGGCTGCTGTGGTTCGCCACCCGCAACCCAGCAGTGTCGGTGCTCGCCGGCCTCGCGATCGTGGTCGGCGGCTGGTACGCCCAGCGCTGTGTCCGTGACCAGGCATGGAGTTTCATCCCCGGCAAACGCCAGGACCGCGAACGGCCGCTACCGCTGACCTGGGCGCTCGGCGCGAACACCGTCTTCGCGGTGCTGTTCGCCGCCGTGGTGCTGCTGATCGCGCTCCGCCTCGGCCGGCCGGACGTGCCCGCTCAGGTCCGCGTCTACACGTTCGACTTCGCCGCCGCGACCGCAGTGCTGGTGCTCGCCAGCGCCGTCGTCGGGCTGGTCAGGAGCCGCGAGAGCAGGAGCCGGACGCTGATCACCCTGCCCGGCGTTGTCGCGACGGTCGCAGCCGTCGCGGTGTCCTACGGCTTCCTGTTGGGTGGTTGACATGCAGTTGTACGACGACATCGGCCTCGACTACGCGCGGGGCCGCCGGACCGACCCCCGCTGGCGGGTGCACGTCGACGCGGCGCTCGGCGACAGCGACTCGGTGATCAACGTGGGCGCGGGCGCCGGGTCCTACGAGCCTGCCGAAACCGTGCTGGCCGTCGAGCCCTCCGCCGGGATGATCCGTCAACGCCCGGCCGGTGCCGCGCCTGCGGTGCGGGCGGTCGCCGAGGCGCTGCCATTGCCGACCGACGCCGCCGACGCCGTGCTCGCTGTGTTGACCGTGCACCACTGGCCGGACTGGCGGCGCGGCCTCGCGGAACTGCGCAGGGTGGCTCCGCTGCGGGTCGTCCTCGCCTACGACACGCACCGGCACTCCGAGTTCTGGTTCGTCCGCGAGTACGTGCCGGAAATCGCGACACTCGAACTGTCCCGGCCCTCCGCCGACGACATCGCGCACGAACTCGGCGCCGACACGGTCATCCCGCTGCTGCTGCCGTGGGACTTCACCGATGGTGTCTTCCCGGCGCACTGGCGCCGCCCAGCCGCCTACCTCGATCCGGTGGTGCGGCGGAACTGCTCGGCACTCGCCCAGGTCGACCAGGCGGCTGCTGACCGGGGGATCGGCAGGCTGCGCGCCGACCTCGCCAGCGGCCAGTGGCACAACAGGCATCGGCAACTGCTCGATCTGGCCGAGTTCGACGCGGGCTTTCGGCTGATCGTCAGCCGGGACTGAAACCAGCGGTATCTGGCGGCGCCCAGCACACTCCTGTTGGTAGGTGGCGCGGGTCACTCCGACCGGAAGGAACGCCGATGTTGGATGACGGTTGGCCCGAAGCAGGCACCGTGCCCTGGCAGTTGTTGCTCCGAATCAGGTACAGCTACCAGGTCGACGTGCTGCTCGCCGCCGTGATCCAGCGCGCCGTGGTGCCCGGCCTGCCCGAGCAGATCGGCGGGACCTTCGCCAGGACGGCCACCGCGATCGCAGCGCGGACGGTCAGCGTCGGCCGGGCCGTGCAGCGGGAACTGGCGGCGGAACGGCTCGGCGGCATCGCCCGCTCGCTGATCGACTTCGACGACTTCTGCGGCACCTGGCCACACCCGAACTGGTGGCTGGGTGGCGGCGACCCGGAGCTCGATCCCGACCCGCACCCGTGGCGCGAGGGCGGTCTGGCCGAGGTCGCCGTGATCATCGACGCCGCGTCCCGGCTGGTGATGGACGTCGGCAGCGCGGACCTGCGGCGCTCGCTCGGTGTCGCGCTGGAGGACACGCTGGCCGCGCTCCAGGAGACCAGCGGCTCGCTCTGAACGCGAAAACGCCCGGTCCACGAAGCGGACCGGGCGTTCCCACGTGGAGTGCTTACGGAAGGACCCATGCCTGGTTCGTGCCGCCGGTGCAGTCCCAGATCTGCAGCGGGGTGCCGTCCGCCGAGCTCGGGCCGGTCGCGTCGAGGCAACGCCCGGACGCCGGGTTGACCAGCTGGTTGCTCGCGGTGTGCTGCCACACCTGCGCGGCGGTGCCGTTGCAGTCGAACAGCTGCACCTTCGTACCGTTGACGGTGCCGGCCGCGGTCACGTCCATGCACTTGCCCAGTGCCTGCAGGGTGCCGTTCGCGGCCACCGTCCAGTTCTGCGCGTTGGTGCCGTTGCAGGTGAACAGGTCCACCTTGGTGCCGTTGACGGTGCTCGCACCGGCCACGTCGACACACTTGCCGGCCAGACCGGTGATCTTGCCGGTCGTGACCGTGCCGCCACCGCCGGCGGGTGCGCCGCCGATCTTGGTGAACGTACGGGTATAGGCGTAGCCGAGTGGCTTGTCGTAGAAGTCGACCTCCCAGAAGGACATTTCGGCGACACCGTTGGTGGCGGCGAAGTTCTCCAGGGTGACGGCGTTGGCCTGGGTGAAGTTCTCGTTGTCGTCGTTCTGCCCGGCGATCGGGGTCAGACCCAGCCGGTTGTAGGCCTGGGCCGTGGTGATGCCGTAGAGGCCTGCCAACTGGGCCGCCGAGTCCTGGGCGGCGGACAGGGCGTCGTTCAGGGCGTTCTGCCCGTCACCGAAGTCCATCGTCATGATGTTGACGACGCTGACCTTGACGCCCTTGGCCTTGGCGTCCTGCAGCAGGCTCATCTCCTGGCCGGGGAGACCGGTGGGGGCCACGGCGAGGGTGAAGTCGACCTGCACGTTGGGGTTCTGCGCCTGTAGGGCGGCCAGTGCCGAGTCCCGGCGGGCGGTGGATGCGGTGTCGGACAGGACACCGCCTTCGATGTCGAAGTCCAGCCGGTTGACGCCGTAGGTGTTGACGACGTTGGCGTACGCGGCGGTGAGGCTGCTGGTGGTGGTGCACGTCTGGGCCAGTTCACCGCCGGACGCACCGCCGAAGGAAATGGCCACGTTGCCGCCCGCCGCCTGCAGCGCACTGATCTGCGGAGCGAAGGCGCCGACGGCGTCGCCGCCGTCCTCCCATTCCGGGGTGCAGCCGGAACGAGGGGTGAGGAAGGCCAGTGTGTAGAACTTGTTGCCGGTGGCGTTCATGTCGGCGGCGAGGTCGCCTGCGTCGGAGTCGCTGATCTGCAGGTAGGGGGCCGCGTAGTGGGCGGGGAAGGCGGCACCAGCCGCGCTGGCGGTCTGGGTGGTTGCGATCATGACCGCGCCCGCGACGACGGGTAACGCCGCAGCCAGGAGCGCACTGGTCCGGGAGATGCGCATCGTTGTGTTTCTCCTGATTTGTTCGGCCGGTAGGCGTCGGGCCTGTCGATTCGTCGACGGGCATGACAAATGGTCGTAGTGGTCTTTCACATGCCGTGTGGGCGCGTGATACAAGACTTAATCTCCGTTGTAAAGAAAGTTATACCTGGCACCCGGGGCCCTGGCAATGGGCTGTTGATACACCGTTGACCGCATGCTCGTGGAAACCGGATAAGAATGCGGACCAGTCGTCTTTCTGGTCCGCTTCTCGGGTAGTCGATCACCATTGTTGACGGAATTCCACAATTACTGTGAATTGCGCCCGGGCCTGCGGTGTTCATCTCGTCCGGACACGGACGGTGACGAACCGCTACGCTTGGTGGCCGCCCTGCGGCGAGTGGTCAATCTGGTCAACCCGGACGAAGCGTCGCAATATCATCCGGTCGGGTCCGATGTCACCCACGCGTCGACCGGAAACTTGTCGACACGGCCGTGATGATGCACAGTTCTGATTCCCTCCCGGGCTTGGCTGGGACAGACTACGTCGGTGGGTCGACAGCAAGGTGACGTCGCGCCGACGCGGTGGCCCGCATTGCCATCCACAATTGAGGAGCGCATTGTGCGTTTAGCTCGGTCCGTGGCCGCCATCGCGGTCGCGCTTGCCGCGACATCGGTCGGCATGGCCTCGGCGCAGGCGTCGCCGATGCCCAAGAGCAACGGTGTGAGTTCCGCGGGTGTCGGTGCGGTGACGCTGCCGGCGAAGATCGTGCCGAATTCGGTACACGCACAGGCGCACACGCAGTCCGCCACCGCGGCCGCGAGTCTCGGCAGCTTCAACTGGGCGGGCTACGTAGCCACCGGCGACACGTACACCAGCGTCACCTCCAATTGGATCCAACCGGAAGTCACCTGCACCACCAAGGGCATCGTGTCCTTCTGGGTCGGTCTGGACGGCTGGAACAACGGCACCGTCGAGCAGACCGGCACCGGCGTCGACTGCCGGACCGGCTCGCCGCAGTACTACGCGTGGTGGGAGACGTTCCCCACGAACAGCCAGCAGACCTACGCCTCGGTCCCTGTGGTGCCCGGCGACCAGATCTCGTCGACGGTCAGCTTCGCGGGCGGCCAGTACAGCCTGGTGCTGACCGACAAGACGCAGGACTGGACGCAGACCACTGTGGCCGCCGCCCCGGCCGGCGCCACCAACGCCAGCGCCGAGGTGGTCGCCGAGGCGGCCAGCCTGAACACCTCGGTGACCCAGTTGGCCGACTTCGGCACGGCGTCGTTCACCGACTCGACGATCGACGGCAACGCCCTGGTGGCCGCGGGCGCACAGCCGGTCGACATGTTCAACAACAGTGGCTCGATCATCGCGAAGACCACGCCGGCCGACGCCACCGGCGACTTCGTCGTCACCTACACCGGTGGCGTGGCCGGGGTGCACGCCGCGTTCCAGGCCGCCGACGGCACGCTGCACAACTACGCGGGAACCGGTGACGTGCCGCTGAAGCAGGCCATGATGGCCGGCACCAGCCCGAGCGTCGTCCCGGTGTCCGGTGGCGCGGAGACCGCGTACCAGGCCACCAACGGCTTCCTCATGGTCACCGGACCGAGCGGCACCAAGAACACGGCGCTCGGCATGATGGCCGGCACCAGTCCGAGCATCACCGCGTTGTCCGGTGGCGGGTTCATGGTCGCGTTCCAGGCCAATACCGGCTCACTGTGGACATACACGTCATCGTCGGGCGCCGCGAACAGTCTCGCCCTCGGCATGAACTCGGGGTCCAGTCCGAGCATCACGCAGTTGGCCAACGGCAGCGCGGAGATCGCGTTCCAGGCGAACACGACGGCCCTGTGGGTGTACCAGGGGTCGACAGCCACCGCTCGCACGCTCAAGCTGGGCATGACCGCCGGCACCAACCCCAGCCTCACCGCGCTGCCGACCAGCGGTTTCATGATCGCGTTCCAGGCGAACAACGGATTGCTGTGGACGTTCACGACGTCCGCGGGTGGGATCAGCCGTGGTCTCGGCATGGCGGCCGGGACCAGCCCGAGCATCGCGGTGTCCGGTGGCGGCTGGGGCGTCGCGTTCCAGGCGAACACCGGGACGCTGTGGACGCTCAGCTCAGCGGTCGGGGGTAAGGACCAGGGCCGGGCAATGGCGCCCGGCACCAGCCCGGCGATCGTCGGCGTGTCCCGCGGCTACGAGACCGCCTACCAGACCGACGACGGTGCCTTCGTGGTCACCGGCGCGGCAGGCGATGTCGACCCGAAGCAGGGCGAGCTGGCCGGCACCAGCCCGGACATCGCTCCTTAGGCCTTTGGCGCGCCA
>DASXYT010000158.1:0-7482 GCA_036502345.1 Pseudonocardiaceae bacterium | reverse complement strand
GTGTCCTTCGGGCCCAGCGCACCGCAGACCCGGCTGACGGCGGCCGGTTCGCCCTGCTCGGTGCGCTGCACGGCCACCGGGGTCAGCGCGATGCCCATCGGCACCACGAAACTGGCCACCACGATCGGCACCAGCACCCAGTGCACCAGCCGTTGCCGCTTGGCCCACCTGGCGATCGCGGCCGTCGTCCACGTGGCCAGCAGCGCGACACACGGCAGCACCTCGACCACGAGCCGCCGGTCGGCCCACGGGTGATCCGGCGTGATCCCGGGTCGCAGCAGCACCAGCACGGTGGGGCACAGGTAGATCAGCAGCACCGGCAGCCACCGCAGGTCCCTACCGCGCAGCACCCGGTACGTCAGGTACACGGCGGCGATGCCGGCGGCCAGCACAGCCGACCAGCCCAGGTACCACGAGACCCAGCGCAGGCTCTGCTCCGCGTAGCCCCGGCTGCCGTCCACGGCGAGGCCGAGCGAGCGCTGCATGAACTCGACGTAGGAGCGCACACCGGGATCGGTGGTGGAGTGGTCGATCAGCACGTACGGCCGGACGAACAGTCCGATCGCGACCAGCGCCACGACGACAGCGCCGACCGCCGGCACGCGATGCCACCAGCCCAGTTCCCTCGGCGATCGGCGGCCGTGCCTGCGTACCAGCAGCACGCCGACCACCACGGCCACCGACATGAGGACGAGCAGAAGCAGCATCAGCCGCACCGACGACCAGTTGACCTTGATGTAGGTGCGGGTGACGAACGCGCCGTCCAGCACACCGAGCGCACCACCGAGCACCGACCCGGCCAGGAACGGCAGCACACCCGGCCGCCTGGTCAGCCACAGCCAGCCGAGAACGGGCAGCACGAACGCGAAGTCGACGCCGAAGTCCACCCTGACCAGTTCGCCCGCGGTGAGCAGCAGGCCGAGCGCGAAGCAGTGCCGGTTGATCGGCCCGCGCAGGTCGGTCGCGTTGCGGGCCAGCACCAGATCCACCAGCAGACAGGTGCTGGCCGCGAGGGTGAGCAGCGCGATCGGCTCGGACAGCGTCTCCTGGGACGCGCGCAGCACCGGCCACGCGCCCGCGGTGAGCAGCGCGGCCAGCGGCGCCCACGCGGGTCCGACCAGCCGGGCGGCCAGCCCGCCGACGGCCAGGATCGCGCAGCCGCCGACCAGCGTGGGCAGCAGCAACAGGCCCGTCCAGCCGCCGACCCAGTCCGCGCCGGCCAGCAGCGTCGGCCAGCCGGTCATGAACTGCGGGACGACGCTGGCGCCGTGCTGGTAGAAGGCGGGACTGGCGAAGCCGAGCGTGCCCGGCGAGGAGCCGAACGCGGCCAGCGGCACGTGGTAGACGGTGCCGGTGTGGTGGGCCAGCCAGTAGCCGATCTGAGCGTAGGAGCCCGCGTCCCGGCGGGGGATGACGTGCTCACTGTGGCTCAGCGCCGCGAACACGGTGAACCCGACCGCGATGACACCGGTCGCGGCCACCGACCACCACGGGCCGCGCATGGTCACCGAGGACCGGCGCAGCAGGCTCAGCCCGAGCGGCACGAGTACGGCGGCGACCAGCACAGCGAGCGGCACGACGAGTACGGGCCGGAACTGGCCGAGCGCGGCCAACGGGAACGCGGCCACCACCCAGGACGTGGCCAGCAGTGCCGGCAGTACGGACGCGACGGACAACACCCGGCCGGCCAGTTCACTGCCCTGGCCCGGATCGTCGTCGTCAGGAGAAGCGTCACCGTCCACCGGTGGGCGGCGGAAACCGCGTAGCAGACCGGAACTCTTGCCGGCCACGTCGGCGCCGAACACGATCACACCCTCATCTCGTCGTCTGCGCCGACCAGCAGCGACAGGTCACGGCAGGGAGTGATGTTATCGCAGCGTTGTACGCCGATCACGAACTTCTGGCCGTCACGGGCCGTACTCAGTCGTGACCCGGCCCAACGTAGTGTCGGGTCACCCCGGGACATCGAGGAGACACACGACATGAAGCGCGGCAACCACCTGGCCATGGTGATCACCGGCGGCATGGCAGCGGTGGTGTTGGCGGCATGCGGCAGCAGTACCAAAACCGACGTTCAGCCCGCGGACCTGCAGACCGCCGCGCTGTCCACGATCCAGTCCGCCACCCTCGGCGATGTCGTGGTGGATTCGAGGGGTCACGCCGTGTACCGGTACGACAAGGACACCGCGAACCCGCCGAAGTCGAACTGCACCGGCAGCTGCGCTTCGGTCTGGCCGCCTGTGTTGGCACCGAGTGGCTCGCTGCAGATCCGGGGTGTCGACCCGTCGGCCGTCAGCACCATCACCAGGGCGGACGGCAGCAAGCAGCTCACCCTGGACGGCTGGCCGTTGTACGAGTTCACCGGCGACGCCTCGCAGGGCCAGATCAAGGGGCAGGCGTTCCAGAACATCTGGTGGGCGGTCACGCCGACCGGTGGCAAGGCGGCAGTGCAGCCGGGCGCGTCACCCAGCCCGACGGCTGCCACGGGTTCGGGCGGCAGCGGCAACATCCCCGGTTACTGACCTTCAGGCCCCGTTCGGCCAGGCCAGGCCGCGACGGCCGGTGTCGTTGAGGTCCTGGGCCGAGAAGCGGTTGGGCCAGTCACGTTCGTAGTGCTCGGCCGGGAAGTCACTGGGACTGGAGCCGGTGCTGAAGGCGTCCCGCACGTCGGCCGCGTAGCGCTCGTTGCGCGGGCACCACGGGGCGGCGGGGATGTACATGACGTTGCCCCAACCCTGTTGGCGCGCGACCGGAGCGACGCTGTGGATCAGGTCGCAGTGCCACCAGACGGAGTCGCCTGCCCGGACGTCCGGGATGCCGCTGAGCGCCTCCATCAGCAGCGGGTGCCACTTCTCGTTGGCCGGGAAGACCTGGTTGACGGTGACCCCGCACATGTCGTCCTCGGGCACGTCGGCCAGCAGCGGGCGCAGCATCAGGTAGGCCATGGCGCCGACGATCGGGACCGTGTGCAGCACACCCTGGTCGTGCGCCATGTCGGACAGCGCGGTCCAGCCCTGGAAGGTGCGGAATGCCGAGCACATCGTCGTTCCCGGGTACTGCGAACCCGCTGTGCGGTAGGCCGCGTCCCACGGGTCGTACTGCTCGACCGTGCCGTCGAACAGGTGTCGGAAGGCCTGCTGGTAGGCCTCGGTCAGCCACAGGTCGAGGGTGCCGGGGTCGAGATGGGTGCCGAGGCCGGCCGAGTCGGCGCCCTCCGGGCGGCGGCGGATGCGGTCCGGGTACAGCGAATCGCGGCTCGGGTCGAACCACCGGGTGCCTTCGGACTCGTGCTGCCACTGGCCGTTGAGGAATCCCTGGACGCGTGCCATCCGCTCGTGCTGGCGGGCCTGCAT
Source organism: Pseudonocardiaceae bacterium (assembly GCA_036502345.1). Classification (GTDB taxonomy): domain Bacteria; phylum Actinomycetota; class Actinomycetes; order Mycobacteriales; family Pseudonocardiaceae; genus DATEPR01. Next base: position 4,129 of record DASXYT010000158.1, on the reverse strand, counting down.
CTGGGCCGGTGACCAGTAGATCGGGTAGATCTCCGGCTTCGAGCCGACACTCGCGAAGAAGTCGTCGCCGGGGCCTCGGTAGTTCTCGAAGAACCTGTTGCTCTCGACGTAGTCCACGATGTCGCGGTCCCAGCCCAGCGCCTGCTCCCGGTCGAAGTGCCCGCGCACGACGAGGCAGCCGCGGCGGCGCAGCAGCGCCAGTGCCTGCGCGGACACCGTGCCGGCGGCGATATCGGCGTAGTCGATCACCGGCCAGATCTCCTGGCCGAGCTCCCGTGCCGCGGTGATGGCCTCGACCTCCGCCCTGACCTGCTGCTCGACGACGCCGAAGACCTCCTCCACCGTGCGGCCGGACGCGGCGATCCTGGCCCGGAGCGCCGCCTTGACCTCACGTGTCGCGGCCGCGAGGTCCTCGGGCACCGTTTCCCAGTGCGGCAACGCAGGAAGGGTTACTGGCATGGCGCTTCCCTTCTGGTCAGGTCTCCTTACCTACAACGACGGTAGCGTGTCGCGCCTTTCTGGGCAAGGCTCCTGCCTAGAATGACGGCGTGGATCCTGCCAAGCCGTCGCTGGAACTCCTGCGGTCCCTGACCGACGAGCACGTCCTGCGCGCGCTGATGCGGCACCGGCGTCTGACCCGCGCCGAACTGGCCACCGAGACCGGCATCTCGAAACCGACGGTGGGCGAGAGCGTGCGCCGGTTGACCGAGGCCGGGCAGTTGGTGGACACCGGCGAACGGACTGCCGGCGGCCGTGGTCGGGGCCGGGTCGGCTCGTACTACGCCCTGACCGACGACATCGGCGTCGCGCTCGCCGTCAGCATCGCCCCGGAAGGCGTCGTGGCCGAGTGCGTCGACATCCACGGCGACATCGTGTCCCGGGCGGAGCAGGTGATCAACCGGCCGGCCAGGCCGGACGACATCGCGGCCGCCCTCCGAGCCGTGGCCCGACCTGTGCGCCTGGCCGTGGTCAGCGCCGCCGACCCGGTGGACCGGCACACCGGCAAGCTGGTCCACCTGCCGGACGCACCGTTCCTGCTCGGCGAACTCGACCCCGGCACGGTCCTGGCGCCGCACGTCGACGGACCGATCACCGTCGACAACGACGTGAACTGGGCCGCGCGCGCCGAGCGGGACAACGCCCCCACCCCGGACGACTTCGCCTACCTGTTCCTCGGTGAGGGACTCGGCTGCGCGATCGTCAGCGACGGTGAGGTCAGGCGCGGCCATCTCGGACTCGCGGGCGAGATCGCGCACCTGATCACCGAGGGCCCGAGCGGTCAGGCGATCCGCTTCATCGACGTGTTCGGCGAACTCGGCCTGCGACAGCCCCACTCGACGGCCATCGACGTGCACCGACTGCTGGCCGACACCACCTCACATCACGTCATCGGCCGTGCGGTGAGTGGCGTCCTGGCCGCGGTCGTAGCGCTCGCCGACCCGCAGCGCATCGTCATCGGCGGAGCATGGGGCAGCCGGCCCGGCATGCTCGACGCGATCGCCACGGCCACCGCCGACCTCCCGCGAGACATCCCGGTCCAGGCCGCGCAGGTGACCGGCGAACCGGCGCTGGCCGGCGCCCGGCTCGAAGCGCTCGACCGCCTGCGGGCCACCGTGCTGGCCGGCCGGTCGTTCGCCCAGCGGCAGGCGGCACCGGCCCGCTAGGCTGCGCGACGATCATCGCCGGCGTGAGGAGGAACAGGTGCGGATCGCGGCCGACGTGCTGATCGCCCTGGTGGCGCTCATCCACTGCTACATCCTGGTCCTGGAGATGTTCCTGTGGCGCACGCCGAGGGCGCGGGCCGCGTTCGGCACCACGGAGGAGTTCGCCAGGGACACGTCGACGCTGGCGGCGAACCAGGGGCTGTACAACGGTTTCCTGGCCGCCGGCCTGATCTGGTCGCTCATCGTGCGTGGCGCGACCGGCCAGCAGTTCGCCGTGTTCTTCCTGTGCTGCGTCATCGTGGCCGGCATCTACGGCGCTGCCACCGCCAGCCGCCGGATCCTGTTCGTCCAGGTCCTGCCGGCGGCGGTGGCCCTGGTGGTCACCCTGATCGCCGGTTAGCCGCAGAACTTCTTCTCGGCGGCGAACGGGTCGGCCGGTATCCGCAGGCTGGTGCGGGAGACGACGCCGGTCAGGTTGTCCAGGAAGCGGTTGGCGCTCATCGGCTGGTTCACCGAGTCCATCAGTTCCTTGAGTGAACCGCAGGTCAGCGCGTGCTGCGCGGCGAGCACCTGGGCCTTCGTCACGTCCGCGTTGTCCTTCATGGTGGCGATCGCGGCCGGGTCGGCGTACTCGGCGATGACCCACGCGGCCGGCAGCCACTTCTCGTGCCCGGCCCGGCCACGCGGGCCGAGTTCGAGGTGGCCGGCCAGTGGTGTGGCCAGGCCGTTCACGTCGACCACGGTGCCGTCCAGCGGCACGACCTCGTCGGTGATGCCCATGTTGTCGTAGAAGAACCCGGTCTTGTCCGGCACCGCGTCGGACAGCTTGATCGTCCACAGGGCGCCGTTGGCCGCCACGCCGCTGCTCATCACGAGCAGTCGGTTGCCGGTGCCCTCCAACTGCGCGAGGACGGGCTGCAGGTTGTTGCCCTTGAGCCGCGACGCGCTGTCCGTCGGGTTGGCCTCGCCGTAGGCGATCGCCTCGTAGCTGCGCTCGTTGGTGACGCCGTCGGCGCCGAACTGCTCACCCTGGTACGGGGTCCTGGCGAACGTGCCGGCCAGCACGGTCCACACCAGCAGCATCGCGACACCGATCGTCTCGGTGCGGTACAGCGCGCCGACCGGGATCACCATGATCGGCAGCAGCAGCGCGAACACCACCGGGACCCACATCCGGCCGCTCATGTAGTCGCCGCCGACCCACACCACGTAGATGCCCAGCAGTGCCCCGGACACCACGGGCGCGGCCAGTGTCAGCGCTGTCCGCCGGTCCACCGCAGTCCGGCTCAGCATCCGAACCACGACGACACCGATCACCACCAGCGGAATCCACAGCTGGTAGGAACTGAGGAAGTCGTTGAAGTAGGCCACCCCGCGGGTCCAGAAACCGCTGGAGGCCTCCTTGGCCAGCGCGGGAGCGGGCACCGTCAGGCCGTAATAGCCGGCACGGAAGATCTCGTAGCCCACCGGCAGGGCGGCGCCAACGACGCAGTAGCCGAGGCCACGCAGCCAACTCGGCCGGTTGATCATCAACACCGCCACGGCGAACACGACCGTGACCAGCCCGAAGTCCGGCCGGACCAGTGGTCCGAGCCCGACGAACACCGCGACCACGACCAGTCTGCGCCAGCCGCTGCGCTCGGTGACGCCGGTCAGCAGCCACCACGTGACCCCGAGCCAGAGCATGCTCAGGCCGGTTTCCAGGCCGGACGACGCGAAATCCCAGAACGCGACCACACCGACCGGGATCAGCAGACCGGCGGGGACGAGCAGGCCGTCGGTGCCACGCGAGCGCTGGAACCGGACAGCGCCGGCAAACCCGAACAGCAGGCCGGCGATCGTGCACTCCAGGCCGAACACCACGGCGTCGGTCGCGATGTCGTGCCGCAACAGGACGGCGACGGCGGCCAGCAGCCACGTCCACAACGCGCTGGTGTCCACCTCGTCGCGCTGGAACGGGTTGTAGTTGGGGCCGTTGCCGGCCAGGATCTGCCGCACCTCACGGACCACGATCAGCCCGTCGTCGCTGATCCAGCGGTTGCGGTAGGCGAGGATGGCGAACACGAGCACGACCACCAGCCCGGTGCCCAGCGTGGTCCACCCGTGCCAGGCGGGACGCTGTGGCTCCACGTCCGGTGCTGGCTGGTCGGCGGAGCCCTCCGGACCGGTGTCGTCCAACACGGTCGGGCTGGTGACTGACATCCTGGCGGTCCGATCCCTTGCTCCGGCAAGACAGCCCTGTGACTTTAGCCGGAGCGGTATGGCCCGTCGATCGGGTCCGGGCAAACCCGGCGCATCCTCACGCTGACCTGGGACGCCAGCCGTAACGTTCAGTGCCGCGGGTAGTAGGTCTGCCAGTTGGCCACCGACGGTCGCAGCCGCCCTGCCGGTCCCTGCCCGAACAGCCACAGCACGTTGCTCGTCATCGCGGCGACAGCGATGCAGGACGTGCTGGTGCAGTCGGC
>DASXYT010000157.1:0-23570 GCA_036502345.1 Pseudonocardiaceae bacterium | reverse complement strand
GGTCGCGCTCGCGCACGACCGGCCGGCAGACCGAGCAGGGGATTGCCTACTGCAGCGGGGACTGCGGGTACGGCCGCAGGACCCTGGTCATCGTCACCGTACCGTTGGCGACCTTCGTGGCCGTGATGCTCGCCGGGGCAGTGCCGCCTTCGACCCAGGCCTGGATGTAGCTCATCCAGTTCACGGTGTCGGCACCGGCGCCACCGGTGCAGTGGAAAACGCCAGGGAGGACGAAGAACCGGAAGAACGATCCGGTCTTGTTCGTGCCACCCATGAGCTTCTGAACGTCATTGAAGTAGTTGACGCTGTCCTGCGGCGAGATCAGCGGGTCGGCGCCGCCGTGGTACAGGATCAGCTTGCCGCCCGCGGCCTTGAACGCCGTCAGGTCGGGGTTGGTGGCGTTGAAGATCTTGGCCATGTAGTCGAGCTTCGGGATGTCGGTGTTCAGGTTGAAGTCGTCGATGTCGTACGTCGGACCAGCGTCCTTCTGGAACGCCAGGTAGCGCAGGACCTGGGTCGCGAAGCCGCCCGCACCCGACAGGGTGGTGTTCGTGCCGATGTCGGTGCCTGCCCAGCCGAGCTCCGACCCGAGCGGCAGGCCGGGCATGAGCACCTGGCCGCGCGAGTTCTTCGGTCCGCTGTAGAAGTCCTCGGCCACCTTGACCTGCGCAGGGGTCAGGCACAGGGTCGGGTCCTCGTTGGCCTTGCAGGTGAGTGTCGTCGGGCTCCAGTGGCACTTCGACGCGTCGTCGAGCACGCCGTCGAGGTGTCCGTCGATCCCGTCGCAGGCGGCCAGCACCGCGTTGTGGATCAGCGGGAGCTGGCTGTCGGTGAGGATCAGGTTGCCGTTCTTGTCGCGGTTCACCCGCTCGACCCAGCCCTGGGAGATCGGGGCGAGGTAGTTCTGCTGCATGGCCGGGTCACCCGCGACGATGCCGTTGAAGTCGTGCGGGTACCGCTGTGCCTCGGACAGCGCCTGACGGCCGCCGGTCGAGCAGCCGTCGTAGTAGGAGTAGTGCGGGCCCTGCCCGTAGAACTCCTTGATCAATGCCTTCGAGGCCAACGCGACGACGTGCGGCGACCGGTAACCGAAGTCGATCTCGGCCGAGCGGTTGTTGAACGCCCACAGTCCGTCGGTGCCCACGTGCCCGCTGTTCTCGGCCGCGACAGCGAAGTTCGAGCTCAGTGAGGCGCTGCACGAGCTGATCGGAATCGAGCCGCAGAAGCCGCCGCAGCCCGTCTGGAAGAAGTCGCCGTTCCAGGTCGCGAGTGGCAACCGCACCTCGAACTGGATCTGCGGGGCAACGTAGCCGAGGATGTCGCAGTACGCCGGCGTCGTGCTGGTGGCCGCCACCTCCCTGGCGCTCGTGATCGAGGTGGGCGCGTCCTTGAGGGTGCTGAGGTCGTCGGCGGTCAGGCTGGCGCACGACACCACCGGGAGGACCGGTGCGGCCACGTGCGTCGTCGTCACCACGTTGGTCGCGGTGGCCTGCGGGGTCGCCGCGCCGCTCGCCATCGGGACGGCGATCAGGGCGCTCGCCGCGGCTGTGGCCGCGAACAGCGTCAACAGCTGCCAGCGGCGGGGTCTCATTCTGAATCGATGGGTCATCGGGGCTCCTCGTGCCGGTGGAAGTGATGTACCGGCGTCGTAGCCGGTCCGAATCGGCATTACGCGAATACGCGCCGCACAGATCAGATACGGCTCCGTTTCGTTCCGCTCAGCGAAACGAACTGAGGATGACAAGGGGAATTTTGACACTGGCGGTAAACCACGTCAATAGCTGAATGAGCAGAAGGTCGATCTAAGCGGGCTCATTGCCCGTGGGCAGTACCTGGACGATGTTTCTGTCAGCGGAACGCATATATCGCTGGTGTGACGGTCTCGGGGCCACACCGCGAATCCGGAGCACGATTCGCCGGACTCGGTGACTGTCCGAAATAGTCGCGTCCCGGGATCCGTCGCCGAACTGGTCGCGCACGACGTGCTCAGAAACCGAGGTCGGGGTCGGTCGCCAGGGTGGTGAGCTGTGTGGTGGTGAGCGCGGGCCGGGCCATCGTGGTGTCGGGCCCGCCGGCCGGGTCGTAGTTGTAGGCGGTCGCACTCACCACAGAACCATCCGCGCGGAACTGGGTGACCGACAGGAGGGCGGGGAGCGTCGATGTCGGTGTGCTCGTGTCCGGCACGGCCGCTGTCGCCGTCTCCCGCACCAGTGCCGTGTCGCCGCGCAGGCTGATCTGGCACGTGTCGGGCGGCACCGCCACGCCGGGGGGCGGTTGTGCGCTGGAAGCCAGGGAATGCGAGGAAGCAACCGCACACCGCGCATTCGGCCCCGTCTGGTCGGCGCCGGGGGCGTAGACCTCGATCGACACCGCGGTCGGCGCACCGCGCACGGTGAACCGGACCAACGTGTCGGTGAAGTTCCGTTTGGTCGGCGTCGCGTCGGTCACCTGATGGTCCCACTGCTGGACCGAGACGTCCCTGGCATCGGGCACCAAGGTGGGGAACACGCGCCGCAGTTCGTGGGTCCACGTGTTGGTCAACGAGTTCAGTTGCGTGGTGTCGACCGTGCGCGGGTGTGTGCCGGACGGCGGCCACGGATACCGAGGAGCACTTGTCTGCGGAGCCGTGGAGATGACACCGGGCGAGCCGACGACGACGCGGGGCTCACCGTGCAGCAGGACAGGCACCGCGACGGCCGCCACAGCGACGACGGCGGTGGCCGCGCCGACGCCGGCCAGCGCCCTGCGCCGCTGGCTCTGCCGCTGCGCGGTGGCGATCAGCCGGTCCGCGTCGAAGGCCAGCGGTGGCTCGTCGGCCAGCGCGCTGTCGAGTCCGGCCTTCAGCTGTTGTTCGATCATGACGTGACCCTCCCGGTTGCCGTGGTGCTCATCGCGGTGCGCAGGTTGTCCAGGCCGCGGGCCGCCTGGCTCTTCACGGTGCCCTCGGTGCATCCCATGACGGCCGCCGTCTGCGCGACCGACAGGTCCTCGAAGTAGCGCAACACCAGCACGGCACGTTGCCGGGGCGGCACCTTGAGCAGTGCCCCGTGCACCAGGCTCCGTTGCCACGACAGGACCGCCTCCTCGTCGGGCTCCCGGCGAGCCGTCCGACCGGTCCGGTACGTCGGCGTGCCCGACCTCGGACCGCCGCCACGGCCGTCGTTTCTCGTCCAGCCAGGTGCGGAGCAGGACAGTGCGGGCATAGGCGCCCATCGAGTCCCGCGCGACGACCTTGGGCCAGGAGCGGTAGATCTTGACCAGCGTGGTCTGCATGAGATCCTCGGCAAGATGCCAGTCACCGCAGAACAAGTAGGCACACCGACGCATCGGCGCCGCCTGCTGCGTGGCGAACTCGCGGAACCGCTCTTCGTCGTCTCGGCGCATGAGGCCCCCTTCCGCCGCTTCTCACGCGGCCGGGATCAGGAAGGTTGCACGGACCGCCCGGGCCAGCCGTCGGGCTCCGGCGAACTCGCCGTCTGTCGGCCGGTGACGGCAGATTAGGCTGCTGGGCGCCGAGGTCGTTCGCCTGAGATCGAGGAGTTGCTCGTGCCGCTGTCGCCGCTGCTGCCGACGTCGCTGGTGGGTAGCTACGCCCAACCCGACTGGCTGATCGACCGTTCGAAGCTGGCCGGCCGGTTCCCGCCGAGGGTCCGCGCGAAGGAGTTGTGGCGTGTCGCGCCCGAGTTCCTCGCGCAGGCCCAGGACGACGCCACCCGGCTGGCGATCCGGGCGCAGGAGGACGCCGGACTGGACATCCTCACCGACGGGGAGATCCGCCGGGAGAGCTACTCCAACCACTTCGCCACCGCGCTGGACGGGGTCGACGTCGACAACCCTGGTACGGCACTGGACCGCAGCGGGCACCCGAACCCGGTGCCCAGGATCGTCGGCCCGATCAGCAGGCCGCACCCCATCGAGGTCGATGATGTCCGTTTCCTGCGGGCACACACCGATCGCGCCATCAAGATGACCGTGCCCGGGCCGTTCACCATGTCCCAGCAGGCGCAGAACGACCACTACCCGGACGCCGAAGCCGCCGCCATGGCGTACGCGGCCGCCGTGCACGACGAGATCGTGGACCTGTTCGCGGCCGGCGCCGACATCGTGCAGATCGACGAGCCGTACATGCAGGCCCGCCCGGACGCCGCCCGCGCCTACGGCCTGGCAGCGCTGAACGTCGCGCTGGACGGCATCACCGGCACGACCGCCGTGCACATCTGTTTCGGCTACGCGGCGATCATCCACGAGCGGCCCGAGGGCTACTCGTTCCTGCCGGAACTGGCGGGCTGCCCAGCCGACCAGATCTCCATCGAGACGGCGCAGTCCGGGCTCGATCTCGGTGTGCTGGTCGACCTGGCCGACAAGAGGATCATCCTGGGCGTCATCGACCTGTCCACGCCCAACATCGAGACGCCGGAAGTCGTGGCCGAACGGACCCGTAGGGCGTTCGACTTCGTCTCGCCGGACCGGATCACCATCGCCACCGACTGCGGGATGAAGTACCTGCCCAGGGCGTCCGCGGAAGGCAAGATGCGCGCGATGGCAGGCGGTGCCCAACTCCTGCGAGCGGAACTCGCCTGAGCGTGCCCCTTGCTTCGCCTATCGAAAGTCGATAGATTTCCATCGTAATTCGATGGAAGGACGCGTCATGGGAAAGCTGACGGTGCGTGCGCTGCGGGTCGTGCTCGTGCTGGTGTTCGCCGGCACCTTGTTCGTGCAGGCAGCGATGGTGGTGGCGCTGGCCATCAAACCGGACGACGGGTCGCTCCCGCTGACCGCGTTCCGCGTGATCGCCGTCGTGGGCATGGTGTCGGTCCAGGTCGCCCTGGTCAGCGTGTGGCGCCTGGTGACGATGGTGCGCCGCGGAACCGTGTTCTCCGACGCGGCCTTCCGATACGTGGACATGGTGATCGGCGCGATCGTGGCGGCTGCCCTCGTGTGGTTCGCGGTCACGATCGTCAACGCGCCGGGCCAGCGGGACGACCCTGGCGTCACCCTGATCATGGGTGGGATCGGCGTGGCCATCCTGGGTGTCGCGCTCATCGTGCTCGTACTGCGGATGCTGCTCGTCCAGGCCGTCGCGCGCGAGAGTGAAGCGGTGCGGCTGCGGGCCGAACTGGACGAGGTGATCTGATGCCGATCACCGTCGACATCGACGTGATGCTGGCCAAGCGGAAGATGTCCGTCGGCGAACTCGCGGACCGTGTGGGGATCACGCCCGCCAACCTTGCGGTACTCAAGAACGGCCGCGCCAAGGCGGTGCGCTTCGCGACGCTGGCCGCGCTGTGCGAGGTGCTCGAATGTCAACCGGGCGACCTGCTGCGCTGGGAGACCGAGAACGGCGCGGGCGGATGACAACTACCGCGCTGGAGGTTTCTTGGCTCGGAATGGATTGGACAAAGTAGTGCGGCCCTTGGTGATGGGTGCACCACGGTTTGCAAGTAAGGCCTCAATGCGGACAGCCATACGTCCACCGAATATGGACAATCGAACTTCTTGCCCTGTCTTCGGCACAAGCAGGTAGGTGCCTCGACCATACCTGATTTCAACCAATTGGTCCCAGCGGTAGGACCATGCGTCCCTGCCCGAGGCTCCTTCCAGCGCGGATGCGAAGGAGATGGCAAGCGACTTTACCCAGCGCGGCCTGATATCGATATGAATGCCGGCATTATCGGCTTCGGCGACAACGAGTGGCGCGGACAGGTGGACGTAAGATACTCCAACATGTTCCCCGTCGCTTCAGTGAGACTTGAAACTTGTGGCGCGCCTGTCGATGGCGAGGTTGCCGACAAAGACATCAACTCCTACAACGGCGCGCAGCAGGCCGTATGATGGACGGTCCACGACGTAACGTGCACCATGGATCGCTCGATGGGGTGATGAGGCTCGACACGCTGGTCGGGTAGGCGGCAGGCTGAGCGCCACCTACCGCAGACGAGGGAGATCATGTCGATGCCCGAAGAGGTTGGACCAGCCATTCGACGCAGGCAGCTCAGTCGCCAACTGCGCGAGGCGCGCATGGCTGCCGGGTTCACCACGATGGACGCCGCCGCATCGGCCACCGGGCTCAGCCGCGCCACCATCAGCCGTATCGAGTCGGCCAAGCAGGTGATCCTGCCGCGCACGGTTCGCCTGCTGTGCCAGATCTACGGCATCGGATCGCCCACGCTGGACCAGATGCTGAAGCTGGCCAGCGAAGCCGCCGACGACCGTGGTTGGCAGGCCGACTTCGTGGGCGTCGTGCCCGACTGGTTCGAGCGGTTCGTCGGTGAGGAGTCCGAGGCCACCGAGATGTCGATCTACGCTGCCGAACTCGTGCCGAGCCTGCTGCAGACCGACGACTACTGCCGGGCCGTGCGCGCCGCCTCGGCAAAGGAGATCGGCGACGACGAACTGAACCGCTACGTCAAGTTCCGCGCCGCCCGGGCCGCGCGGCTGGCCAAGACGAAACTGCACGTCGTACTCAACGAAGCGGTGCTACGCCGCCAGGTCGGCAGCCCAGCCATCATGCGCGACCAGCTCAACCACCTGGTGGAGATCGCGGACCGCCCGAACGTGAGCCTCCAGATCCTGCCGTTCACGTCCGGCGCCCACCCCGCGATGACCGGCTCGTTCACGATGCTGCACTTTCCGGCCAGCACCGGCGTCGCCACCGTGTTCGTCGAGGTCGACGACTGCGGCCTGTACCGGGACCGGCCTGCTGACTTTCAGCGCTACAGCTGGATGTTCGGCCAACTGAAGGCCGACTCGCTCGAACAGGACTACATCAGGCCGGACCGCTCGATCGCCTGATAGCCGCGCCACACCAACGATCTGCTGATCGCGACCGCCATGGCGACATCCCGATCCGCGTAGGCCCGCACCAGCCGCCCGTGATCGGCCAGCGAGTTCAGCAGCCGGCCGGGCAGCGACAGACTGAGGTGCCGGAACCTGTGCATCTGTAGGCCGAGCGAGCTGAGCCTGCGCTGTAACTCCCGATTCCCGGACAGGCTGGCCTCGGTGTTGCGGAAACCCACGTTGTGCCAGAAGTAGGCGTCGACGTCACCGGCCTGCGTGTCCGCCTCCAGTTTCGCCTGCCAGTCGTGCAGCGTGGCGATCTGCTCGTCGCTCGCTCGCTGGATCAGCAGTTCGCTGACCAGCGCGTACAGGCACGCGCGGATCTCGTAGATCTCCCGCACCTGGGCCAGCGCGACCTCGGAGACGTAGGGCCGCCTGCGGGGCGGCACGATCACCAGGTCCTCGCGTTCCAGCATCAACAGCGCCTCCCGCACCGGCGTGCGGGACGTGTTGAACTCACGGGCCAGTTCGGCCGAGTTGACCTCGTGGCCCGGTGGCAGCCTGCCCTCCACGATGCCGACGGCCAGTTCACGGAAGATCGCCAACGCCAGGGACGAACTGCCGTCCACCCCGCGCAGGGCACTGAACAGCATGTCCTCGCGCAACTGGCCGAGGTCGGCGGCCCGCGCCGAAGCAACCAACGCCGGACCGGTGTCGGCCAGGTCGCCAACCTCGGCCGCCACTAGCCCAGCACCTCGGGCCACCGGCGGCTGACCGACTCGATCAGCGCCTCACTGGACTCGGCCACCTCGGGGAAGGTGGACAGCCGCTCGAACGGCCGGCACGCGTCGATGACGGCACGGTTGTTGAACGGCACCTCGCCGGGCAGCGTCAGCGGGTCCACGCGGGAGCCCCACGTGCGCTTCATGATCTCGATGTCGATCGCCGGGTCGGTCCGGCCGGTCATCGCCCACACGACCTCGGTCAGGTCACGCGGGTTCACATCCGAGTCGACCACGATGGTGAACCGGTTCATGTAGGCCGCGTTGGGCAGTTGCGCCGCCAGGTAACCGGCCTGCCGCGCGTGCCCCGGGTAGCGCTGCTCGATGGACACGATCAGCAGCGACCGCCCGCCGCCTGCCTCGTGCGCCCACACGCCACGCAGGCCGGGCAGACCGGTGCGCCGCAGCGAGTCGGTGATCAGCGCGGACTTCATCACCGTGCGCATGTAGGAGTAGTCGTGCGGCGGCTTTCCGGGGGGCGCACCGAGCAGGATCGGGTCGTCGCGGTGGTAGACGCGCTCGACGTCGATGTTCAGGATCGGTTCGCGGGAACCGGAGTAGTAGCCGGTCCACTCACCGAATGGCCCCTCGGGGCGCTTGTTGTCCGGTGTGACCCAGCCCTCGATGGCGATCTCCGCGTCCCAGGGCAGCGGCAGCCCGGTGACCTGGCCGGCGATGGTGTGCACGGGGGCACCCTGCATGGCGCCGACGTAGCCGTACTCGGACACATCGCCGGGCACCTCGACACCGGCGGCCACCAGGTAGGCGGGGTGTTGACCGAGGGACACGGCGATCGGCGCGCGGCCCTCGGCCTCGAACCAGCGGCGCAGGTGCTGGGCGCCGTGTTTGCCCTGCTCGATGTTCACGGTGGCGGTGCGGCCGTCGTCCTGGACCTGCATCCGGTAGGCGCCCAGGTTGATCCGGCCGGTGTCGTAGTCCTTGGTCACCACGGCACAGCCGGTGCCGATGTACCGGCCCCCGTCGCCCTCGTGCCACAGCGGCACGGGGAACTTCAGCAGGTCGATGTCCGGCTTCGCGATGACGTTGGACAGCAGCGGTCCGTCGGTCACGGTCACCGGCGCGAAGTCGGCTGCCCCTCGGATCCACTCGTCGGGCTTCGTGGCGAGGGTGTCCATCAGGTCGAAGTCGGTGTTGCCCCAGCCAAGGCCGAGCACCGAGCCGAGCAGCCGGGGGTTGGTCGTGGTGCTGGTCAGCACCCGCAGGCCAGCGTCGTAGCCGGTGATGTCGTCGAACATCAGCGCCTTCGGAGCGGCCCGCCGGTAGTTGACCTGTCCGAGCGCGCCGATCTCCAACTCCCAGTGCGCACCCCGGATGGTCTGCAACTCACCGGCCTTGTCCGCTTCCTCAAGCCACTGCCGGAGGTCTGCCACCGTCTCGCTCATACCGCTCCTGTCAGATACCGCTCGGCCTGGTCGGCGTCGATCACGTCTGCGTACTTCTGATTCATATCGAACAGGCTGACCCAGTGGCTAGCCTCGAATCGATCAAAGCAGCAGTCCCCGATTACACCGATCCGATAACCGGCCACGCAGCCGTCCACCACGGTGGACCGTACACAGCCGCTGGTGGCCTCGCCGCACACCAGGACGGTGTCGTAGCCGCCGCTGCGCAGGACCGTGTCCAGCGGGGTCTGGTGGAAGGCGCTGGGGCCGATCTTGGTGAGCACGATGTCGCCGGCCTGCGGGGCTGCCTCGGCGACGATGTCGTTCGGATCCGGACCGTCGGGCCGGGTGGCCAGCTTCTTGGCGGGCTTGCGGTTCCACCGCCCCAGTTCGGGTGGCGTGGCGTGCAGGTAGATCACCTTGGCGCCGGCCGCGCGGGCGGTGGTGAGCAGGCGCGCGGTGCGGTCCACCGCTGCCCAGCCGTCCTGCCCGCACGAACTGGGCCAGTCCCGGACCGAGTCCAGGATATCGGCCCGGGGCAGGCCCAGCGCCGCGTAGTACAGGTCGACCACCACCACGGCGGGTCGGGTGCCGAGGCCGAACGGTTCCTGCTTCGCCCAGGACGTGGCGGCGAGTACCGCGTTGTCCCGCTCGGTCAGGAAGTCTGTCCAGTCCACGGTGCTCTGCCCCTTCGCGGTGGTGGTCGACCCGACCGTCAGGACGACGGCGTGTACAGCGTGTTGTCGATGTAACCGGACACGTCGGCAGGCGCCGTGGTCTTGGTCTTCTTGGCCGCCTCCTGGAAGCCCTGCTTGATCAGGTTCGCGTCGACAGCGGGCGTCTTGGCCCACACCGCCAGGAAGAACTGGTACGCGTACTGGTCCAGCGACGCGTCGTTCTCACCGGTGTACTTCTTGATCGCGGCCTCGGTCTGGGTGGGGTGCGTCGGCAGGTACTGCAGCGCCTCGGCCTCCGCGGCCACGAACTTCTTCACCAGGGCCCGGTTCTTGTCCAGGTAGCCGCTCTCCACCGTGTAGGCGCCCAGCGGGAAGGGCAGGTTGGCCAGCGACGCCAACCGGTGTGCGCCCTTCTGCCTGGTCGACGTGCCCTGCGGCGGCTGGGTCAGGATCGCTGACACGGCGCCGGAGTCCAGCGCGGCGACCTCGGCGGCCGCGCTCTGCACGTAGTCGGTGGTCACGTCCGTGCGGGACACGCCCTTGGAGGCCAACAGCGCGGTGAGGCCGAAGTCGCCCTCGGAGTTGGGCGAGGTGAGCGCGACCTTCTTGCCCTTCAGGTCGTTCACCGTCTTGATCGACGGGCTGGCCCACATCTCCAGGTTGTAGGTGGGCTCGGACATCGCGATGAACTTGAGCTTGGCGCCCTTCATGATGGCGGTCGCGCTGTCCGCCGCGACGCCGACGCCGACCTGCACGCTGTTGCTGGCCAGGCCGGCGACCAGCTGTGCGCTGGTGTTCAGCCGGACCAGTGTCACGTTCAGGCCGTGTTTCTTGAAGATGCCGGATTCGACACCGTCGTAGAGGTCGGAGTAGCCGGCGCCGGCGGCGGTGTAGCCGATCTTCAGCGGCAGCAAGCCGGAGGAGTCCGCGGCCACAGTGCCGGACCCCTTGCCGCACGAGACGACGGAGAGCAGCAGCCCGACGGCCACCGCCGCTCCGGCGAGGGTCTTACCTGCGAATCGCGTCATTGCGTACCTGCCCAGTGAGTGAAGCGCCGCTCGATCAACCGCACGCCCCAGTTCAGGAGCAGTGCGACGGCGGCGAGGATGACGATGCCCGCGAAGGCCGAGTTCATGTCGAAGTTGGAGCTCGCGTTCTGCACGAAGTAGCCGAGTCCCTGGCTGGCCAGGAACAGTTCGGCCACGATCGCCCCGACCAGCGCCCTGCCCACGGCCAGCCGGATGCCGGCCAGGATGTAGGGGAGCGTGGCCGGCAGGGCCACGGCGCTGAAGAACCGCAGCCGGGGTGCGCAGAACACGGTGGAGACCCGGATGTAGTCGTTGTTCAGGTTTCGCACGCCCGCCGTCACGTTGATGATCAGCGGCAGGATGCCCGCCCACACGATGACGACGACCCGGGACGCGTCGTTGATGCCGAACCAGAAGATGATGATCGGCAGGAACATCACGTAGGGCACCGAGTAGAGCACGTTGACGATGGGTTCCGTCATGTCGTGCAGGATCTTGCTGCGGCCGAGCACGAGCCCGATCGGGATGCCGGCCACGAACGTGATCAGTAGGCCCCACAACAGTTCCCAGCCGGTGGCCTCGAGTGCGGGGTAGATCTGACCGCTGCCGAACAGCGTGCCCTCGGCCTTGGCGATCAGGATCGGGCTGCTGCTGAACGACACGTCGACAACGCCGGCCGACGCGCAGATCTGCCATGCCACGAGCACGATCAGGCCACCGAGCGTGCCGAGCAGGGCGCTACGGTGTCGACGCGCCCAGCCGGACACTCCCGTTGTTGTCGGGGTCCCCGACGGCATCGTCGATCCTGGCGTTTCCGGCGTTGGTGGCCGGACTTGCGTTGCCGTGGTCATGGTTCCTCACTGAACTGTCCTTGGTGGGCAACTCTCGTTGGTGGAGCGCGGCAAGCACCTCGTCGCCGTACGCGAGGAATTCGCTGCTGCGCCGCCAGTCCGCGCTTCGTGGGCGCGGGACGTCGATGGTCAGCACGTGCGCGACCTGTGCTGGTGATGGGGAGAAGACGAGCACGCGGTCGGCCAGCAGCACGGCCTCGTTCACGTCGTGGGTGACGAACAGGGCCGTCTTGCGCTGCGCCGGGCCGTCGGCCTGCCAGATGCGCAGCAGTTCGTCCTGCAGGATCTCCCTGTTCTGCGCGTCCAGGGCGCCGAACGGCTCGTCCAGCAGGAGCAGGTCGGGGTCGGTGGCCAGTGCCCTGGCCAGGTTCGCCCGCTGCCGCATGCCGCCGGACAGCTCGTGCGGGTACTTGTCGGCGACGGCGGACAGCCCGGCGACCTCGAGCAGGTCGTGGGCCCGCTGCCGCACCTCGGGGGTGAGCCGCCGCTGCACCTGCGGACCGAACAGGACGTTGCTCAGCACGGTGCGCCACGGGAACAGCGACGCGTGCTGGAACACCAGCGACCGTTCCGGGCCGGGTCCGCTGATCTGCTTGCCGTGCAGCTCCAGCTGGCCACCCGAGGTGGGCACCAGGCCGGCCACGGCTTCCAGGAACGTCGTCTTGCCGCAGCCGCTCGGGCCGACGATGACGACGAACTCGTGCTCCATGATCTGCAGGTTGAGGTCGCGGCAGGCGAGTGTGAACGCCTCGCCGCGACTGCTGCGGTGGCCGAGCTGTAGGTCCCTGGCCTCCAGGGCCACGGTGCCGGTGGTCATCAGCCGCTCCACGGGTTGTGTTTCGTACACGTTCAATGTGTCGACACTTGGTGCGATGGAGTGTGTTACCGAACACTCGTTTGTGTCAAGGCGCAGTTACCGAGTTGATCACTAGCGGGGTCTGTGAATCGACTCGTGGCACGTCGACTATGGTCGCGTGGATATTCCACCAACGACAGCTTAAGTGTGGTGATCAACAACGGTTTGACCTTGCGATGCTGTGATCCAGATAACTGTCGACACTCATCGGATCGACGTGGGCTGAATGGTGGAGCGGGTCCCTCGGCGCCCTGACCGGGCTATCGTCCGGTTCGACCGTTGCCGGACACGCACGCAGGGAGCTCGCGATGGATCCCGTTCTGGCCGCCGACCTGGCCGACCTGCCCGCGCTGCTACGGGCCACCGAGGAACTGGCCGGACGGGCGCTCGCCGATATCGCGACCCGGCCCGTGGCGACCACGGCAAGACCCGAGCGGCCCGCGCCACTGCCGGAACAGGGCAGCGGGCTGCGCGCCGCGCTGACCGAGTTCACCACGCGCTGGGAACCGGGCCTGTCCGGTAGCGCCGGGCCGCGCTACCTCGGCTTCGTCGTCGGTGGCGCAACGCCGGCCGCGCTGGCCGGCGACTGGCTCACCGGCACCTACGACCAGAACGTCGTGACAGCGCGCGACTCGGCGGCCACCGCGCTGGAACGCGAGACGGTCGGCTGGTTGCGCGACCTGTTCGGCCTGCCCGCCGAGCACGCGGGCGCCTTCGTCTCAGGAGCGACCATGTCCAACCTGGTCGGGCTCGCCGTGGCGAGGGAATGGCTCGGCGAACGCAAGGGCGTGTCGGTGGCCGACGCGGGTGTCGGCGCGCTGGGCGATGTGCCGGTGTTCTCCGGTGAGCCGCACTCCAGTGTCTACAAGGCACTGTCCGTGCTGGGCATCGGCCGGAACGCGATGCGGCTGGTGACGAAACAGCCGGGCCGCGAGGCGGTCGACGTCGACGCGCTGGCCGAGGCGCTGGCCGGGCTGGACGGCGCGCCCGCGATCGTGGTGGCCAATGCCGGCACCGTGAACACCGTCGACTTCGACGACATCGCGGCCATCGCCGCGCTGAAGGAGCGGTTCGACTTCTGGCTGCACGTGGACGGCGCGTTCGGCGCCTTCGCCGCGCTGGTACCCGGGCACGGGCACCTGGTGGCCGGTATCGGGCTGGCCGACTCGGTCTGCGTGGACCTGCACAAGTGGCTCAACGTGCCCTATGACGCGGCGGTGCAGTTCACCCGGCGTAGGGACCTGCAGGTCGCGGTGTTCCAGAACGCGGCCGCCTATCTCGGTCTGCCCACCGAGAACCCGGACTTCGTGCACCTGACGCCGGAGAGTTCGCGGCGGCTGCGGGCGCTGCCGGCCTGGTGCACGCTGACCGCCTACGGCCGGGCCGGGCACCGCGACATCGTGGCGCGCAACGTCGCGTGCGCTCGGCGGCTCGGTGACCTGCTGAGCGGTGTGCCCGGCGTGCGGCTGCTCGCGCCGGTCCGGATGAACGTGGTGTGTTTCACCGTCGGTGAGCACCCGACAGCGGAGCGGGTCGCCCAGGTCGCGGACGCCGCGTCGGCCGGTGGCGAGACGTTCCTGACGCCGACCGTGCTGGACGGCGTGCCGGCGCTGCGGGCCGCGTTCAGCAACTGGCGCACCACGGACGCCGACGTCGACCGGGTGTTCGCCGCGCTGGCGGCCGCCTGCCGCTAGCTAGCGCACCGCTTGGAATACGACGATGCTATGGGCGTATCGCCGTATTCCGGAGGGGTCAACCATGGGCATGATCGGCACGATCGGCCTCGTTCTGCATCCCAGACGCGACTGCGGCGGGGTGATCGACACGATCGCCAAGTGGGCGCGGGACCGGGACATCGACGCCGTCGGGCTGGCCGACGAGGTGCACCGCACCGAGGGGATAACCGGCATCGACGCCGCCGAACTGGGGGAGCGGGCCGACCTGTTGGTCAGCCTGGGCGGCGACGGCACGATGCTGCGCGCGATGAGCCTGGCGTTCGCCCGCCGGGTGCCGGTGCTCGGCGTGAACCTGGGCAGGCTCGGGTTCCTCGCCGAGATCGACATCCCGGACCTGGACACCTCGCTGGTCGCGATCGACTCGCACGAGTTCTCCGTCGAGCCCAGGTCGGGCCTGCGGGTGCGGGCCGACGGCCGGGAGACGACCGCGTTCAACGACCTCGCCCTGGCCAGGGTGCCCGGCAAGGGGATGACCGAGGTCGAACTGTGGGTCGAGGGCCACCCGTTCGTCCGCTACTCGGCCGACGCCCTCGTCGTGGCGACGCCGACCGGGTCGACGGCCTACAACTTCTCAGCGGGCGGACCGATCGTGTCGCCGAGGGCGGAGGGCATCCTGGTCACGCCGGTCGCGCCGCACTCGGCGTTCAACAGGGCGCTTTTCCTCTCCAGCGGGGAGAAACTGGCGCTACAGGTGCTGGAGCGCAGCGGTGAACTGGCCGTCGAGGCAGACGGGCGGCTGGTCGGGCACCTCGGCCCCGGCGCTGTGGTGGACATCGAGACGATCCCGGACGCCGCACGGGTGGTCCGGCTGGGCCGGACGACGTTCTACCAACGGACCCAACGGAAGTTCCGGCTGACCGGTTCCATCGAGACAGGTTCGAGCGAGGAATTGTAGGACAGTTGACAGTTTAAACCGCAAATTCAGGTCCTGGTCACCTGAACACCAGCAAACCCGCCAGGAAGACCGGCGAGTCTGTCGAAGGCCCACCACAACGGCTGCGAGGCCGACCGTGAAAGGACTTCGATGACCGACGAGACCCCGTCCGAACGGACAGGTATCACCAGGAGGCGGCTGCTCGGCTCGGCCGCAGCCGTCGGTGGTCTTTCCGCCGCCGCGATGGCACTGCCGCCCAACGTGCGCAAGGCGCTGGCAAACCCGCTGCCCAACGGCGGCAAGCTGAGTGACATCAAGCACGTCGTCATGCTCATGCAGGAGAACCGCAGTTTCGACCACTACTTCGGCACGCTGTCCGGCGTTCGCGGCTTCAACGACCCGCACCCGATGAAGCTGGCAGGAGGCCGCTCGGTGTTCTTCCAGCCTGACCCGTCCAACCCGGACGGTTACCTGCTGCCCTATCACGTGGACGCGCAGACCACCGCCGCCCAGGCCATCCCGTCGATGAGCCACGCGTGGGACGTGCAGCACCAGGCCTGGAACAACGGCAAGATGGACAACTGGTTGCCGGCGCACATCGCGTCCGACGGGGCCAACGTCGGCCCGTACACGATGGGTTACTTCACCCGCGACGACATCCCGTTCCAGTTCGCCCTCGCGGACGCGTTCACCGTCCTGGACTCCTACCACTGCTCGGTGCTCGGCCCGACAGCGCCGAACCGCCACATGTGGATGTCCGGCAGCATCGACGCCGACGGCAAGTTCGGCGGCCCGTCGCTGGAGACCGGCGGCCCGGTGGCCACCTACAAGTGGAAGACCTACCCGGAGCGCCTGGAAGACGCGGGTGTCAGCTGGAAGATCTACCACCAGCCCGGCTCGGTGACCGGCTTCAACGCCCTGCAGCTGTTCGCGCAGTGGAACAACGCCGTCGCCGGTGACCCGCTGTTCGACAAGGGCATGAACTCCCAGCCGCTGGGCCAGTTCGAGATGGACTGCCTCAACGACAACCTGCCCACGGTCAGCTGGATCCTGCCGCCGTCCGGCTTCGACGAGCACCCGGCCGGTCTGCCCAACGCGGGCGCCACGTTCGTGGCCGGCAAGATCGACGCCGTCGCGGCCAACCCCGAGGTGTGGAACAAGACGGTGTTCATCCTGTCCTACGACGAGAACGACGGCATGTTCGACCACGTGCTGCCGCCGACCCCGCCGAAGGGCACCCCCGGTGAGTTCGTGGCCGGTGTCTCGCCGACCGGCGTGCAGGGCGACAACCTGCCCACCGGCCTGGGTTTCCGGGTGCCGTGCATCATCATCTCGCCGTGGACCGTCGGTGGCTGGGTGAACTCCGAGCTGTCCGACCACACGTCGCAGCTCAAATTCCTGGAGCACATCACAGGGGTCAAGGAAACCAACATCACCGACTGGCGGCGCAAGACCGTCGGTGACCTGACCTCCGCGTTCCGGTTCCACGAGCCGCGCCGCTCGGCTCCGGCGCTGCCGGACACGAACGGTGCCTACAACCTGGCGCAGTTCGCGGCCGGCCAGTTCCCGCTGCCGACCGTGCCGACCACCGACCAGCACTTCCCGAAGCAGGAGCCGGGCCGCCGCCCGTCGAACGGCTGACCTGCCTGAGAGGTGAGCCGCTGCCCACCGCCTCCCGGTGGGCAGCGACTCACCTCCGGTGCGTCCGTCGACTCGACTCGCGGATCACCAGTTCAGGAGTGAACACGATGTGCTGGTGCTCGTGCCGCTCGGGTTGCTGCGTCTCGCCGATCACCAGTTCAGCCGCTGTCCTGCCGATCTGCAGGCGGGGCTGGCGGACCGAGGTGAGCGGCACGGCGGCCGCGGCGGCGAAGTCGATGTCGTCGTAGCCGACGATGGCGATGTCGTCCGGCACGTGCAGGCCCGCCCGCACCATGACCTGCAGCAGACCCAGTGCCAGCATGTCGTTGGCGCAGAACACCGCGGTCGGCCGTTCGGTGCCGGCCAGCAGTTCCTCGCCCGCCCGCCGCCCGCAGGCCACGTTGAACGCGGGCACCTCGATCATCCGCAGCGTGTCGGGGGAGCGGCCCGCCTTGCGGATGGCCTGTTGGGCACCGGCCCGCCGTTCCCTGGCCTGGTAGAGCCGGGAAGCGCCGTTCACCATCACGATCCGTTCGTGGCCCTCGGCCAGCAGGTGGTTGATCGCCAGTTCACCGCCGACCCGGTCGTCCACCGACACCGAGCAGGCGTCGGCGAGTTCGGCAGGGTGGTCCAGCAGCACGACCGACACCCCCCGCTCGCGCAGCTTGAGGATCGGCTCCAGCGACGTGTCGGCAGGCGTGATCAGCACGCTGTGCACCCGTTGCTCGGCCAGCAGTTCCAGATGCCGGGCCTCCCGCGCCACCGACTCGTCGGTGTTGCAGAGGATCACCGCCTGGCCCGCCTCGCTGGCCACCTCCTCAACACCGCGTGCCACGTCGGTGAAGAACGGGTTGGACACGTCGAGCACGACAAGGCCGATCGCCCGCGCGGTGCCGGTGCGCAGTTGGCGGGCCGACTCGTTGCGGACGAAGCCGAGTTGGGCGATCGCGGCCAGCACCCGGTCCCTCGTGGCCGGCGCGACCGTGGTCGGCCGGTTGAGCACGTTGGACACGGTGCCGACGGACACCTTGGCCAACGCTGCCACCTCACGGATGCCGGCCGCTGGCTTCACCGCGCCTCCAGGGTGCGTGCTGACGGGAGTTGAAACGAATCAGAACACGGCTGGCCCGCCGGGTCACGACAGCTACACCATAGACCGATTCAGCCTTGACAGACGTCACATCCCGCCTCCATGCTCATCGGCAACTCGGATTGAAACGTTTTATTCACCCGACGGAGAGACGAGTGCAACAACCTGCTGAGGCTGCCGCACACGAGCCCCCCGTGTTGGCGCTGCGCGAGGTCAGCAAGTCCTTCGGCGCCGTGCGCGCGCTGCGGGACGTCACGTTGGAACTGCGGGCCGGCGAGGTGCACGCGCTGGCCGGGGAGAACGGCGCCGGCAAGTCCACGCTGGTCAAACTGCTGGCCGGCGTGCACCGCCCGGACAGCGGCGTCGTGCTGCTGGACGGTGCCGAGGTGGCGTTCGGCGGGCCTGCCGACGCGCGCGACGCCGGGCTGGCGGTCATCTACCAGGAGCCCACGCTGTTCCCCGACCTGTCGGTCGCGGAGAACATCTTCATGGGCCGCCAGCCGCGTGCCGGCTTCGGCCGGATCGACAGGAAGGCTGTCACGGCGGCCACCAGGGCGTTGTTCGCCAGGCTGGGCGTCGACATGCGACCGGACGACCCGGCGCGTGGACTGTCCATCGCGGACCAGCAGATCGTCGAGATCGCCAAGGCGCTGTCCTTCGACGCCCGGGTGCTGATCATGGACGAGCCGACCGCCGCGCTCACCAACAGTGAAGTAGCGAGACTGTTCGGTGTCGTCGAGACCCTGCGCGACCAGGGCGCCGCGATCCTGTTCATCTCCCACCGGCTCGGCGAGATCTTCCAGATCTGCCAACGGGTCACCACGTTGCGGGACGGCAGGCTGATCGCCACCGAGGACGTCGCCGGACTCACCGAGGACGATCTGGTGCGCAGGATGGTCGGCCGCACCCTGGACGAGATGTATCCCAAGCAGGACACCGTTCCCGGCGATGTCGCTCTCGCCGTGCACCGGCTGACCAGGGAAGGCGTGTTCACCGACGTCAGCTTCGACGTGCGGCACGGCGAGATCGTCGGCCTGGCCGGCCTGGTCGGCGCGGGCCGCAGCGAGGTGGCCAGGGCCATCTTCGGCATCGACAAGTGGGATGCCGGCTCGGTCACCGTCGAGGGCAGGGCGCTGCCGGCCGCGTCACCGACCTCGGCGATGGCCGCGGGCGTGGCCCTCGTGCCGGAGGACCGCAGGGCACAGGGCCTGGTCATGGGCATGTCGATCGAACGCAACATCGGCCTGCCCGGGCTGCGCAAGCTGTCCAAGGGTGGCCTGATGAGCAGAGGCGCCGAGCGGGACAGAGCCGCGGACTGGGCGATCCGGCTGCAGGTGAAGTTCAGCAGGCTCACCGACCTGGTCAACACACTGTCCGGCGGCAACCAACAGAAGATCGTGCTGGCCAAGTGGCTGGCCACCGGGCCGAGGGTGCTGATCGTGGACGAACCGACCAGGGGGATCGACGTCGGCACGAAGGCCGAGGTGCACCGACTGCTCTCCAGCCTGGCCGCCGGCGGCATGGCGGTGCTGATGATCTCTTCCGACCTGCCCGAGATCCTCGGCATGGCCGACCGCGTGCTGGTCATGCACGAGGGCCGGTTGACCGCCGAGATCAGTCGCGCGGACGCCACCGAGGAGTCGGTGATGGCCGCCGCCACCCGACCCGTTCAGGAGGTGGGATGACCACCGCGACCGTTGCGGCGGAGCCGAGCACCGAGGGAACCGGTGCCAGCAAGCGGTTCGTGGACCTGGTGCTGCGACTGCGTGAACTGTCCATCCTCGGTGTGCTGGCCGTCCTGATCGTGATCACCGAGATCGGCAACCCGCGTTTCCTGTCCGTGCAGGGGATCAAGGACCTGCTGCTCAACGCGACGATCCTGGTGCTGGTCGCGATCGGCGAGGCGGTCGTGGTGATCACCCGCAACGTCGACCTGTCCGTCGGTTCGGTGCTGGGCATCTCGGCGTTCGCCTGCGGTGACTACCTGACCGGCGGCGGCAACCCTGTCGTGGCCGTGCTCATCGGTGTCGCCGTCGGCATCGTGTTCGGCGTGCTCAACGGCCTGCTGGTCAGCCTGGGCCGGGTGCCGGCGCTGGTGGTCACCCTGGGCACGCTCTACATCATCAGGGGCATCGACGCGATCTGGGTCGGCTCCCGGGAGACCACGGCGTCCAACCTGCCTGCCGGGTTCGTGTCCTTCGGGCACGACGGTCTCGGGCCGATCCCGTGGCTGGCGATCCTCGCGGTCGCCGTGCTGATCGCGGTCGGCTGGTACCTGCGCTCCTACCGGTCCGGCCGGGAGTCCTACGCGCTGGGCTCCAACCCGGAGGCCGCGCGACTGGCCGGGGTGCCGGTGCGCCGCAGGATCATCGCCGCCTACGTGCTGTGCGGGGCGTTGGCCGGGCTGGCCGGCGCGCTGTACCTGGCCCGGTTCGGCAACGTGGACAGCGGTACCGGCAGCGGCTTCGAGCTGACCGTGGTCAGCGCGGTCGTCGTCGGTGGCGTCGCGTTCACCGGCGGGTCCGGCACGGTCTACGGCGCCGCGCTGGGCGCGCTGCTGCTCACCTCGATCAACAGCATGTTGCCCTCGCTGGGCGTCAGTTCGGTGTGGGAGCAGGCCATCGACGGATTCCTGTTGCTGCTGGCCATCGCGGTCGACCGGCTGGTCGCGCTGCGGGTGACGCGCACGCTGCGGAGGAGGAGCGCCCGCCATGCCTGAGAAGACTCGCAGTCTGGGCAGGTTCGTCCGGTGGGACACGGTGGCCGGCGGTCTGCTGGTGGTGGTGCTGGCGGTGTCGCTGGGTTCGGTCGGCAGCTTCGGCAACTCGTTGAACATCGCGTTCCTGATCGGCAACACGCTGCCCATCGCGGTGATCGCGCTGCCCATGTGCATGCTCGTCGTGGCCGGCGAGGTGGACCTGTCGGTCGGCTCGATGGTCGGCCTGTCCGGCTCGGTGATGGGCGCGCTGTGGGACGCGAACCTGCCCATCACCTACGTGATCGGCATCTGCCTGTTGGTCGGGCTGGCCGGTGGCCTGCTCAACGGGTTCCTGGTGACCACACTGGGCCTGCCCTCGCTCGCGGTCACGATCGGCACGCTGGCCGCGTTCCGTGGTCTCGCGCAGATCATCCTGGGCGCCGACGCCGTCACCGACTTCCCGCAGAACTACCTGGACTTCGGCTCCGGCCGGATCGCCGGCACGCCGATCCCGTACGCGGCGATTCCCTATGTCGTGCTGCTGGCCATCGCGGTGGTCGTGCTGCACGCGACGCCGTACGGCCGGTCGCTGTTCGCCGTCGGCGCCAACAAGGAGGCCGCGTTCTTCGCCGGTGTCCGGGTCAAGCGGGCGAAGCTGTGGATGTTCGCGGTCACCGGCCTGGTGTCCGCGCTGACCGGGGTGTTCTGGGTGCTGCACTACGCCAGCGCCCGCTACGACAACGCCACCGGCCTGGAACTCGCGGTGATCGCCGCCGTCCTGCTCGGCGGGGTGGACTTCGACGGCGGCCGGGGCACGCTGGGCGGGGTGTTCGCCGGCGTGTTCCTGCTCGGCGCATTGCAGAACGTGATGAGCCTGGTGAACGTGTCGGCCCAGGCGCAGACCGTGGTGACCGGCGCGTTGCTGGTCATCTCCGTGCTCGGGCCACGAGTAGCCCGCTCGGTGAGCCAGGCGAACCAGCGCCGTAGAGCCACCACGACACCATCAGAACCCGCTTGAACACGAGTCAGCCCTTCAGTGTCGAAAGGTAGTGGCATGTCCCGAACCAGCAGAGTCACCATGATCGCAGGGCTGGCCGTGGTCGCGGTCTCCCTGGCCGCCTGCGGCGGCGCCACCAAGAGCTCGACCCAGCAGGCCGCGAGCAGCGCCGGCAGTGCCCCGGCGGCCGGGGCGGTGAACCCGAACGCGCCGACCAAGACCGGGCTGACCGTCGCGTTCCTGCCCAAGCAGGTGAACAACCCGTACTTCACCACGTCCGACACCGGCGGCCAGAAGGCGTTGCAGGCACTGGGCGACACCTACAAGGAGGTCGGCACCACCAGCGCCACGGACACCGCCGGCCAGGTGTCCTACGTGAACACGCTGACCCAGCAGAAGGTGAGCGCGATCGCGCTGTCCGCGCAGGACCCGGGCGCGTTGTGCACCGCGTTGAAGACCGCGATGACCAACGGCATCAAGGTCGTCACCTACGACTCGGACACCAACTCCGACTGCCGGCAGGTGTTCATCTCGCAGGCCAGCAACGAGGCCATCGGCCGGTCCGAAGTGGACGTGCTGGGCAAGCAGCTCGACTACACCGGTGACATCGCCGTGCTGTCCGCCGCGCAGACCGCGACCAACCAGAACGCCTGGATCAAGTTCATGCAGGACGAGCTGACCAAGCCGCAGTTCAAGAACATGCACCTGGTCAAGATCGCCTACGGCAACGACGACGCGCAGACCTCGTTCCAGCAGACCCAGGGCCTGCTCGCGCAGTACAAGAACCTCAAGGGCATCATCTCGCCGACCACCGTGGGCATCAAGGCGGCGGCGCAGTACCTGGACGGCTCGCAGTACAAGGGCAAGGTGGCGCTGACCGGGCTGGGCACCCCGAACGACATGCGCCAGTACGTCAAGGACGGCACGGTGCAGTCCTTCGAGCTGTGGGACCCGGCCAAGCTGGGCGCCCTCGCCGCCTACACCGCCAGCGCGCTGGCCTCCGGCCAGATCAACGGCAGCCAGGGCCAGACCTACAAGGCCGGTGACATGGGCACCTTCACCATCGGCGCGCAGGGTGTCGTCACCCTCGGCCCGCCGCAGGTGTTCACCTCGGCCAACATCGCGCAGTTCAACTTCTGAGCAAGCACGGCCGGTCCGGCGGCCCATCGGTCGCCGGACCGGCAGTGCACGCCGACCAGTACGAAGGATCGTGATGACCCCGTGACGACCTCCTCGGCGCAGGCCGCACTCAGAGCCCAGCGGATCGAGACACCATCCTGGGCCTACGGCAACTCGGGCACCCGGTTCAAGGTGTTCACCCAGCAGGGCGTGCCGCGCACCCCGTTCGAGAAGATCGCCGACGCGGCCCAGGTGCACGCCCACACCGGGGTGGCGCCCACGGTCGCGCTGCACATCCCGTGGGACGCGGTGGACGACTACCGGGAGTTGGGCGCGTACGCGGAGTCGGTCGGCGTGGGCATCGGCACCATCAACTCCAACGTCTTCCAGGACGACGACTATCGGCTGGGCAGCGTCACCAATCCCGATCCCGGCATCCGCCGCAAGGCCGTCGACCACCTGTTGGCGTGTGTGGACGTCATGGACGCCACCGGTTCCCGCGACCTGAAGCTGTGGTTCTCCGACGGCACCAACTATCCCGGCCAGGACGACATCACCGCCCGCCAGGACCGGCTGGCCGACGCGCTGGCCGAGGTGTACACGCGGCTCGGCCCTGACCAGCGGATGTTGTTGGAGTACAAGCTGTTCGAGCCGGCGTTCTACACGATGGACGTGCCGGACTGGGGCACCGCCTACGCGCACTGCCTGGCCACCGGCGAGCGGGCCGTGGTGTGTGTGGACACCGGGCACCACGCGCCGGGCACCAACATCGAGTTCATCGTGGCGCTCCTGCTGCGCGCAGGCCGGCTTGGCGCGTTCGACTTCAACTCGCGCTTCTACGCCGACGACGACCTGATGGCAGGCGCGGCCGATCCGTTCCAGCTGTTCCGGATCATGCATGAGGTGGTCAGCGGGGGCGGGTTGGCGGCCGAGACCGGGATCGCGTTCATGCTCGACCAGTGCCACAACATCGAGCCGAAGATCCCCGGCCAGATCCGTTCGGTGATGAATGTGCAGGAAGCCACTGCGAAAGCGCTGCTG
>DASXYT010000156.1:0-18066 GCA_036502345.1 Pseudonocardiaceae bacterium | reverse complement strand
ACGACGTCCCGCCCGGTCTTCATGGCGCCATCGACCTGCACCGTGATTCGATCGCGCAAACCGTTGAGCACCAACGTCTGCTGCGTCTCGGCCAGCCCGATCTCCCACGGGGTGCCGGCGTGCTTGAGCGAGTTCATCGGGGAGGCACCGGTGCCGCCGTCGTGGCCGGAGATCAGCACCACGTCCGCGTGCGCCTTGGACACGCCCGCCGCGACCGTGCCGACGCCCAGCTCACTGACCAGCTTCACGTGCACGCGGGCGTGCTCGTTGGCGTTCTTCAGGTCGTGGATCAGCTGGGCCAGGTCCTCGATCGAGTAGATGTCGTGGTGCGGCGGCGGCGAGATCAGGCCGACGCCGGCCGTGGAGTGCCGGGTGCGCGCGATCCACGGGTACACCTTGTAGCCGGGCAGTTGACCGCCCTCGCCGGGCTTGGCGCCCTGGGCCATCTTGATCTGGATGTCCGTCGCGTTGACCAGGTACTCGCTGGTCACGCCGAACCGGCCGCTGGCCACCTGCTTGATCGCGGAGCGCCGCTTGTCGTCGTAGAGCCGGTCGGTGTCCTCGCCGCCCTCGCCGGTGTTGGACCGGCCGCCGAGCTGGTTCATCGCGATGGCAAGGGTTTCGTGTGCCTCGGCGGAGATCGAGCCGTAGGACATGGCACCGGTGTTGAACCGGGAGAGGATCGACTCGATCGACTCGACCTCGTCCAGCGGCACGGGATCGCGGTCCTCGTTGCGGAACGCGAACATCCCGCGCAGCACACCGCCCTCGCGGTAGAGCCGGTGCACCTCGTCGGTGTAGCGCCGGTAGACGTCCTCCTGGCCGGTATTCGTCGCGTGCTGCAACAGGAACACGGTTTCCGGCGTGAACAGGTGCAGCTCGCCGTCGCGGCGGTAGGCGTACTCGCCGCCGACGTCCAGCCGCTGGTGCACGCGGTCGGTCGGGTTGTCCGGGTAGGCACGGCGGTGCCGCCGGGCGACCTCCTCGGCCAGCACGTCCAACTGGACGCCGCCGAGCTTGGAACAGGTGCCGGTGAAGTACTCGTCCAGCAGTTCCTGGGACAGCCCGAACGACTCGAACACCTGGGCCGCCGTGTACGCGCCGACCGTCGAGATGCCCATCTTCGACATGATCTTGAGGACGCCCTTGACCAGGGCGCCGACGTAGTTGCGTACCGCGGTGGGCGCGTCCCCGCTGGTGATCGCGCCGTGCGCGTGCAGGTCCTCGATCGTCTCGAAGGCCAGGTACGGGTTCACCGCGGCGGCGCCGTAACCCAGCAGCAGCGCGATGTGGTGCACCTCGCGGGCGTCACCGGTCTCCACGACCAGGGCGACCCGGAGCCGTTCCTTCGTGCGCACCAGGTGGTGGTGCACGGCGGACACCAGCAGCAGGGAGGGGATCGGCGCCAGCCGGTGGTCGGAGTCGCGGTCGGACAGCACCAGCGTGCGGGCGCCCGCCGCGATCGCCTCGGAGGCCTCCCTGCGGACCCGCTCGATGGCCTTCGCGAGCGCCTCGCCGCCGCCGTCCACCTCGTAGAGACCCGACAGCACCATGCACGCGAAGCCGGGCAGGTCACCGTCGTCGTTGACGTGGATCAGCTTGGCCAGCTCGTCGTTGTCGATCACCGGGTAGGGCAGCTGGATGTGCCGGCACGACGCCGGGCCGGGCTCCAGCAGGTTCTGCTCGGGACCCATGATCCTGGCCACCGACGTGACGATCTCCTCGCGGATCGCGTCCAGCGGCGGATTGGTCACCTGCGCGAAGTTCTGCTTGAAGTACTCGTAGAGCAGCCGAGATCGCTGGGACAGCACAGCGGGCGGGGTGTCCGAGCCCATCGAGCCGATCGGCTCCGCACCGTTCTCCGCCATCGGCGTGAGCAGGATGCGCAGCTCCTCCTCGGTGTAGCCGAAGGTGAGCTGGCGGCGCAGCACCGACTCGTGCGTCTGCACGACGTGCTCCCGCTCGGCCAGGTCGGCCAGTTGCAGCAGGCCGGCGTGCAGCCACTCGTCGTAGGGCAACTGCCCGGCGAGCGCGCTCTTGATCTCGTCGTCGTCGACGATCCGGCCCTCTTCGGTGTCCACAAGGAACATCCGGCCCGGCTGCAGCCTGCCCTTGGCGATCACCTGGTCCGGCGGCACGTCCAGCACACCGGACTCGCTGGCCAGCACCACCCGGTCGTCGGAGGTGTACCACCAGCGGGCCGGGCGCAGGCCGTTGCGGTCCAGCACGGCACCGACCAGGGTGCCGTCGGTGAACGTGACACAGGCCGGGCCGTCCCACGGCTCCATCAGGCTGGCGTGGAACTGGTAGAACGAGCGGCGCTTCGGGTCCATCGTGGCGTGGTTCTCCCACGCCTCCGGGATCATCATCAGCACCGCGTGCGGCAGGCTGCGCCCGCCGAGGTGCAGCAGTTCCAGGACCTCGTCCAGGGACGCCGAGTCGGAGCCTCCCATGTCGCACACCGGGAACAGCCGGGCGAGATCGCCGGGCAGCAGGTCGGACTCCAGCAGCGCCTCGCGGGCGCGCATCCGGTTGCGGTTGCCCCGGATCGTGTTGATCTCGCCGTTGTGCGCCACGTAGCGGTACGGGTGGGCCAGCGGCCAACTCGGGAACGTGTTGGTGGAGAACCTGCTGTGTACCAAGGCAATCGCACTGACCAGGCGCTCGTCGGTGAGGTCGGCGAAGAACGCCGGCAGCTGACCGGTGGTGAGCATTCCCTTGTACACCAACGTGCGCGCGGAAAGCGACGGGAAGTAGGTGCCGCAGCCGGCCACCCTGCTGTCCCGCTCGGCGCGCTTGCGCAGGCAGAAGGTCAGCCGGTCCAGGGCGACGCCGGAGGGCAGCATGCCATCCGAACCGGCGGTGCCTGCGACGAACAACATGGCGAACACCGGCATGACCGACCGGGCGCTCGGCCCGACCTCGGCGGCCTCCGGTGCGGTCGGCACGGTGCGCCAGCCCAGTACCCGCAGGCCCTCCTCGTCAGCGATGCGCTCGACCAGTTCGATGGCCCGTGCCCGGTCCTTGGGAGCGCTCGGCAGGAACGCGATGCCTGCCGCATAGGTACTTCTGCCGTCCTCGTCCGGTTCCGGCAGGTCGAAGTCGACCTCGGCGCGCAGCAGCGCGTCGGGCAGTTGCAACAGGATTCCGGCGCCGTCACCGCTTGTTGGTTCAGCCCCGGCCGCGCCACGGTGCTCCAGATTCGCCAGCGCAGTCAACGCGTCTGACACGATCCGGTGCGACCGGCGACCCTTGATGTCGGCAACCATGGCGACACCACAGGCATCACGCTCTGTGGTCGGGTCGTAGAGGCCCTGCGGCCCGGGGATGGCGGAGAAGATCACAGCCAGACCCTCCTCGTCGTCCTCATGGTGGATCCGGGGAACTCAGTCCCGGACGGGACGACGGCGGCCCGCGTTTTGTTGACGTGACTCTAACAGCCAGGAAACATTCCAACACCTACGAACGAGTGATCCATGCCATCCGATGGTAACGAATTGGCTGATCCAGACGATGGGCAGGTCACGTCGATGGAACGTTTGGTCCGCTAAGTATAGCCGACCCCGCACCTGTCTGATCGTGTTCGCAGGTCGCAGGGGGTTTGGGGTAGCGTCTCGTAGCGATCGGTGACGAAGTCCGGTGTGATCCCGGCGCTGTGCCGCAACTGTGATGACCCCCTATCGGGTCGAGCCAGGTCGCGCACCGTTCACGTTAACGCCAATCGCCCCCGGAGCAGGGGCGCGGCGGCCGCTCGGTCCTGGCCACCGCCCACCAGCGCCGGCCGAGCACCCGAGGACGCCATGCCATTCCCGCCTGTCGTACCGGTTCGGTCCCGCCGCGTCGCGACTGTCCTGTTTGCCCTGATCTGCGCATTCGGTGTGGTGACAGGCTGCGCGAGCCACGCCGCCTCCCCCGCCGCGTCGCCCGACGAGCCGAAACGCGTCGTGTCACTGGACTCCTCCAGCACCGAGATCCTGTTCGCCCTCGGCGCGGGCAAGGAGGTAGTGGCCGTGGACAAGGACTCCGACTACCCGGCGAACGCGCCGAAGTCCTCGTTGGACGCCACCAAACCGAACGTGGAGGCCATCGCCGCCTACCACCCCGACCTCGTGGTAACCGCTTACGACACCAACGGATTGGTCAGCGGCCTGCGCAAGATCGGTGTGCGGGTGCTGGTCGAGGCAGCGCCGACGACTGTGGACGGTGCCTACGCGGTGTGGAACGCGATCGGCAAGGCCACCGGCCATGTGCCGGCCGCGCAGCGACTGGTCGCGTCCACCAAGCAGCAGATCACGTCGATCGTCACGGCGGCACCCCGGCCGACCACACCGCTGCGCTACTACTACGAACTCGACCAGACCTACTACACGGCCACGTCGCACACGTTCATCGGCTCGCTGCTCGGCCTGTTCGGCATGACCAACGTCGCCGACCCCGCCGACTCGAAGACGGCAGGCGGTTACCCACAGTTGTCCGCGGAACGAGTACTCGCGGCCGACCCGGAGCTGGTGTTCCTCGCGGACAGCGAGTGCTGCGGCCAGAACGCGACCACCGTGGCCGCCCGGCCGGGCTGGCAATCGCTGGCCGCCGTGCGCGACGGCGGCGTCGTGGCGCTGAACGACGACATCGCGTCCCGTTGGGGCCCCAGGATCGTCGACCTGCTGCGCACGGTCGCCTCGGCGATCAGCAAGGTCGCCGTTCATGCCAGCTGATTCGCCTGGGCGGCAACGGGTGACCCGGCTGCGGCCGGTGGTGCTGGCCGGTGCGCTGGTGCTGCTGCTGGCCGTGCTGCTGGGTTCCGTGCTGCTCGGCGCCGTCGACCTCGGCACCGGGCGGGTGCTCGGCGAGGTGTGGGCCGAGCTGACCGGTGGGCGCTCGCCGCTGTCGACGCAGGAAACCGCGATCCTGTGGCAGTTGCGGGTGCCACGGGTGGTGCTCGGCGCGCTGGTCGGCGCGGCGCTGGCCAGTTCCGGCGCCGCGTACCAGGGCGTGTTCCGCAACCCGCTGGCCGACCCGTATCTGTTGGGTGCGGCGGCCGGCGCCGGCATGACCACCACGATCGTGGTGGTGTTCTTTCCCGTGCTGGCAGCCCAAACCAGTAATTTCGTCGGGCCGCTGCCGCTGGCCGCGTTCGTCGGCGCGGTCGGCGGCGTCACGCTGACCTGGCTGCTCGGCCGGTCGGCCGGCGGGCGCGGTGGCACGGCGACCCTGGTGCTGGCCGGGGTGGCCGTGACGGCGTTCCTGACAGCCGTGCAGACGTTCGTGCAGCAGTTGAACACCGACACGCTGCAGCGCATCTACTCGTGGATGCTGGGCGGCCTGGCCACCACCGGCTGGCACAACGTGCTGCTCGCCATGCCCTACATCGTTGTCGGCGCCGCGGTGCTGTGCGGGTCCGCGAGGCTGCTGGACGTGCTGGCCCTCGGCGACGACGAAGCAGCCGCGCTGGGTGTGCGGCCGGCACGGGCCAGACTCGCGGTGCTCGGCGCGGCCTCGTTGGCCACGGCCGGCGCCGTCGCGGTGAGCGGGCTGATCGGGTTCGTCGGGATCGTCGTGCCGCACGTGATCCGACTGCTGTTCGGCGGCAGCTACCGGGTCGTCGTGCCGCTGTCGCTGATCGGTGGGGCCATCTTCGTGGTCGCGGCGGACGTGGTGGCCAGGACGGTGCTCGCGCCCGCCGAACTGCCGATCGGCGTGGTCACCGCGTTCACCGGGGCGCCGTTCTTCATGGTGGTGCTGCGGGCCAACCGGGCACGGCTGCGATGACGCTGCGACTGGTGGACGTGAGTGCCGGCTACGGCGGCAAACCCGTGGTGGCCGGTATCTCGGTGACCGTGCCCGCAGGGCGCTGGCTGGCCGTGATCGGGCCGAACGGAGCGGGCAAGTCGACGCTGCTCAAGGCCGTGGCCGGACTGGTCGAGCGGACCGGTGAGGTGTGGCTGGACGACCAGGACGTCGGCAGGCTGTCCAACCGGCGCCGGGCCAGGGCGATCGGCTACGCACCACAGAACCCCGAGTTGCCGCCGGACCTCACCGTGACCGACTACGTGCTGCTCGGCCGCACGCCCTACCTGCGCCCGCTGGCCAACGAGGGAGCGGCCGATCTCGCGGTGGTGGACGAGGTGTTGGCGCGGCTGGACCTGACCGGGCTGGCCGGGCGGCGGCTGCACGCGTTGTCCGGCGGCGAGCGGCAGCGGGCCGTGCTGGCGCGAACGCTTGCGCAGCGCACCGGATTGCTGCTGCTGGACGAGCCGACCAGCGGGCTGGACATCGGGCACGCCCAGGCATCGCTGGAACTGCTGGACCGGCTGCGCACCGAGGACGGCACGACCGTGGTCAGCACACTGCACGACCTGACGCTGGCCGGGCAGTACGCCGACGACCTGCTGCTGCTCGACGGCGGCTCCGCGGTGGCCAGCGGGCCGCCTGCCGAGGTGTTGACGGCGTCGTTGCTCGGTCAGCACTACGGGGCCGATGTGGAGGTGTTGACGACCAGTCGGGGGCAGGTTGTGGTGGCGCCATTGCGCGCGGGCAGCGCCGCCAGTAGAACGGGGCCATGATCCTCGACCGTTTCCGTTTGACCGACCGGGTTGCCGTCGTCACAGGAGGCGGGCGGGGCATCGGCGCCGCCACCGCCGTCGGGCTCGCCGAGGCCGGGGCCGACGTGGTCATCGCGTCGCGCACCGCGTCCGACCTGGAGGAGGTGGCCGAGCGGGTGGCGGCCGCCGGGCGGCGGGCCTACGTCGTGGTGGCCGATCTGGAAGACCTGGCGCAGGTCGCCGCACTCGCCACGGCGGCGAAGGATGTGTTCGGGCGGCTGGACATCGTGGTGAACAACGTGGGCGGCACGTATCCGACTCCGCTGCTGGACACCACCCCGGAATTCCTGGAAGCGGCGTTCCACTTCAACGTGACCACGGCGCACTCGCTGATCACGGCGGCCACACCGCTGTTGTTGGAGCAGGGCGGCGGCGCGATCGTGAACATCTCGTCGGTGATGGGCCGGGTCAGCGGGCGCGGTTTCCTGGCGTACGGCACGGCGAAGGCGGCGCTCGCGCACTACACCCGGCTGGCGGCGACCGATCTGGCGCCGAAGATCCGGGTGAACGCCATCGCCGTCGGGTCGGTGGCCACGTCGGCGCTGCAGATCGTGATGGACAACGACGAGATCCGCGGCCGGATGGAGAAGGCGACACCGCTGCACCGGATCGGCGACGCCGAGGACGTGGCGGCGACGGTGGTGTACCTGGCGTCGCAGGCGGGCGGTTTCGTCACCGGCAAGGTGATCGAGGTGGACGGTGGTACCGAGGCGCCGAACCTGGAACTCGGCCTGCCCGATCTGTAAGAGCTACTCCTTGGCGACCGGGGCTTCCTCGGTCTCCTTGGCCTGCTCGGTTTCCTCGCCCCCTTCTTCGTCCACTGTGGACTCAGATGGTGGATCGAGTCGCTGCATCCCACTCTCGTCCGGCGTGATGACCGGATCGACGGCGCCGGGGAACATGGCCGGATCCTCGCGTGGACCACGGCTACGGGCCAGCAGGAAGTAGACGACGCCGAGGATGAACAGGATCGACATCACCCAGACGTTGACCCGGACGCCGAAGATCCTGGTGGCCTCGTCGCTGCGCAGCAGCTCGATCCAGAACCGGCCGAACGCGTAGCCGGCGACGTAGAGCGCGAATGCCCTGCCGTGGCCGAGCCGGAGCTTGCGGTCCACGACGACGACCAGGACGGCGATCAGCAGGTCCCAGATCAGCTCGTAGAGGAAGGTCGGGTGGACCACCTGGAACTGGGAGGTGTTGGTGGCAACGCCGTCCAGGTCGTCGGGCAGGCCGGTGGTCGGGTTGATCCGCTGGAAGATCTCCAGGCCCCACGGCAGCCGCGTAGGGCCGCCGAACAATTCCTGGTTGAAGTAGTTGCCGAGCCGACCGATGCCCTGCGCGGTGACGATGCCGGGAGCGACCGCGTCGGCGAAGAACGGCAGCGGAATGCCCTTGCGGCGACACCCGATCCAGGCGCCGACGCCGCCCAGCGCGATGGCGCCGGGGATACCGAGGCCGCCGTCCCAGATCTTCAGTGCGCCGATCGGGTCGTCACCGGAACCGAAGTAGCGCCACCAGTCCGTTGCCACGTGATAGGCGCGACCGCCGACCAGCCCGAACGGCACGGCCCACACGGCGATGTCGACCACCGTGCCGCGCATGCCGCCACGGGCCTGCAAGCGGCGTTCACCCCACCAGATGGCCACGATGATGCCGACGATGATGCACAGCGCATAGGCCCGGATCGGAATCGGGCCGAGGTGCCAGACACCCTGCGGCGGGCTGGGGATGAAGGCCAGCGACGGTCCTGCGGCGAAGCTCACAGGACCACCGTAACCGGCCGCTGTGAATCGGCTGTCAACGCCCCGGACCGCCGAGGTCGACCGTTACGACAAATGGCCGTGTCAGCGACAAGCGGCCGTCATCGGCTCGGGTCAACTCCCGGTAGCAGTCGCCGTCCAGTTCGAAACAGATAGCGGAGACGGGATCCGTAGCGGGATCGACGAACACGAGGAACGGCACGCCTGCCTCGGCGTACAGCTGGCGCTTCAGCGCCCTGTCATGGGTGCGGGTGGACGGCGAGTGGATCTCCACTGCCATCAGTAGCGCGGCACCCCGGTAGTAGACGGTGTCAGCGCCTGGCTCGGTGACGACTGCGAGATCGGGGATGAGCAGACGAGATCCGTTGAGCACGACGTTCACACCGGGCAGCAGTTCGCAGTCGGATGACATCGCGCTGTCCCAGGCGATTTGCATTCGTTGCAGCAAGGTTGGTGCTTGGACGTAGGCACAGGACTCACGATGATCACGCCATCGACGAGTTCCACGCGACTGCCCTCATCTTCGGGCAGCGCGAGCACTTCCCCCAGAGTCCAGGGTGCTGCGGGAACACGTGAGCGGGCACGAGCCAACGATCCCGACGAACACCGACAGAACGACGCATCAGGCAACCGTGTGACCAGGCGATTCACTCGAAAGTGAACGGTTTTCGCGATTACTGCCCAGTGGGCAAGCTCGATGGTCGTCAGCCGACCGGGGCGAGCGGGTGCCTTACTCCGTCGGCGAGTTCGGCGGCCAGTGCCCTCACCTTGGCCTCGCCCTGCGCCGCACTGGTGCAGAACGCCGAGCCGACGATGACCGCGTCGGCCACGGCGGCCAACTCGGCAGCCTGGGCGCCGGAGCGGACACCGATGCCGACCGCGATCGGCACGTCGGTGTGCGGGCGGATCCTGCGCACCAGCGCAGCAGCCGACGCGCTCACCGTGTCCCTGGCACCTGTCACGCCCATCACCGAGGAGGCGTACACGAAACCGCTGGTCACGGCCATCGTCTTGGCGATGCGTTCCTCGGTGGAGGACGGCGCGAGCAGGAAGATGCGGTCCAGGTCGTGTGCCTCGGACGCGGCCAGCCACTCGTCGGCCTCGTCGGGCACCAGGTCCGGCGTGATGATGCCGAGCCCACCTGCCGCCGCGAGGTCGCGGGAGAACGCGTCGACGCCATAGTGGTAGACCGGGTTCCAGTACGTCATGACGACCGCCCGACCACCGGCCGACGCGATCGACTCGACGACGCCGAACAGGTCGCGTACCCGGAACCCGCCGCGCAGCGACTGGTCGGCGGCGGCCTGCACGGTGGGGCCGTCCATCACCGGGTCGGAGAACGGCAGGCCCACCTCGACCAGGTCACAGCCCGCCGAGAGCATGGCGGCGAGGAGTTCCTTGGAGCCGTCCAGCGTCGGGTAGCCGGCCGGCAGGTAGCCGACCAGCGCGGCCCTGCCCTCCGCCCGCGTGGCCGCGAACAGCGGGTCCAACCGGCTCGTCACTGCTCGCCCTCCGGCACCAGCTTGAAGTACTTGTTCGCGGTGTCCATGTCCTTGTCGCCGCGCCCGGACAGGTTCACCAGCAGCACGGCTTCCGGCCCGAGTTCCTTGCCCAGCCGCAGCGCGCCGGCCAGCGCGTGCGCCGACTCGATCGCCGGGATGATGCCCTCGGTGCGGGACAGCAGGCGCATCGCGTCCATCGCCTCGGCGTCGGTCGCCGATACGTACTCGGCCCGACCGCTGTCCTTGAGCCATGCGTGCTCCGGCCCGACACCGGGATAGTCCAGGCCGGCCGAGATCGAGTAGGCCTCGACGATCTGGCCGTCGTCGTCCTGCAGCAGGTAGGACCGGGAGCCGTGCAGCAGGCCCGGGGTGCCCTCGCCGAGGGTGACGCCGTGCTCGCCGGTCTCGATGCCCTTGCCGGCAGGCTCGACGCCGACCAACCGGACACCGGGATCGTCGATGAAGCCGTGGAAGATGCCGATCGCGTTGGAGCCGCCGCCGACACACGCGACGACAGCGTCCGGCAGCCTGCCCACCTGCTCCAGCATCTGGGCGTGCGCCTCCATGCCGATCACCCGGTGGAAGTTGCGCACCATCAAGGGGAACGGGTGCGAACCGGCCGCGGTGCCGAGCAGGTAGTGCGTGTTCTCGACGTTGGTCACCCAGTCGCGGAACGCCTCGTTGATCGCGTCCTTCAGCGTCCGCGAACCGGTGGTCACCGGGATGACCTCGGCGCCGAGCAGCCGCATCCTGGCCACGTTCAGCGCCTGGCGCTTGGTGTCCACTTCGCCCATGTAGATGGTGCACTCGAAGCCCATCAGCGCGGCGGCCGTCGCCGTGGCGACGCCGTGCTGGCCCGCGCCGGTCTCCGCGATCAGCCGCGTCTTGCCCATCCGCTTGGTGAGTAGCGCCTGGCCCAACACGTTGTTGATCTTGTGTGACCCGGTGTGGTTCAGGTCCTCACGCTTGAGCAGCACCCGGGCACCACCGGCGTGCTCACTGAACCGGGGTACGTCCGACAGCAACGACGGCCGGCCCGCGTACTCGCGCAGCAGCCGGTTGAACTCGGCAAGGAACTCCGGCTCGATCCTCGCCTTGTCGTACTCGGCGGCCACGTCGTCCAGCGCCGCGATCAGCGCCTCCGGCATGAAGCGGCCACCGTAGGCGCCGAAGTAGCCTCGGACGTCGGGATCGTGCAGGTGGTCGTGCGCCCGGCTGGCGTCCGACGTCTCGTCAGTCACCGGGCAGGCCTCGGACAGGCTGGATGCGAACCGGCAGTGACCAGCTGTACGACAGCGGTCTTCGGGTCGGCGCTGGTCACCAGGCCCTCGCCGACCAGCACGGCGTCGGCGCCGTAGCCCGCGTAGGCCATCAGGTCGGCGGGGCCGCGCACGCCGGACTCGGCGATCTTCAAGGTCTCGAACGGCAGGCCAGGAGCGATCCGGCCGAACACCTCGCGGTCCACCTCAAGGGTGTGCAGGTTGCGTGCGTTGACGCCCATCACCTTCGCGCCTGCTTCGAGGGCGCGGTCCGCCTCCTCGGCGGTGTGCACCTCGACCAGCGCGGTCATGCCGAGCGACTCGACCCGGTCCAGCAACGACTCCAGCGCGTTCTGCTCAAGAGCGGCGACGATCAGCAGGATCATGTCGGCGCCGTGCAGCCGCGCCTCGTGCACCTGGTACGGGCTGACGACGAAATCCTTGCGCAGCAACGGAACACTCACCGCGGCGCGGACAGCGTCCAGGTCGTCGAGCGACCCGCCGAACCGGCGTTCCTCGGTGAGCACGCTGATCACCCTGGCGCCGGCGTCCGCGTAGTCCTTGGCCAGCGCGGCGGGCTCCGGGATGTCCGCCAGCTCGCCCTTGGACGGGCTGCGGCGCTTCACCTCGGCGATCACACCGACACCGGGGGCGTTCAACGCCGCGATGACGTCGAGCGGCGGTGCGGCCTTGGCACTGAGTTCCTTCACCTGGTCGAACGGCAGAGCGGCTTCCCGGACCGCGAGGTCCGCGCGCACCCCGTCGATGATCGACTCAAGAACGCTCACGACATCACCCTGTGTGTCAACTCGGATACTGTGCCGACCTGCTCGGTTTCCCTGCTCGCACTAGCGCACTCCAAGTTGCTCACGCCATATCCCCTTCCCACCGCAAGGATGCTAACCCCGAGCGACTTACCGGTTCGTTGTGGGTTGTGAGAACGGCTACACAGCGGTGCTGTCACTCGTTCGCTGTGTGGTCGGCGTGGACGGCCGTCGCGTCGGCTGTCGGGTCGCGACCTTCGGACAACGCCTGCCACAGTTCGGTGTCCGGGTCGCGGCGTCGACGGGCGGCGGACGGGGTCTGGTAGTTGCCGCCCAGTCGCGGCATACCGGCGGCGTTACGGACGATCAGCAGGCCGGCGGCGAGGATCATTAGGCCGGCGAGCACGGCGAGTGCGTGTCCAGCGACCACCTGCGACAGTGGGTAACCGTTCGGATGCGCTGCGAACACGCCGGATAGGCCGTCGATCCCGACCCAGACGGCGGCCAGACCGGCGATGCCGACCAGGATGCCGATCAGGCGGCGGCCCCAACCACCGATCGCGAGGATGGCGGCCACGGCGGCGAGCCCGAGGAACGCGAGCGGCATCAGGGCGGCGGCCACCTCGCTGCCGCGCTGGGTGACGACGACGGTGCCGCGCAAGGGTGTGAGTTGGCGGGACCAGGCCCAGGTGAGTCGGGAGGCCAGCCACAGGGTGGCGGCACCGAGCACGAGCAGCAGGATGATGGTCCACAAGGGACGCACTCCCGGCCGACGAACCCGGGGCGCGGCCGACCCGTGGGCGGGAGGGATCGACTCGCGGTTGGGAGTGGCTGCCGCGGCCGACCCACCGAAGGGAACGGGCGACTCGGCCGCGAGAGCGGGCGAGTCGGCCGCAGGAGTGGGCGACTCGACTACGGGAATGGACGAGTCACCTGCCGGGGTGGGCGACTCGCCCGCCGGAGTGGGCGACTCGCCCGCCGGAGTGGACGAGTCACCTGCCGCAGTGGGCGACTCGCCCGCGGGGGTGGACGACTCGCCCGCGGGGGTGGACGACTCGTCTGTGGGGGTGGACGACTCGTCTGTGGCAGTGGAAGGGTCGGCTGCGGCAGTGGAAGGGTCGGCTGCGGCAGTGGGCGGGTCGGCTGCGGGGGCGGCCGAGTCGCCTCCCGGGATGGACGACTCGCCTGTGGGAACGGGCGACTCGCGCTCGCTGGCAGGCGACTTGCCGGTTAAGCCGGCTGCGGCCTGCTCGACCGCGCCTGCCGTTGGTGCGGTGGTCGGGTTGGTCTGGTCAGGCACGTGTCGCGCCGTCCGCGTATTCGGCTGATGCCGGCTCGGGTACCGACACCGACACAGGCCCCGACGACACCGTCACCGGGGACGTCATCGTGGCCGCCATCGCGATCGCGGACAGCACCGCCCTTGCCTTGTTCAGGCACTCATCGTCCTCGGCGGCCGGATCGGAATCGGCCACGATGCCGCCGCCTGCCTGCACGTATGCCACTCCGTCGCGCACCATGGCCGTACGAATGGTGATCGCGGTGTCGGCATCCCCAGCGAAATCCAAGTAACCGACCACACCGCCGTAGATGCCACGCCGGGTCGGTTCCAGCTCCTCGATCAGCTCCATCGCCCTCGGCTTCGGCGCCCCGGACAGCGTTCCGGCCGGGAAGCACGCCGCCACCGCGTCGTACGCCGTCCGTCCCTCCGCCAACTCACCGGTCACGGTGGACACGATGTGCATCACGTGGCTGTACCGCTCCACCCGGAAGAAGTCGACCACCCGCACCGTGCCCGGCTTGCAGACCCGACCCAGATCGTTCCGACCGAGATCGACCAGCATCAGGTGCTCTGCCCGCTCCTTGGCGTCGGACAGCAGATCCTTCTCCAACTGCGCGTCCTCTTCCGGATCAACACCACGCCAACGGGTTCCCGCGATCGGATGAGTGGTCGCCCGACCGTCCCGCACGGTGACCAGCGCTTCGGGACTGCACCCGACGATGTCGAACCCGTCCAACCTCAACAAGTACATGTACGGGCTGGGGTTCGTGGTCCGC
The DNA here is from genome assembly GCA_036502345.1 of Pseudonocardiaceae bacterium. Classification (GTDB taxonomy): domain Bacteria; phylum Actinomycetota; class Actinomycetes; order Mycobacteriales; family Pseudonocardiaceae; genus DATEPR01. The sequence continues at coordinate 4,121 of DASXYT010000156.1, read as the reverse complement.
AACACTCGATAGACATCCAGCGAATCCGCTGTGGTCTGCATCTCGAACCGTTGCGACACAACGACTTGGAACGCCTCGCCCGCCTTGATGGCTTCCTTGGCCGCGTTGATCGCCGCGTGGTGCTCGGCAGGCGGACGACACCGGTGGAAGTCCGGCTGCGGACGGTCGAACATCGCCACCGTCGGGGTGGTCTCGGTGCACAACTGGGTGGTCATGTCATCGAGCCTGGCCACCGCGTCGTCATAGGCAGCGTCCACCCGCTCGGGTGAGTCGTCCCAGTTCACCGCGTTCGCGATGAGCGTGATGGTGCCCTCGTGATGATCCAGCGCGGCCAGATCGGTCGCCAGCAGCATGACCAACTCGGGCACGTGCAGATCGTCCACCGCCAGCGACGGCAGCCGCTCCAACCGCCGAACCGCGTCGTACGACAGATAGCCGACCATGCCACCGGTCAGCGGCGGCATGCCGGGCAGCGGATCGGTGTGCAGCACCTGGATCGTCTCGCGCAGCGCCTTCAGCGGGTCGCCACCAGAAGGCAGGCCGACCGGCGGGTTGCCCACCCACGTGGCCTCACCGTCCACCGCGGTCAGCGCGGCCACGCTGCGCACGCCGATGAACGACCACCGCGACCAGGACTGCCCGTTCTCGGCCGACTCGAGCAGGAACGTGCCGGAACGACTGCCGGCCAGCTTCCGGTAGACACCCAGCGGGGTCTCGTCGTCGGCGAGCAGCCTGCGCACCACCGGGATCACCCTGCGGTCCACGGCCAGCGCGCGGAACTCCTCCCGGGTGGGCGTCACAGCACCGAGCCCCTGCCCTACCCCAATTCCGGCCATGGCCCTCATTCTGCCTGTTCGGTTGACCGGCCCAGGCAACACCCCTATATTTCATCTACCGTTGAAATTAGGAGCCGACATGGCCGCCGTGGAGATTCACCAACTGGTCGTCCGCCGCAAAGGCAACACAGTGCTGGACCGGCTGGACCTCACCGTGCCGACCGGCTCCGTCACCGGCCTGCTCGGGCCCAGCGGCAGCGGCAAGACCACACTGCTGCGGGTCCTGGTCGGCGCCCAGCGCATCACCTCCGGCACGGTCACCGTGCTCGGCAAGCCCGCCGGCCACCGGAAACTGCGCGGTGACGTCGGCTACACGACCCAGTCCGCGTCGGTCTATCCGGACCTCACCGCGCTACAGAACGTCCGCTACTACGCCACCCTGCACGGCGTCGGCCGGGACGCCGCACGGGACGCCCTGGCCAGGGTGGACCTTGCCGACGAGGCAAACAGGCTGGTCAAAGCCATGTCCGGCGGCCAGGTGAACCGGGTGTCGCTGGCCTGCGCGCTGGTCGGCCGCCCACGCCTGCTCCTGCTGGACGAGCCGACGGTCGGCCTCGACCCGGTGCTGCGGCGCGACCTGTGGGCGCTGTTCCGCACCGAGGCCGACGAGCACGGCACGACGATCGTGGTGTCCAGCCACGTGCTGGACGAGGCCGCCCACTGCGACCGGCTGCTGCTGTTGCGGTCCGGGCTGCTGATCGCCGAGGACACCCCGGCCGGCCTGCTCGCCTCGACCGGCGCGGCGAACCTGGATGACGCCTTCCTGGATCTGGTGACCACATGAACCTGACCATCGCCACCGCGGGCCGCGTACTCACCCAGCTACGCGGCGACCGGCGCACGATCGCCATGGTGCTGGTCGTGCCGTGCGTACTGTTGTGGCTGTTCAAAGAGGTCTTCGCCGACCAGCCCGCCGTCTTCCAGCATCTCGCCCCGGCGCTGCTGGCCACCTTCCCGCTGCTGATCATGTTCCTGGTGACCAGCGTGGCGATGGTCCGCGAGCGCACCGGCGGCATGCTGGAACGCCTGCTCACCACCCCGCTCGGCAAGGCCGATCTCGTCCTCGGCTACGCGCTGGCGTTCGGCGTGCTGGCCCTGGTGCAGGGACTCATAGCGAGTGGTGTGGCGCTCGCGTTGGGCCTCGACCAGGTGGCATCCGTCCCGGTGCTGCTGCTGTTGGCGGTCGGCGACGCGGTGCTCGGCGCCGCGCTCGGGCTCGGCGTGTCGGCGTTGGCCGCCACCGAGTTCCAGGCAGTGCAGTTCATGCCGGCGGTGATCCTGCCGCAGTTCCTGCTGTCCGGCCTGCTCACGCCGACCAGTTCGATGGCCGGCTGGCTGGACGGGCTGAGCAGGGTGATGCCGCTGCGCTACGGCATCGACGGCGCGACCCGGCTCGTGCACACCGACACGGTCTCGCCGACGGTGTGGTGGGATCTGGTGGTGATCGTTGGCTGTGCGCTGCTGGCGCTGGTGGTCGGTGCGACCACGCTGCGCAGGACGACGGCGTGACCGAGGACGAGGCGCCCAAACGCAGGGGCAGGCGCTCCGGCGGCGAGGACACGCGCGCCGCGCTGCTGTCCGCCGCCCGCGAGGTGTTCGCCGAGCAGGGCTACCAGGGCGCGACGGTCCGCACCATCGCGGCGCGGGCCGGGGTGGACGCGGCCATGGTGAACCACTGGTTCGGCGGCAAACAGGGCCTGTTCGCCGCGATCGTGGAGTTGCCGTTCGACCCGGCACAGCTGATCGACGCCGTCACCAACGGCAGCCCGGACGCCATGGCGGAGCGGCTGATCCGCACATTCGTGACGCTGTGGGACACCTACGAGGGCCGCTTCGCCACGCTGATGCTCAGCGTGGCCAGCCAGGACACAGCCGCCAGGTCGATGGCGGAGTTCTTCAGCAGCACGGTGTTCGGCGTCATCACCGAAGCGGCAGGTTCGGACCAGGCCGCGCTGCGGGCCACGCTGTGCGGCACGCAGATGGTCGGGCTCGGCGTGATCCGCTACGTACTGAAGCTGGAGCCGCTGGCGTCGGCGGACGTGGACACGCTGATCGCCATGATCGGGCCGAACCTGCAGCGCTACCTGACCGGGGAGCTCTGACCCAGCAACACGTCGGCGTCGAAGCACGTGCGGTCGCCGGTGTGGCAGGCGCCGCCCTCCTGGTCGACCACCAGCAGGACGGTGTCGCCGTCGCAGTCCAGCCGGACCTCGTGCACGTACTGCGTGTGCCCGGACGTCTCGCCCTTCACCCACAGCCGCTGGCGGCTACGGGAGAAGTAGGTGGCCTTCCGCGTGGTCAGCGTCAGGTCGAGGGCTTCGTCGTTCATCCACGCCACCATCAGCACCTCGCCGGTGCCGTTGGCCTGCGCGACCGCGCACACCAGCCCGTCCTCGTTGCGCTTGAGCCGGCAGGCGATGTCGGCTGAGAGGGTCATCGGACCTCCACCCCCGCATCCGCGAGCACGCCCTTGACGTCGCCGATGTGCAACTGGCCGAAGTGGAACACGCTGGCCGCGAGCACGGCGTCCGCACCGGCTTCGACGGCGGGCGGGAAGTGCTCCAGCAGGCCCGCTCCACCGCTGGCGATCAGCGGCACGTCGACCCGCGCGCGGACCATCCGGATGAGGTCGATGTCGAAGCCGGACCGGGTGCCGTCGGCGTCCATCGAGTTCAGCAGGATCTCGCCGACCCCGAGTTCCTGGCCGCGGGCCGCCCATTCGACTGCGTCGATACCGGTGCCGCGCCGGCCGCCGTGCGTGGTCACCTCGAAGCCGGACGGCGTCGGCTCGCCGTCGCGCACCCGGCGCGCGTCCACGGACAGCACGACGCACTGCGAGCCGAACCGCCGGGACGCCTCGTGCAGCAGTTCCGGCCGGGCGATCGCGGCGGTGTTGATGCTGACCTTGTCCGCACCGGCCCGCAGCAGGCGGTTCATGTCGTCGACAGCCCGAACGCCACCGCCGACGGTCAGCGGGATGAACACCTGCTCGGCGGTGCGCCGGACGACGTCGTAGGTGGTCTCGCGGTCACCGGAGGACGCGGTCACGTCCAGGAAGGTCAGCTCGTCGGCGCCCTCGGCATCGTAGGCAGCGGCCAGTTCGACGGGGTCGCCCGCGTCGACGAGATCGGCGAAGTTGACGCCCTTCACCACCCGTCCCGCGTCCACGTCAAGACAGGGGATCACCCGCACCGCAACGGCCACCAGCGAAGCCTTTCACACCGGGGAAACGCCTGGTTGAGCAGTCTCCACCGGGCTGTCGACCAGGCGGCGCAGGGACTCCTC
>DASXYT010000155.1:0-5967 GCA_036502345.1 Pseudonocardiaceae bacterium | reverse complement strand
CGAAACGCAGCAAGGTCGTCCTTCTCCTCCAAAAAGAGGCACACCGTCTGATTCTCCAGGTAGACGACGCTGGGTTCGTCGGCGAAATCCATGGTCATAAAAGGACCACGCAGTCCAACGTATGCGCCCCTGGCAAAAGGAATTACACGGAGAGTGACATTGTCCCGCTCTGCCTCGTCCACCAGATGGCGTAGCTGTCGACGGTGAGTAGCCGGGCTCCCGATCACCCGCCGCAACACGACCTCGTCAATCACCACGAGCAACTGAAGGTCCGCGCGGCGCAGAATCATCTGCCTGGCCATCCGCGCTGCGACCAACTTGTCCAGCTCAGCAACGGTAATGGCCTCGTTCATGGTCTGGATGATCGCGGCGCAGTAGTCGACGGTCTGCACGAGGCCGGGCACGAAAAGTGGCTCGAAGTTCTGGATGCGAGTGGCCCGGTGCTCGAAGTCGATGAGCGTCTTCCACAACTCGGGCAGCCCGGAACCCTGCGCGAACCACAGTCCACGCTCGTCGGCCTTGCGCACCAACGCGAGTAGTTCGTCACGTCGTCGCTCCGGCACGCGGTACAGGCCGAGCAGGGCGGCGACGTCCTCCACGTGCAGGCCGCGCGCGCCGGTCTCGATGCGGCTGAGTTTGCTGGGTGAGCAGCCCAATGCCTCCGCGGCCTGGCCTGCCGTCATGCCGAATCCCTCGCGGTAGCGGCGCAGTTCCGCGGACACCCGGCGAGACCGAATACTGGAATTGAAGTTCGTGGTCATGAGTAAATCGTGGGTCTTGCCACCATGGCATGACAATTCCCCGATCGGATGCGTTGCTATCGCCCTCGGCATGGTGCCACAGTCTCGCCGACACACCCCCGACCAGCGAGGACACCATGACCCAGACCCTCAGCGCCGAACAGTTGGTAGATCAGCTTGCCGAGGACGCATCATATTTCCGACCGCAGCTGTTTGCTGTCTACGGAATCGACAGCAGCGGCAGGCCATATCTCGGCTGGGGAATGCAACTGGGCGAGGACGAAGCCGTCTACTACGAACCCGGCGGTGCGAGCACCTGGTTGTCCAGCTCGGCAGACCAGGTGCTGCGCACCCACCAGCGTACAGGCCAGGCGCACCTGCGCTGGCTCGACGACTAGCGGAATGTCCTTGCCGCCTCAAGAAAAGCGTCATTCTCGGCAGGCTCGCCGACCGTCACCCGTGCACCGTCACCGACGAAAGCGCGCACGATCACCTTGTGGTCCATGCAGTGCTCATTGAAATCCGTTGTGCGGTCACCGAGTGGCAGCCAGACGAAATTGGCCTGCGAGGGCGGGACGTCGTAACCCAACGACAGCAGTTCCGCCCGCACCCGGCCGCGCTCGACCACCACCTGCTTGCACCGCGCCAACAACTCGTCCTCGGCATCCAGCGAGGCGATGGCGGCGGCCTGTGCGATGGAACTCACGCCGAAGGGCACGAAGACCTTGCGCAGGGCGCCGGCCACCGCCTCGGGTGCCACGCAGTAGCCGACGCGGAGGCCGGCCAGGCCGTAAGCCTTGGAGAACGTGCGCAGTACGGCGACGTTGTGCTGCCCGCGTGCCCAGGCCTCGGTGGCCACGGCGATGCCGTCCGGCACGTCGGGGTCGTCCACGAACTCACGGTAGGCCTCGTCGATGACGACCAACACGTCCGCCGGCACGGCCTCGATGATGCGGCGCAACTCGGCGCCGCTCAGCGCTGTCCCGGTCGGGTTGTTCGGGGTGCAGACGAACACCAGGCGGGTCTTCGGCGTGATCGCGGCGAGCAGCGCGTCGACGTCCAGTCGGTGGTCCGCGGTCAGTGGCACGCGCACACCGGTGGCGCCGACGACCTGCGTGATGATCGGGTAGGCCTCGAACGAGCGCCACGGGAACACGACCTCGTCGGCGTCGGTACACGTGGCCTGGACGAGTTGCTGGCACAGCGTCACGGAGCCGCAGCCCACGGCCAGTTCCGCTTCCCGGACGCCGAACCGCTCGGCGAGCCGAGTTACGAGAGGGCCGGCACCGCTGTCCGGGTAGCGATTAACACCACTGGCGGCTGCGGCAATAGCTGCCACCACGCTCGGCAGGGGCCCCGCCGACACCTCGTTGCTGGCCAGCTTGATCGCTCCGGGAATCGAGCGGCCGGGCACGTAGTCAGGCAGTTGCGCCAGGTCAACTCGGGTGTAGGCACTCATCGGGTTCCTCGTTCCGCTCGCATGCTGCACTGCTGAACGTACCTAATCGCCCGGCGCGGGGTTGCTGGCTGTTCACTGCTAGTTCCCTGCATCACGTTGACGGATGTTCACCACATCGTGGTTGGCTTGGAACATGACCGATACTCGGACCGAGATCATCGAGCTGACCGATGGTCGCTCGGTGCGCCTGACGATCGCCGAGCCTGACCGGCCGGTACGCGGCGGCCTCGTGGTGCTGCACGAGGCGCGAGGGGTCACCGACGTGGTCAGAGGCCTGGTGTCCAGCCTGGCCGACGAGGGTTGGCTGGTGGTCGCGCCGAACCTGTTCGGCTCGCTGGAGCAGGACGAGATCGAGGACGCGCACCTCCGGATCAAACAGCTGTCCGGCGAATCCGTGCTCGCCGACACCGACATCGCGGCCGCGTGGCTCGCCCAGCGTGGCGTGGCCACGGACCGGACCGGCGTGATCGGGTTCGGCCTCGGTGGTGCCGTGGCCATGGTGGTCGCGAGCAGCAGGACCGTGGGCGCGGCCGTGAGCGTGGCCGGTGGCGGGATCGTGGAGCCGCTGTCCGACGGGCTGCCGGCGCTGGTCGACGTGGCCAGTGAGCTGTCCTGCCCGTGGCTCGGCATCTACGGCGACCAGGACGAGCACACCCCGGCCGAGGAGGTCGAGAAGCTGCGCGACGCGGCCGCGACCGCCGAGATCGCCACCGACGTCGTCCGGTTCGCGGGCAGCGACAGCAGGTTCGACCTCGACCATCATGCCGGCGCCGAGGCGTGGCAGCGGACGTTGAACTGGTTCGACCTGCACCTGCGCTGACCTGCCGGTCGTCGATCGGCTAGGAATGAGCCATGACCGACGAGCCGACAGTGCTGTGGCGCCCAGACCCCGACCGTGTCTCCGGGATGTCGCGCTTCCGCGACTGGGTGCGTGCCGAACAGGGCGTCGACCTGGCGGATTACGACGCGCTGTGGCAGTGGTCGGTGTCGGATCTGCCGGCGTTCTGGTCGGCGGTGGCGGGCTTCTGCGGCGTGCGCTTCCACTCTGCTGCTTCTTCTGTATTGGGCTCGTCGGACATGCCGGGCGCTTCGTGGTTCCCGGGCGCGACCCTGAACTACGCGGAGCAGGCGCTCACCGGTCAGCCGGACGACGCGGTGGCCGTGGTGTTCCACCGGGAAGACGGCAGGACGGAACGGCTCACGTTCTCTGAGCTCCGCTCCCAGGTGGCCGCGGCACGAGCGGGCCTGGCAGCGCTGGGAGTGCGCCGAGGCGACCGGGTGGCGGCCCTCGTGCCCAACTCGCCTGCCACGATCGTCGCGTTCCTGGCGGCGGCCAGCCTGGGTGCCACGTGGTCGTCGTGCTCCCCGGACTTCGGCGTGCGGGCGGTGTTCGACAGGTTCACCCAGATCGAGCCGACGGTCCTGATCGCGGTCGACGGATACGTCTACAACGGCCGGACGTTCGACATCCGCCAGACGGTGTCCCGGCTCGGCGCGGAGATCCCCAGTCTCAAGGCTGTGGTCCTGGTCGACTACACGGGCGGCGAACTGCCCGACACGGTCGGCTGGACGGCGCTGCTTGAGGAACATGCGGATGCGGCGCCGGCCTTTGAGCCGGTGCCGTTCGACCACCCGCTCTGGGTGCTGTACTCGTCGGGCACGACCGGCCTGCCCAAGGGCATCGTCCAGGGCCACGGCGGAATCGTGCTGGAACACCTGAAGGCGTTGGCCCTGCACTGTGACTTGGGTCCGGGCGAGAAGTTCTTCTGGTTCACGACGACCGGCTGGATGATGTGGAACTTCCTGGTGTCCGGCCTGCTGGTCGGTGCCACGGTGGTCCTGTTCGACGGCAGCCCGGGGTATCCCGACCTGGCGGGTCTGTGGCGGCTGGCCGAGCAGGAGAGGGTCACGTACTTCGGCACGTCAGCGCCCTACATCCAGTCGTGCCTGAAGGAAGGCCTGCGCCCGGTGGACACGTTCGACCTGTCCGCGCTGCGGGCGGTCGGCTCAACGGGAGCGCCGCTGTCCCCGGAGGGCTTCGAGTGGATTGCCTCCTCGGTGGGACAGGAGATCCAGATCTGCAGCGTGTCGGGCGGGACGGACCTGTGCACGGCGTTCGTGGGGTCGTCGCCGGACGTGCCGGTGTGGCTGGGTGAGCTGTCGTGTCGGGCGTTGGGGGCGGCGGTGGCGGCCTACGACGCCGAGGGCAACCCGGTGATCGACGAGGTCGGCGAGTTGGTGATCACGAAGCCGATGCCGTCGATGCCGGTGTACTTCTGGAACGACCCGGACGGCAGTCGGCTGCGTGAGGCGTATTTCGAGATGTACCCGGGTGTGTGGCGGCACGGCGACTGGATAAAGATCACCGACCGGGGTTCGTCGATCATCTACGGGCGCAGCGATTCCACGTTGAACAGGGGCGGTGTCCGAATGGGCACGGCCGAGTTCTACCGGGTGGTGGAAAACCTCGACGAGGTGGCGGACTCCCTGGTGATCGATACGTCAGGCGCCGGCTCGTCGGACGGCGAACTGTTGTGCTTCGTGGTGTTGGCTTCTGGTGTGGCTTTGGCTGACATTGAGCCGCGCCTACGCCGTGACCTGCGGGAACAGCTGTCGCCGAGACATGTACCCAATAGGTTCTTCGCAATTGACGCCGTACCGCGCACACTGAACGGGAAGAAGTGCGAGGTGCCGGTGAAGAAGATTCTTGCCGGGGTCGATGTCGACCGGGCGATCAGCAGGGACGCGCTGCGCGACCCGGACTCGCTGCGCCCGTTTGTCGAGCTGGCAAAGTCCGGATGACGGTCAGCACGTCAGAGTCACAGGTCTCACCGCGCTGGTTGCTCCGGGGTGCGACCACAGTCCGGCTGATCGTGTGGGCAACCAGGCTGGTCGGGTTGTTGACCCTGGCCGCGGTGGTGTTCCCCGTGGCCAGGAGGCATTTGCACGACCCGTTGACGACGTGGTTCGACCTGCCAGTGCAGGCCACGGTGGCCGGCGAGGCGGTGGCGACGGTGGCCGGCATGTGCCTGCTCCTGCTGGCCACGGGCCTGAAGCGCCGCAAGGGCCGAGCCTGGCAGGTGGTGGTGGTAGCCACGGCGGTGATCGCGGCGGTGCACCTGCTGGTCCACAGAGCGGTAGTACCAGGCATAACAGCGGTAGCCCTGGTGATCGCGCTGACGATCCACAGAGGAGAGTTCCAAGCGCTGCCGGACCCGGCGGTCAGCAAATGGCGAGCGCTGAGAATCTTCCTGGAAACCCTGCTGGCCGGGGTGGCGATAAACGTCCTGATCCTGGAAGTGAACAGCAAGAGAGAACTGGGCCACCCGGGCTTCGATGACCGCCTGACCCACGCGCTGTTGTCTCTGATCGGAACCCCTGGCCCGATCCAGCTCAAAACGGAGTTGCTGCAGGACCTGACAGCGGCAATCGGCCTGGGATTCGGCCTGGGAGCGGTGCTGCTAGGCGGATATTTTCTGTTGAGATCAGCAGAACCGGCACCGTCCCTAGGCGTGGAGGACGAGGACCGGCTCAGAGCATTGATGACGGCAAGAGGCGACTCCCTGGACTACTTCGCGCTGAGGCGAGACAAGTCGGCGGTGTTCTCGTTCTCCGGAAAATCAGCGATCGCGTATCGGGCGCTGGCAGGCGTGGCACTGACGTCCGGCGACCCACTGGGCGACGTGGAGGCGTGGCCGGGAGCGATAGACGAGTACTTGGCGACCTGCCAACGACAGGCGTGGGTGCCGGCCGTGCTGGGCTGCTCGG
>DASXYT010000154.1:0-65686 GCA_036502345.1 Pseudonocardiaceae bacterium | reverse complement strand
GGCGGCGGAGGTGGCGGCGGAGGAGGTGCTGCCGGCGGTGGTGGCGGTGGCAATGCTGCCGGCGGTGGCGGCGGCGGCCGTGCGGCCGTGCTCACGGTCAGCGACGGCTGTGGTGGCACGCTCCAGCTCAGGAAGAAGCTTGCCGGCTCCCTCACCGTGGACGTCACCGAACTCGGTGGCCCGGGCGACGTCTGGTCGCTCCAGGCGACCCAGCAGGAGTACGACGTCACGACTGGCGGTCGGGTGGGCGCTCCGATCGACCTCGTCCCCGGCACGCTGCCGGGGCTGGCGTTCAGCGCGGCTGACGGCGCCGTCACCACCACAGCCTCCATCGACGACGCCCCGAACCTGACCCACGGGGTCAGCTACGTGGCCACCCGGACCAGTCCGTCGCCGCTGACCTGCACCGGCGAGGGTTTCTGGACCGACCACAACGGCAGCACGACGCCGGACCCGCTGAACCCGACGGACAAGCCGGACACGGCACCTGCGTTGAACGGTGCCGCCGAGGCCGACACCGGAACCCATGACGTCCTGGTCCAGTTCGACCAGGAAATGCTGGACACCGCGCAGGGCATCCCGGACAGCAGCCAGCTCACCGTCACCGTCGACGGGGTCGCTCGTACCGTCACCGGCGCGGCCATCGTGAACGACTCACCGCCGGACCACGCCGTCATCCACCTCACCATCGGCGGCCCGGTTCTGGCCAGTGGGCAGGGCGTCAGCGTCCAGTACAGCGCACCGGACCCGACTCAACCGGCTCTGCAGGACCTGGACGGCCTACTCACCGCCGACTTCGGCCCCGTGGCAGTCCCTGTCTTCTAACCCCGTACAACAAGAGCTCCGCCGCCCGGTGTCCACCGGGCGGCGGAGCTCTTAATGATTCGACCGCACGGGCGGGCAGCGGCGAGACTGCGCCCGTGATCCCTGTTCTGTGGCTCTGCGGGCCGCCAGGCGTCGGCAAGACCACCCTTGCCTGGCGGATCAGCACCCGACTACGTGCCGCTGGTGTCGCGGCCGCCTACGTCGACATCGACCAGCTCGGCATGTGCTATCCGGAGCAGGACCCGGATCCCGAACGGCACCTACTGAAGGCCCGCAATCTCACGTCGGTGGTGGCGAACTTCGCGGCGCACGGCGCGACATGTGTTGTGGTGTCAGGGATCGTGGATCCCGCGCATCGGGTGCGGGTACCGGGTGCGGCCTTGACGCTGTGCCGGTTGCGGGTGGACCGCGACGAGTTGGTGCGCCGGTTCCTGGGACGCTCGGCGGACGAGTCATCCGTCCCCAGCGTGCTGAACGACGCCGACGATGCGGACGCCAGCACGAGCGCGGACATCTGCGTGGACACCACCGGCCGGACCGTGCCCGAGGCGTTGGCGCGCGTGGAGGCCGCCACGGCCGGCTGGCACGCGGCCACCGGTGCCCCACCGCCCGTGCCTGTGTTCACTCCGGCGGACGGCCCGATCCTGTGGGTGAGCGGCGTGCCCGGGGTCGGCACGTCCATGGTCGGCTACGCGATCTACCAGCGCACCATGGCCGCCGGCCGCACGATGGGCTACCTGGACCTGCGACAGGTCGGGTTCGGCCCGCACGATCGGGTGGACCATGGGCTGCGAGCGGCGAACGTGGCCGCGATCTGGCGGGCGTACCGGGACATCGGCGCCGACGGGATGGTGATCGTCGGCGAGATCGACGCCGACAGCGCCGACGCGCCCTACGTGAGCGCGCTGCCGGCCGCGACTCTCACCGTGTGTCGTCTGCACGCCGACCTGACCGGGCGCATCCTGCCGCGCGGCGAGCGGAGTAGCTGGGCGCAGCCCGGCGACCCATGGCTTGGCCTGCCGACCGAGCGGTTGCGGCAACTCGTGGCACAGGCGGTCGCGGACGACGAGGTGCTGGAGCGCGCCGAGGTCGGTGTGCGTGTGGACAGCAGCGGCCTCGATGTCGCCGAGACAGCCGACGCGGTCCTCGCCACCGGGGTGTGGCCGTTGCTGAGCAGTGTCGCGTCTCGACCAGGCAGGCACTAGGAATCCGGGCTTGGTCGCCGAACGGTCCTTTCGTCACAACTGCCGCACGTGGTCCCACAGTTCGACGATCTGCGTGGTGGCCAGGTCGATCGCGTCCTTGATCGGCAGTCGGTTGTCGGCACTACGCGTCGCGCCAGGAAACGTCGGCAGGCCGGTGACGTCGAAACCGATGATGGTCGCGTTCGTCGCGGCCAGGTAGGTCAGGCACTCCTTCACGCCGTCGATGCCGGCCTGCTGGTCGAACGGGCCGTCGTTGTACTGCGTGTAGTTCTGCTTGAGCACATCGCGGTCCAGGCTGACGTAGGCGTAGATCGGAGTGTCGACGCCACCGGCGACCTGCCGGCGCACCTCGTCGATCTGGTCGATCAACGGCTGGGGCCCTGTGTAGTTGTCGATGACCTTCTTCGTGACGTACGGAGCGTCAGCCGCGTGCCATTCCGCCTCGCCCCAACTCGCCACATCGTCGTACGCGGTGTTGTGGCCGAAGCGCACGTACGCGTCGGCGAGCGGGAAATCGTAGCTGCCGGGCACCGTGTTGGACACGAAACGACCCCAGCTCTGGCAGGTAATGGGGACCTGCGGCTGCGCGCCGCTCTTCGCGCCGTAATCGGTGTGCGCATCGAAATTGATCACGATCATCGGCCGGGTGGGTGCTCCGTCCAGCCGTGCCGGATCCCGCCACCGGATGGCCTGTTCCACCAGCGGCGCGGACAGGTGGTGCGCCGAGTCCGTGTCGATGATCGAGAACCACGCGTGATCGGCCACCGCGCCCTGGAAGTCGTTGTCCATGGTGAACAGGTTGTGGAACGAGGTGCGCCAGATGTCGTACATCGTCCGGCCGTTGTTCAGGCCGGCCTGGTCGCCGTTCGGGCCGGGTAGCCCGCACGGCAGGTCCAACAGGTCCGCGTTCTGCGGTCGCCAGTCGGCCGGAATGTAGTCGAAATTCACGGCGTCGTCCGGCACACCGAGCTTGCGGACCGGCCCGGCCGCCGGATTGACCAATCGTCCGGTCAGCAGGTTCGCATACGCGTCCGCAGCCGTCCGCTTGTAGCCGGTTTCGTAGCCGGGCCTCTCCAGATAGGCCCGCAACCAACGACTGGTCTGGAAATAAACGGGAACCGCTTGCATGCCACTCTCCTCCGTCGGATACCACTGGGCATCCCGGATATGGTCGGTGGCGACTGCGAAATGGGTCAATTCCACTTTTCGAATGGGTGACGGATCGGGGTCACACCCGGTCGAACGGCTCAGGGTAGGCGAACGTGCCCCGCAGCGTGGCGTCGTGAGTGGTCAGTGGGCGGACCTGGAAGTGCGGTCGCCACTCGGTAACCGGGGGCTCGATGCCGTAGTCGGTGCTGAGGCGAAACCCGAACCGCCGGTAGTAGGCCGGGTCGCCGACCGAGCGACGAGGGGTTCGTCCAGCGCGTCCGCCGCGGCGAGCACGGCATGCACCAGGGCGCTCCCGACTCCGCGCCGTTGATGGTCGGGATGCACGCTCAGCGGGCCAAGGCCCAGTACAGGCGATGAGTCGACGTGGGCCCGGGTGACCAGGACATGCCCGACAAGCGTGCCACCCGAATCCGTGGCGATGTCGCTGGGGACTTCCCGTCGGATCAGCACAGCGGCACTATCACCGGTGATCGCGGCCAGGACAACCGGAATACCCATCATGTCGTTTCGTAGCAGTTGGACAGTCGCCGGACAAGGTGGCCACGTCCAACCGCACCGGCTCAGCCAGCGCTTCGGCGATCGCGGCCACCTGTTCGCGTACGGTCACCGGGCCCGCCCCCAGTGCCGGGTAGGCAGAATCGCGGCGCGTGTCCGGTTTGCTCCCCTCGTCCAGCGGATCATGACCGTGCCACTGTCGACCCGGCGCGCAGCTATCCGATCCGTGCTGCCGATGGGGTTCGCCTACCGGTGTGCCGCGCGTAGGGCACGGTTTCCAGTACCGCACCGGCGGCATCCAGGGCCGTGAGGCGCATCGTGGGCAGGTGCTCGTCACGGACGCTGTGCAGGGCCGGTCCGGTCAGGATGAACGTGCCGTCCGTGGGCACGGCTTCGACATCGGGCATGCCGGGCCGGGTCAGCGTCACCGCGGCGACCCGGTCGTCGTGCACGATGCCCAGGACGGCGATGGTGTCACTGCCCATCCCCTGGCCCGGACGACGCAGGAAGCCGTAGTGCGCCCTGGTGGCGGCGAAGGTGGTGCCGGGTATCGACGGGAAGTCCAGATCGGTGACATGGAGTTCCTGGCCCCTGGTATCGCCGATCATGCAGTAGGCCAGCAGGTTCCCGTACCGGCCGAGTTGGCACTGCTCGGTGTCGGTCAGTCGCGCGTAGGCGCCGGGCAGCCACTGGTCGGGGTCGACCGCTGGCGGTGCGTCGGCGGCGGCGATGCACCTGACCAGCCGTTGGCCCGCCGGTGAGGTCTGGTCGACCGGTGGGCGTGGCTGGTCGATCGTGCCGATGGCCTGCGGGGGCAACGCGGCGATGGCCTGCCGGCCGAGTTGGAGTCCGTCGCCGGTGTCGGCGAACCCGTTGGGCAGCAAGAAGATCCCGTCGGCGACCACCGGATGCCGGCGCGTGTCCTCGCGGCCCGGCCGTGCCAGGGACAGGAGCGGCACATCCGGTGCGATACCTGCCCACGTGCCCAGCGCGGTATGGAACAGCGGAGCACCCGGCGGCGAGATCGTGATGGTGGTGGGGGTCAGTTCGCAGAACACCGGACCGGCCGGGGTGGCGAACGCGATCGCCAGGATTCCGTTGCGGTGCACGGTGATCAGCGGCTGCCAGGGTGCGGTGTCGACGCCGGCGCGTGCGCACCGCTCGATGTCCACGTCGGACGCCCAGTGCAGGTGGGCGCGGTACATGTCCTCCGGTGAGCCGACGGTCGGGCGCGGTTGGGCCAGCAGTTCGACTTCACGGCGCAGCCGTGGCCAGCTCGCGAAGCCGTAACGGCGGGCGATCACCAGCTGGGCATCGTCCAGCGTGAACGTGTCCCGCGTGCGGGAGGGGTGGTGTCCGGCGACCAGCGCGAGTGCGTCGGCGGCTCCGGCGAGCACGTCCCGGCGCAGTGCCTTGGCCTGCTTGCGCAGGTGCTCGATGCTGGGCCGCTCGGGTAGTGGGATGGTCGACATGGCGACCTCCTTCCAACGCCCGCGGTCCGCGTCTCAGGCCGAAGGAGGTTGGCCGATGAGGTCGTGCATGTCTACTCAGGTGGGCTAAGCCCTGCCCGCGGACCCGGAGGCGTCCAGCACGCCGTCCTTCGAACATAGCACCGGTTTCAGCCAGTGGGGACTGCCAGCGTGGTCGGCTGGGCACGGCCGCGCAGGGTCACCGTGTCCGATCCGGACCAGTGTGCCGCCTCCTGCCGACCGGCAGCCGCGACCATCGCCGCCGGTGCCAGCAGGCGACCCGGCCGCTGCTTCGCCAGTTCGGTGAGCCTGGCGGCCTGGTTGACCGGATCGCCGATCACGGTGTACTCGAACCGCCTGCGATCACCCACATTGCCCGCGACCACGCTGCCGGTGGCCACCCCGATCCCGGCGACCGCCTCGGGCATCTCCGCGGGCAGCCGTGCTGCGATCGCGCGGGCGGTGGCCAGCGCCCTGGTGACGTGGTCGGGCACCGGCACCGGTGCGCCGAAGACCGCCAACACCGCGTCCCCGACGAACTTGTTCACCAGGCCGCCCCGGACGTCGATCTCGTCGACCACGACGGCGAAGAACCGGTTGAGCAGGTCGACCACCTCGGCAGGCGGCCGGGTCGCGGCCAGCTCGGTCGATCCGACCAGGTCGACGAACAGCACCGACGCCTCACACGTCTCACCACCCAGTTGCGCTGTGTGGGCCAGCGCGGCACTCGCCACGTCCTGTCCGACGTGCCTGCCGAACAGGTCCCTGATGTGCTCCCGCTCGCGCAGCCCGTCCACCATCCGGTTGAACCCGGACTGCACCAGGCCCAGTTCAGTGCCGTCGTAGACCGCGACCCCGGCGGCCAGGTCGCCGTGGCCCACCCGGTCCAGGGCGGCGCACACCGATTCCAGCGGGTTCACGATCGACCGCGCGGTGAACACGGTGACCAGCAGACCGAAGACCAGCACCACGCCGCCCAGCACGATCACGGCGACCGCCAGCCGATCCGCCGCCACGCCACCGCGCAGCAACACCAACGCAGCGAGAGCGATCAGCCCGGCGGTCGGCACCCCCGTGCCGAGGCACCAGAACACCAGCATCCGGGCGCCAACGCCGCCCGGCCGCCCGCTGGGCACCTGCTCGGCCAGCGCGCGAGCGGCGATCGGGCGCAGGGCGAACTCGCCGAGCAGATACGCGTTCGCGCACACCACGGCACCGGTGAAACAGATGGTGAGCGGCACCGTCCACAACAGCGCAGGCTGCAGCACGCCCAGCACCACCGCGAACATCACAGCCGCCCCTGCCCAGAGGAATCCCTGCACCTTGGTCAGCTCCCGGGGCAACCGCAGCGACCCAGCCCGTTCGGCCTCGGTCGGCCGCCGGCCGAGCAACGCCCATCGCAGTGTCCGAAAGGCTCTCCGAGTGCCCAACCAGCCGCCCAGGATCAGCCCGGCGAGCGTGTAGACCGGCGCCGCGACGGCTACCGCGGTGAGCGCGTGCCCCGTCGGGTGTGGGCCGGGAATCACGACCACCAGCAGGCCCACGACGACGGCGGCGCCCACCACGTTGGTGATCACGAGGAGCACCGTGAGCAGCAGCTGCACCCGGATCCGTAGGACCGGCACCGACTGGTCGGCCGCGCCGAGCAGTCGCGATCCGAACGGTCGGACAACCCGGTCCGCCAGGCGGACTGGCATGGCCAGCTCCCCTCAGTGCCCCTACCAATCAGTAACTGTTACCGATGGTAACAGTCAGAGCAAGCCCGACGAATCCGATGGCGGCGCGCATGTCAACAGCGGCACAGCCGGCAACCGGCGAGACGTCCGGTTGCTGATGGCTACCGGTCGCGATCGGCCACGCTAGCCGGGTACGTGTTCCCGGATGGCGAGGATCGCGTCCAGTGCCGGATCCTCGTTGCGGCGGTAGGCCTGGAAGGTGGGCGGCGCATAGATGTCCGGTGCGATCCAGGTCCGGTGGTCGTCGGGCCAGGAGGTCTGCCAGAACAGGTCGGCGGCGTTGGCCCGCACCTTGCTGTACGGGAGTTCGAAGTCGATCCGCTCCCCGATGAAGTTGGGCCGCGACCCGGTGGGTTCGCCGACGAAGATCGCGCTGGTCTCGCGTTCGATGGCGGTGACCGTGTTCTGTGCCGCGGAGAACGTCAGTCGGCCGATGATGACGAACAGCGCACCACGCCGCCGCAGTCGCTTGCTGGCGATCAGGTGATGCAGGAGTTGCTGGGTGAGGAAGGTGTTGCCACCACCGTTCCACCGCATGTCGATGACCAGCCGCCCGGCGTTGTGGTCCTCGATGAAGCCGAACAGCCGGTCGCAGAACGCGGCGAACGTCTCCGCGGGATGGTCGCGGACGGCATTGAACTGGAAGTAGACGAGGTCGTCGGCCGGCAGGTACTCGAACCAGAAAGGCAGCTCACGGTTGCGCAGGTGCAGCGGCAGGGCCACAGCCGCGCCGTCCGTGGTCACGGTGTCGGCCAGGGCCACCCATCCCGGTGGGTACCTGTTCCAGTGGAACTCGCCCGACGTGGCTTCCAGTCGGACCTCGTCAACCGTTCCATCGGCCAGTTGGACCGTCAACGTGTTGTCGATGCCCAGCGCGTCGAGGATCGCCGGGTAGCGCACGAGGGTCGGGAACGTCAGCGTGAGCCAGTGCTCGTTGTCCCTGGTCATGATCGGATCGAGCGCGGCCATGGCCTCGTCGAGGGTGAGCCCGCCGATCTTGTCCACCCTGGCGCCCAACAGGTGCTCGCAGTCGGCAGCGGCGCCGATCACGTACGGGCCCTCGGGAAACCAGAACATGTCCACCGGGAGCCGCCGGGACATCTCCTTGTCGTCCGCCGGCCAGGTGACCTGGGCGTGCGCGTCGTCCAGGTACCGGACCAGCTTCATCATGCCGACCACGATCTGAGCGTCGGTGAGTCCGGTGATGGCGGCGTCCAACTGCGCGACGACCTGGTCGAACTCCGCCTCCGACCGGATGGCGAACGGCGCGTAGGCGAGGCGCTTGATCTCCCGTGCGAGGAACGCCAGGTCATAACGCCAGCCCTCGTCCCGCGCCATGCTGTCCACGTCGATGATGCCGACCATGTCGCGGATCCGCTGGTCGCCGAGCAATTCCCGCCAGTGCTCCTCGGTCCTGACCCTGGCCAGGTCGCGCATCCCCCGGTCGAGCGCTGCGCTGAGCGCCGCCACGGCCGCCTCACGTTCGCCTGCGGCGGCCGCGCAGCAGGCGATGCGGTAGGCGATCTCCCCCGGCATGAGCGGCGGCGTGTCGTCCGACCATTCCGTGTCCCGCAGTCCCAGTCGCAGCACCTGCTCGTACGCCGCCCGTGCCGCCGCATGGTCCCGCGCTCCGAACCGGGCCTCGGCCAGGCGCGCCCAGTAGTCCCCGTTCACCGGATTGACCTCGGTCACCTTGGCCCACAGTTCCGCGGCCGCCGCCCAGTCCTGGTCGCCCGTCCGGGCCCGCGCTCGCGCCACCATCCCCATGAAGTCCGGCATGGCCAGACACTACGTGCGTTGACCGCGTTGTCGGCGCCGTGGATAGTTGTTGACATGCGACTCTTCGGTGCACAACGCCTGTGTGTCAGCGTCGAGGACATCGACTTCGAGGACCCGAACCGTCCCGAGTACGGGCGAGAACTCGGCATTCGGGTGGAGCTGCGCACGGTCAGGGAGGACCCAGCAGCCAGTTCGATCTACGCGTCCCGGCAGCTGGAAGTCGGCCGAGCGGTCTGCCGGTTCGACCTCCTGGAGTCCGCGCCGAGAGCCCAGGACCGGATGCACTGGCATCCCACGATGACCGACGGTGTGCCGTGCGAGCGGGTGTTCGACACCGACCTCCGTGCCGATCCAACAGGGTTCCTGCGGGAACGGTTCAACGATGCCGTCAGCCTGCTGCAACGATGCGGAGTCGAAGCGCCGCAGGAGTTCGCGACCGACGCGAGAGCACTGGCCGGGATCACGGACGCGATCGTCGCCGACATCGGCGGCGCACTGGAGCGCCTCCGGAGTGAGCCGTGGCCACCGGTGCCCGAACGCGACGAGCGAGGCATGCCGCTGGTCACCGGTCGTCGGTGATCGACCGCAGGGACACGATCCGAACTCCCAGCTCCCTCGCACGAAGCCGTGCGCGTCGGCCTCAGACCTGGGCCAAGCCGCCGTCGACGAACAGGTCGGTACCGGTGACGAAGCTGGAGTCTGCGGACGCGAGGAACAGCGCTGCGGTGGCGATCTCGGTGGCTACGCCCATCCGGCCTGCCGGCACCCCCGCGACGACCTTCGCCCTGAACTCCGGCGGGATGCCGTCGAATGTCGCGGTGTCGATCGGTCCTGGGCTGATCAGGTTGACCCTGATGTGACGGGCGGCCAACTCCGCGGTCCACGTGCGGGCGAACGAGCGGAGCGTGGCCTTGCTGGCGGAGTAGACCGTGGTCCCGGGGACGCCCTTCACGGTGGCGGCCGTGCTCTTGAGGATGATCGAGGCGCCGTCGCTCAGCAGCGGCAGGAGCTTCTGCACGGTGAACAGCGTGCCGCGTACGTTCACGGCGAACACGTCGTCGAACGACTGCTCGGTCACCGCGGTCAGCGGTTCACCGAGAGCGCCGATGCCTGCACTCGCGTACAGGACGTCGACCCGGCCCTGCTCCCTGGCGACGGTCTCGACCAGCCGATCCAGGTCCGCGAGGTTGCCGGCATCGCCCTGCACACCGGTCACGTTGCGCCCGATCGCGGCCACGGCCTCGTCCAGCTTGTCCTTGCGCCGCCCGGTGATGAAGACGTAAGCGCCCTCGTCGACGAACAGTTTCGCGGCCGCCAACGCCATTCCTGAGGTGGCGCCGGTGATGACCGCGATCTTTCCGCTGAGCTTCGACACGATGGTGCCTTTCTGGGAAACGGGCACAGCGCTGCCCAGCCACGGCCGAACAGGCGCCATGGCTGTGAGGTGTGCCGGCAGGGTTCAGGTCAGTAGTTCATGGTGGAGTGCTCGCGCGAGCCACTCCTGGAAGTCGTCCTGCGACCAACCTCTGGTTCGCACCAACTGGTGATGCACGCCGGGATCGTTGTAGACGGTGACGATGTCCGCCGCCCGGTCGGTGTCCAGTCGATCCGCCAGATCACCTGCGGCGGCCAGGTAACCGGCGATCCGGCGTGCTCCGGTCAGCCGCTCCTGCTGGATCTCCTGCCACAGCAGGCGTACCTCGGCGTCGGAGTCGGCGGCGACCCGCACGACTTCGTAGAGCGCGGAGACCCTGCCCTGCGCAGCGGCGATGATCGCCACGTAGGAAGTGATGATCTCGGTGGCGTCGGTCAGGGCTTCCAGCCTGCGCCCCTCCGGCCGCTCGGCCAGCGGAACAGGCTCGTCGTCGCCGGCCAGCGCGCGGTCATAGGCGGTCTTGAGCAACCACGACTTGCCGCCGGTGGCGGTGAAGACCGTGGAGCGGCCGACACCGGCAGCTTCCGCGATGGCGTCGATCGAGGTGGCCGCGTAGCCCCGGTCCACGAACAACCCTGTTGCGGCGTCGAGGATCGCGCCTCGGGTCGCGGCCGCGTGGCGTGCACGCAGGGCCGACCGGTAGGGCGCGCGGGTGGACTTCTGCTCATCCATGGAGTCCTTAGGTTACTGGGCCGATCAGCCTGACCCCATGTTGGTCAGACTATCAATCTAATGGATAGACTATCAGTCTGATGAATGGTCGGCAACGCGCCGGGTGGCGAAACTCAATTCTTCCACTGTAAGAATCTTCCGTGTAGGCTCGCCTCGTTCGAGGTCGTAGTCCGCGTCGTGCCGTCCTCCGAGCCGATGGAGACCGTTCCGCACATGACTGAGCAGCCCGTGGTACCCGACACCGTCACCGCGCACCCACCCGTGCCGTCGAACGAAACGGCGCTCCGGCAGGTGCTGTCCACGCCGCTGTACCGCGGGTCAACGATCGCGCTGTTCCTGTCCGGGCTCGGGTTCTCCGCCGCGGCCCCGCAGATCGCGTCGTTCCTCGTGCACCAACTCGGCGCGTCCCTGACCGTCGCGGGCCTGTACTACCTGACCAACCTCACCGCGCCGATCGCCGGCTACCTGGTCGGGGCCCGCTCGGACCGCACCGGTTCACGGCTGGCGTTCTTCCGGCTCTGCGCGATCACCGGAGCCGTCGGCTGGGCGGCGATCGCGTTCGCACCCCGGCTGTGGGTGCCGTTCGTGATCAGCGCGGCGTTACTCGGTTTCGCGGGCGCTGCGACCTCCCAACTGTTCGCTGCCATCCACGACCAGGCAGCCCTGCACCCACATCCGCACCAGGACGGGGTCGTCGCGATCGTGCGGGGCGCGCTGACCGCCGGGTGGGTCGTCGGGCCGGTCGCGGGCTCCTTCCTGGCCGCCCTCGCCGGTCCTCGGGTGATGCTCCTGGCGACCGCGGCCGCCACCCTCGCCCAACTGCTGCCCCTCGGCACGCTGCGGGACCCTGGCAGCACCCCACTCGCGGCCCCTGGGCCGACACCGCGAGCGAGCCGGCCCGCCATCCACGCGATGCTGCCGCTGCTCGCGTTCACCGCGCTCTACATCTGTGTCTACGCGGGCGAGTCGGTCAAATACGCCTACCTGCCGATCTACATGAACAGCCAGCTGCACTTCACACCAGCGCTCAGCGGCGCGGTCATCGGCATCCAACCGCTGGTCGAACTGGCACTCATGCCCGTCGCCGTCATCGTGGCCCGCAGAACCGGCCCGATGCGACTCATGGTGCTCGGCGCCGGGTTCGGGGTGGCCGCGAACCTGTGCTTCGCCCTCACCGGCACCGCGGCGGGGCTGTTCACCGGGCAGATCCTGATGGGTGGGGTGTGGGGTGTGTTCGCGACCCTCGGCATCGTCGTGGCCCAACGCCTGCTGCCCACCGCCGTCGCCACCGCGTCCGCGATCTTCATCAGCTCCACCGCGCTCAGCTCAGCACTCGGCGGCCTGGCAGGCGGCCTCGGCGCCGCGTGGGTCGGGCTGCCGCTGGTGTTCCTCGTCCCCGCCGCGTTCGCACTCACCGCGGTGATCGGCCTCACCGGGATGGCTCGCGCCCAGCACCGTCCACAGTGACCCGTCCCGGCACCAGCTGTTCCAGCAGTCTCAGCACCCGGTGCACGTCCACCGCCTCCGGATCCAGCAGCCATTGCACCTGCAACCCGTCCGACGCCGCCACCACGAGCGCCGCCGCGTCCTCCGGATCGAGATCCGAGTCGACAGCGCCGGTGCGCTGTCCCTGGCGGACCAGTTCGGCGAGTTCGGCCCGCACCCGCCGGAACCGTTCCCGGACGAACTCCCGTGTCGCCGGATGCCGCTCCTGCTGCAACGCGTCCGTCGTGAGCGTCGCGTACAGCTCGACAAGACCCGGAATCTCACGGTTACGCAGCGCGCTGCTTCTCATCACATCGACGATCGACCGATCCTCCGTGATGGCCTGTTCCTTCTCCGCTTCGCTGTGGTCGGCCGCTTCGTGCGCCCGGTACACCGCGATGAGCAGGTCGTCACGCGACGGAAAGTAGTAGCGCAGCGCCGCGTGCGAGACGCCGATCGCGTCGCCGATCGACCGCAGGGACGCCTCCACCCCGTGCTCGGCGAACAGCTCGATCGCCTTCGCGAGCACCTGCGCACGGCGGTCCTCGGCCTTCCGGTAGGACCGCGCGCGCCTGGTGTCGTCCTCGCTCGCCATGCCGCCATCCTCTCAGCCGGTGGAAGTCGTTGACCGGCGGCGCGCCAGGTGCTGCACTCGGACAGGGACGGCTCTACCTCGGAGGTGCACTGACATGACGGCCGCATTCGCCATCACGTGGGACTATCGCTGCCCGTTCGCGCGCAACGCGCACGAGCACGTGCTCACCGGACTGGCCGCCGGGGCCGACTGGCAGGTGACCTTCGTGCCGTTCTCCCTCGGTCAGGCGCACGTCGAGGAGGGGCAGCCCAGCGTCTGGGAGAAGCCGGAGCAGGACAGCGGGATCCTGGCGCTACAGGCAGGCGTGGTCGTTCGCGACGAGTTCGGGGACCGCTTTCCTGCCGTGCACCGGGCATTGTTCGCGGCCCGCCACGACGACGGGCTCAAGCTGGACGACCCGGACGTGGTCCGGGATGTGCTGCGGCGCAACGGTGTCGACGATCAGGCCGTGTTCGAGCGGATCGACTCCGGTGACGCCCTGCGCCGGATCCAGCAGGAACATGAGGCAGCCGTCGAATCACACAACGTGTGGGGCGTGCCGACCTTCGTCGGCGACAACCAGGCCGTTTTCGTCCGACTCATGGACCGGGCACCGGTCGGCGCCGAACCGGCCACGTCGATCCAGGCGGTCGAGCGGGTGGTCACGCTGGTCACCGACTGGCCGAACCTGAACGAGTTCAAACACACGTCCATCCCCCGCTGATCCCATGGCACACGCCGCCCGTCGCCATCCGGTGCCCGATGACACGCTGACCTACGAGCCAAGCGACCGCAGGGTACGCGGCACCGTCGGCGGGACGACGGTCATCGACAGCCGCCGTCCTGTCCTGGTGTGGGAACCCGACAGTGCGGTCCCGCTGTACGCGTTCCCACGCGACGACATCCGCACCGACCTGCTCACGCCGTCGTCCGACAGTCCGGCGACACGGCACCACGGCGCAGGAACGTGGTACGACCTCACCGTCGACGGCGAGCGGATCACCGCGATCGCCTGGTACTACTCGGTTCCCGAACTGGCGGGCCTGCTCGCCTTCGAGTGGTTCGGCAGGACGGGGCCCGGCATCGAGCACTGGTACGAGGAGGACGAGGAGATCTTCGTCCATCCCCGTGATCCCTACAAACGCGTGGACGCGATCCCGAGTTCGCGGCATGTCGAGGTCCGGATCAACGGCGTCCTCGTCGCCGACACACACCGTCCTGTGCTGCTGTTCGAGACCCGACTGCCGGTGCGGTACTACATCCCGGCCGAGGACGTCGACTTCACGTCACTCACCGAGACGGAACTGCACACCCGTTGCCCCTACAAGGGAATCGCCAGGTACTGGTCCTTCGTCGGTGACCCGCCGGTGGGCAACGTGGTGTGGAGCTACCCGGCTCCGATCGCGGCGGTGGCGCCGGTCAAGGACCTGCTCGCGTTCTACAACGAGGCCGTCGACATCACCGTCGACGGCGAGGCCCAGGAGCGGCCGGTCACCCTGTTCAGCAGCCGCGTGAACAGCGGGCAGTGAGGCACGCTCGGCTTGCGGCGAGCACGTCGGACCACCACCGCTGCGCCACCCGAGGAGCGGCCGAGCGCTACGTGGTCACGCCGGTCCTGGCCGCGTCGTCCGCGCTGACGACCCGGCGCAGCAGCGCGGTCAACGTGTCGCGTTCGGCCTCGGACAGGCCGACGAGCAGGTCGTCCTGGGAGGCACCCGCCACCTTCGTGAGTTGACGCACCAGCCTGGTGCCGACCGGGGTCAGCGCGACGCGTTGGCGTCGGCGATCCTGCGGGTCACGTTCCCGCTGCACGAGACCGTGCCGCTGGAGCTGGTCGATGTAGCCGACCAGGTGCGGCCGCTGCAGACCGAGCCGGTCGGCGATGTCGTGTTGGGCCAGCGGGCCGAAGTCGGACAGCCCGGTCAGCACGGCGAAGTGCGGCAGGCGCAGGTCGTGCTCGGCCAGCGCGGCGGCCAGCTGGCGGTGGCCGATGCGGGCGACGTGACCAGCGAGGTACGAGGGCAGGGCCAGCAGTGTCGGCGGACGCAGCTCGCTGTGTTCCATGTCCCGAGACTAGCCCTCTGGATATAATAGTTACATCATGTAATGATGGCATAGCGACACCAAATCCATGAGGATCGGCCTGACAACGGGCACAGCGCGGGACTTCATCGAACTCGTCATCCCGCAACTCCGGTGCGGGAGCCGGTTCCGGAAGTCCTATGCAGACGGCGAGACACTGCGCGAACGCCTGTTCGGTGCAGGCAATGCCCGCCTGCTCGACGACCAGCCGGCACCCGCTTCCGCGACCCGACCAGCCCAATGGGAAAGCCGGCTTGCCGTGCGGCCATTACGATGCCGGTATGCGTGAGAGTTTTCGTGGCGATCTTGCTCGCCTCGGTGAGCAGTTGGCGGAGATGTGCGGCATGGCAGCCCACTCGATGCGGCAGGCGAGCCGTGCGTTGCTGACCGCCGATCTACAACTGGCTGAACAGGTCCTGGCCGCCGACGCGCTGCTGGACAGGGCCCGGCAATCCTGTGAGGAACACGCGCAGTCGCTGCTGGCGTTGCAGGCCCCTGTCGCGAGGGATCTGCGAATGATCCTCGCGGCGGTCTACAGCGCCGAGAAGATCGAGCGAATGGGTGATCTTGCCGCACATATCGCCGACACCGCTCGCTTCACCCACCCCGAGCACGTCGTGCCGGCGGAGTTCGAGCAGGTCTTCACCGAACTGGGCGAGATCGCGGCAGCCATGGCCGATCGGGTTGGTGAGTTCACCCTGGGCGGTGCCGGTAGTGGCTTCGTCGAGTTGAACGAGACCGACCAGGCTGTCGACGCTCTGCACGCCCAGGTGATGTCCTCGATCACCGGCACCGGCTGGGCCCATGGCGTGCGGTCGGCGACCAGCCTGGCGCTGATCGCCCGGTTCTACGAACGCTTCGCCGACCAGGCAGTCTCGGTCGCCAAGCGACTCGACTTCGCCGAGACGGGCAGGACGCCGACCGGCGAGGTATGACCGACGCGCGCCAGAGTCATCGAACATATGTGCGAACTGTCCCCATGTTTGTCCACAGCTGTGGACAACTTCGCGACTTTGATCGTGTTCCTGCGCCATCAGCGAAGCCGCCCGCCGCGATCGCCACCCTGGCAGCTCACGGCTCGATGCGGTGATCGGCCTGGACCCACGAATGGTGCGAGTGCGCCCTAGTGGCCAAGGCCGCTGACCGCCACCGTGGGAATCTGATTCCCGTCAATCGCGATGAACTTCACGCGGGCGGGGTCGAAGTCGGTTCCGGCAGACGTGGGCTGTGCCCAGAACAGAACCGTCTTCAGTTGCGCCACCGCAGCCGAACCGACGTCACCCTCAGCGGTTGTCTGGATCTGCTGTACCGGCCCCTTGAAAGCGCCGAACAATGTCAGTCGGCCGCCCGGCCTGCCGATGGCGATGCCGTGGAAACCGGACGTGGACAGGTCGGCCTCGCTGGCCGCGATCGAGGTGAGGCGCCCGTCGGTGTCCTCGGTCGCCATGACCAGCCGGTAGAGGCCTGCGGCGGTGTGGCTGTCCTGGAGGTAGAGCACGATCTCGCCGGTGCCGTCGCGCAGGCCGGTGTCGACCAGCCCACCGACCGACTCCGCGTCGGCAACGCTGATGGACGCGGGGGCCGACGGCTGGCTCCGTGCGTGCTGGTACGTCTGGATGCCGACCATGCCGCCGACCACCAGGGCCAGCACGGCCAACGCGCCGCTGCCGATCGCCAGCCTGCGGCGCAGCCTCGCCCGCCCGCCGAGGTGCATGACCCGTTCGACGTCGACCTCGGCGAACTGCTCGGCCGGCGGCTGCGCCATGGCCTCCCGCAGTCGATCCACGTCGCTCATGACACCTTCTCCCCCGGGATCGCCCGCATCTTCACCAGCGCCCGCGACGTCGTGCTCTTCACCGTGCCGAGTGACACTTTCAGCTCGGCGGCGACATCGGCCTCGGACAGGTCCCAGAAGTGCCGGAGCACGACGATGGCACGCTCCCGGGCGGTCAACTGGGCCAGCGCACGCATCAGCCAGTCCTGCACGACAACACCGTCAGCGAGGTCGCCGCGCACCGGTAGTTCGGGCACCCCCTCGGTGGCGTCCTCGCGGAACGGCCGACGCCAGCGGTCGATGACCAGGTTGGCCAGCACCTTGCGGGTGTAGGCGAACGGGTCCTGCCGCCGGACCCGGGGCCAGGCGGCGTAGACCCGCACCAACGCCGTCTGCACGTCGTCCTCGGCCTGGTGCCGGTCGCCGGACAGGAGGTAGGCCGCGTGGTGCAGGCGCGCCGAACTCGCCTGCACGAACTCCACGAACTCGGAGTCACCTCGGGCCATACCCACTCCGACGCCGCGAAGCCGCCCGAGGTTGCCTCAACCTTTCCGGGTGGCCGCCCGTCTGGACCAGCATGACCACCACGATAAGGGCAGTTGCGGCACTGGTCGCCCTGGGCACGTCCGGGATACTGCTCGCCGGCTGCGGCGGGGCGCAGGCCGGCAACGGCCCGGCCGCCGCGTCCGCCAGGTCGGCGGCGGCCCCCTCGACCAGCGCGGACGCCACCGCCGGTACCGATGCCAACGCCCAGTACGACCCGAAGTCGGTGCAGTTCGAGAACCTGATGGCCGACTGCATGAAGAAGGCCGGCTTCCAGTACGTGCCGGCCCCGCTGCCGATCGGACCGCCGGTGAACAGCCTCGGTGCCAAGGACCCGGCGCTGGTGCCCTACGACCAGCTGAAGGCGTTCCGGTCCAAGTACGGCTTCGGTGGCCTGTACGCCCAGGACGTCTACCCGAATGATCCGAACGTCGTGCCCAAGGACCCGCCGGACCGGGTGAACCCCAACAAC
Organism: Pseudonocardiaceae bacterium; assembly: GCA_036502345.1. Taxonomy (GTDB): domain Bacteria; phylum Actinomycetota; class Actinomycetes; order Mycobacteriales; family Pseudonocardiaceae; genus DATEPR01. The sequence continues at coordinate 47,970 of DASXYT010000154.1, read as the reverse complement.
GCGATCCGGACAGCGCTGAGCCCGGCCCAGCAGGAGGCGTACGACGACGCCTACGACGGTGGCTACCTGCGCAAGATCGAGGCCGCCGGCACGAAGAAGGGGATCAAGACCGGCGGCTGCGCGGCGAGCGTCTCGGCGCGGGTGTACCCGCCCGGCCGGGGTTCGACCATCGACCTGGCCGCGAGTGCGAAGGCGACCCAGGCCGAACAGGCGTTCACCACCGACCCGACCGTGGTGTCCGACGCCCAGAGCTACGGCACCTGCCTGCGGCAGAAGGGCTACACCGTGCCCAGCACCAAGCCGGGCGTGATCGAGCAGACCGTCAGTTCCATAGTGGAGCAGGAGCACACCGACAACCCCGATCCGGACAAGCGGCAGGGCCTGGACGGCGAGATCAAGAAGGCGCTGGACGACCTGGAGTGCGGCAGGGCGTACGAGGTGGCGGCCAAGCCGTTCGTGGAGAACCTGCTGCAGAACGGGGTCGGCTGACGTGGCGATGACACCGAGGCGTGTCATGCTGCTGGTGGTGTGCGTCGCGGTGACGACCGGCGCGGCGGGCTGGGCGGTCGGCTCCCGGATCACGTCGCCTGCCGACGCCGCCGCGGCCCACCAGCCGCCCCCCGCGTCGCTGATCACGGTGCCGGTGGCCAAACAGTCGCTGGCCAGCACGGTCACCGCACAGGGCACGGTCGCCTACACCGGCAGCACGCCGATCACGCTGACCGGCACGGTCGGTGGGGCAACCACCCAGTTGGTCACCCGGGCGCCCGCGGCCGGCACGACGGTCGGCTCCGGCGACCGGCTGCTTGAGGTCAGCGGGCGGCCGGTTTTCCTGCTGCCGGGCCAGGTTCCGATGTACCGGACGTTCACCGACGGGACCCAGGGGGACGACGTCCGGCAGCTCCAGCAGGCGCTGACCGCGCTCGGCTACGGCCACCTGACCAGTGGCGTGTTCAACGCGCCGACCCAGATCGAGGTGAAGCGCTGGTACGAGCACAGTGGGTACGAGCCGCAGCTGGACGCCGCCCAGAAGGTCACGGTGCCGTCCGGGGAAATCCTGTTCCTGCCGACGCTTCCGGTCCGCGTGGGCACCGTGACGACCCATGCGGGCGCCACCGCCACCGGCGACATCGGCACCGTCACGAACAACACGGTGAACATCCAGACCTCCCTGCCGGCAGCCGACGCGCAACTGGTGCACACCGGCCTGCCGGCGACACTGACGATGCCGGACGGCAAGACCATGGCCGCCACGGTGGACGCGATCGGCGATGACGCCGCACCGCCGCCCACCGAACAGGGCTCCACACCGTCGGCTGACGACGGCCAACAGCAACAGGTCGCGGACGGCACCACGCCGCTGCGGCTGGTGCCGAAGGATCCGAGAGCGCTCGCGGCTTATGCGAACCAGGCGGCGAGGATCGACATCCAGATCGGCAGGACCGACGGTGACGTGCTGGCGGTGCCGGTGGCGGCTGTCGCGACCAGCCAGGACGGCTCGACCCGGGTGCAGGTGCAGCGCAGGGACGGCCAGGTGCAGGACGTGCCGGTGCGACTGGGGCTCACCGCGGACGACATGGTCGAGGTGTCCGGAACGGGCCTGGCCCAGGGCGACCGAGTGGTGGTGGGCAGCAGGTGACCGACCTGGTGATCCGCCTGGCGGGCGTGAGCCGGGTGTTCCCCGCCGAGCCGCCGGTGCGCGCGCTCACCGAGGTCCACCTCGATGTGGTGCGCGGTGAGTACGTGTCGATCGTCGGCGCCTCCGGCTCGGGCAAGTCGACGCTGCTGAACACGTTGGGGCTGCTGGACCGGCCGACCTCGGGCAGCTATCAACTGGATGGCGTGGAGACCGCCGGGCTCAGCGACGGGGAGCGGACCGCGTTGCGCGGCAGCCGGATCGGTTTCGTCTTCCAGTCGTTCCACCTGCTCTCGTACCGAACGGTGACCGACAACGTCGCGATGGCAGAGCTGTACCGGCGGGCGGACCGTGCAACCCGCCTGGAGCGGGCCAACCAGGCGCTGGAACGCGTGGGTCTCGGGCACCGCAAGGGTTTCCGCCCCGATCGCCTGTCCGGTGGCGAACGGCAACGGGTGGCCATCGCCCGTGCGCTGTTCGGTGGGCCCGCCCTGCTGCTGTGCGACGAGCCGACCGGCAACCTCGACCGCGTCACCACATCGGGCGTGCTGGACCTGTTCGACGAGCTGTCGGCGCAGGGCGTGACGCTGGTGGTGATCACGCACGACGAGCAGGTGAGTCTGCGGGCGCAGCGGCGGGTCCGGATCGAGGACGGCCGGCTGTGGGAGGAGACGCGGTGCGCCTGATCGACCTCGGCGACGAGGCATTGGCCGGGGTGGCGTCGCGGCCCATGCGCACCGCGCTGACCATGCTCGGCACCTTCATCGGTATCACCACACTGGTGATCACGCTCGGCGTGGCCGCTACCGCCGCCAATCAGATCGCAGGCCGGTTCGACGCGGTCACCGCGACCGGTATCACCGTCACCATGCCGGCCGGGTCAAGTCCGGACGCCGCGCCTGTGGTGTCGTGGAACGGACTTGCCGATCTGGTGCGGCTCAACGGGGTACACGCGGCGGCGGCCATCTCCGAGGCGAACGCCGACAGCAACCTGGTGGTCCGGGCCAACGAGTTGCACGACCCGAACACCGTCACCGACCGCTCGCTGCCGGTGGTCAGCGCGACCGCGGGTCTGCCCCAGGTGGTGAACGCGACCGTCGCCCAGGGTCGGTTCTTCGACGATGGGCACGTCAAGCGGCACGACAGGGTGGCGGTTCTCGGCGCCACCGCGGCCAAGCTCCTTGGCATCACACGGGTCGACGACCAGCCTGCGGTGTTCGTGAACGACCAGGCGTTCACGGTGATCGGCATCCTGGCCTCGTCCGGGCTGGACCTGGACCACGGCCTGGACGTCTCGGTGATCCTGCCGTACCCGACGGCCACCGACCAGCTGCGGATGGGCCAGCCGACGAAGGTGTTGATACGCACAGATCTCGGCGCGGCCCCGCTGATCGCCAAGCAGGCCCCGATCGCGTTGAGCCCCGACGACCACGACCAGCTCCAGGTACAGGCCCCACCGGATCCGACGACCCTGCGCGGCGGCGTCGAGCACGACACGAACGGGCTTTTCGTGGTGCTGGGCCTTGTTTCACTGGTGGTGGGCGCGATCGGCATCGCCAACGTGACGCTGGTGACGGTGATGGAGCGCATCGGCGAGATCGGCCTGCGCAGGGCGCTGGGCGCGCGGCGGCGGCACATCGCAGCGCAGTTCCTGGTGGAGTCCGGCACGGTCGGCCTGATCGGCGGTGTGATCGGCACCAGCGCCGGCATCATCGCGGTGGTGGTGATCTCGGCGCTCAACGACTGGACACCGGTGCTGGACATGTCGCTGGCGGCAGGCGCTCCAGTGGCCGGCGCGCTGGTCGGGCTGCTCGCGGGGCTCTACCCGGCGCTGCGGGCGGCGCGGATGGAGCCGGTGGAAGCGCTGCGTTCGGGGACCTAGTGATCGGCCCCAGATCCTGCTCGTCATGGCACCATCGCCGTCATGACCCTGCCCGGCGTCGAGGACTCATGGCACCGCATGACGAACTGGTTCGGCCAGCACGCCACGGCCGTGCCCTCGATACTGCGCGGCCCGGCCAGCGAAACGGACCTGGCGCGGGCAAGCGACGCTGTCGGGGTCGCCCTGCCGGCGGATCTGCTGGCCTGGTGGCGACTGGTCGACGGGGTCACGGAAGAAAGCTGGATGGACGATCCCATCCTGCCCAGCCTGTATCACCCGTGGTCGGTCGACGGCGCGCTCTACAGCCGGGACCAGTGGTTGCAGGTCGCCACCGACGGCGCCGACACCGCCCGGCAGGACGGCCGACCGGCCCCGGCGGAACAGCCCGCCGGCACGCCGACCGGCTACGGCTGGGCGCCACAGTGGCTGCCCATCGCCAACGACTGTTTCGGCAGCGACCTGTTCGTCGACCTGCGGCCAGGTCCCCTGCACGGCTGCCTGATGGAATGGGACCACGACGAGGGCCCCATCCGCGAACCGCTGTGGCCCGGCGTCCAGGCGATGCTCGCCGAGGTCGCCGACGCCCTGGAGAGCGGCGCGCTCATGCCGGGGCTCGATGTGCGCGTGCAGGCCGACGGCGAACACATGCAGTGGGTCGGCCCCGACTGCAGATAGCAGAGGGCTGCTGCTCCAAGCACACGTCGCTGCTCGCGGCCGCAGCGCAAAACCATGACCTGTGGGATGGCGAGTTATGACCGCCGTCGTCGCACTCGAACCTGAACCTGTTGGTCGGCCCCAAGTCGATATGATTCCTACTCGGCGATTCCTCTGGTGTCACGTCGAATGGGATGCTGTTCCGGCACCTCGACCAGGACGATGCGAACGCCGTCCGGGTCACTGATCCACATTTCCCGAAGCCCCCACGGCTCTGTCTTCGGCGGACGCAGCACCGTTACGTCGAGGCCCACCAGTCGCTCGTGCTCGGCCTGGAGACTTCGCACCTGGAGCCACAGCGACACGTTTCCGGTCGCGGCCGGGTCGGCAGCCGAGGAGATCTCCAGGAAGCCGCCGCCGAGGAAGAAGACCAGCGACGGGTCGCCGGGATCACCGAACTCACGGTAGACCGCCAGGCCGAGCAGGTCCCGGTAGAAGTGTCGGCTGCGCACCGGATCAGCCGGGTGCAGCAGCACGCGGCTGCTCAACACGTCCATGTGCGGCTCCGCCTCCTCGTCGTCACGCCATCGTCCGAGCCAACGATAGGACGCGGCACGCGAATTATCCCACTGAGACCGATTGATTCCAGCAGGCGCGCTGATCTGCCAACTGGAACAGCCGCCGAGGTCACTTAAGATCGGCTGATGAGCGAGACCACCATTCCCGCGTCGCACCGCGACCTCCTTGAGACCCCGATTCCGGTGACCCTGGCCACGGTCGGTCCCGGTGGCTATCCCCAGGTGACAGCGATCTGGGTCATCCTGGACGGCGACCACATCGTGACGTCGCTGGCCGGCGTCCGCCAGAAGCTGAAGAACCTCCGGGAGCACCCGCAGGCGACCGTGTTCGCCCTGGACCCGACCAATCCCTATCGGACGCTGGAGATTCGCGGCGACGTCACCATCGAGGACGACCCCGACCTGGTCACGCTCAAGAAGGTGCTCGCCGCGTACGGGACCGACCTCGATTCCTTCCAGGCACCGCTGGACGGCCGTACCACCGTCACGCTCCGGCCCACCCGGATCGTCGCCATCGGCTGATCACTCCGCAACGACATCGACCGTGGCGCTGCCCAGCGTGGCATGCGCCGCGGTGACCCGGATCCGGCCGGGCTCGTTCGGCCGGGAGCGCAGCCACACCGCCCCGACGCCACCGGAATCGCCGAACTCGAACGGGTTGTCGCCGACGAGAACACCAGGACCGGTCACGGTGAGCCGCACGTCACCGGTGACGTGCGGCCGCTGGTTGCCGTGCGCGTCCACCGCCCGGAACAGCACCCGGGTGGTGTCGCTACCGTCCGCCGCGATGGCCGGGTCGTCTGCCGCCAGCAGCAGCCGGTCGGTCGCCGGGTCGGCGGTGAACCGGCGGCCGGCCACCAGGTTCTCCCCCACGTACCCGTCGATCCGCAGTTCGGGCAGGCCCCCAGCGGGAACCGTCAGGTCGGCGACCGCGGGCGGGTGGCGCAGGTGGGGGAACCTGGCGCGGTCGGGCAGCGCGGTGCCGACGTGCCGGTCGTCGACGTACAGCTCAAGGCGGTCGCAGTTGGTGGCCACGATCGCGCCGGGGCCGGGTCCCGTCCGTGGCGAGCCGGGCCCGAAGTCCCAGCGGAACCCTGGCTCGATCACCGGCCGCACCGCGGGGTCCACTTGGGACTGGTAGAACGCGGCGCCGAACTTGGGCACCCGGAACGTGTCCACGACACCGGGCCACTTGACGTGTTGGTGCACGCGGCCGTTGAGCGACGCGTAGTCGAAGCCCGCCCAGCCGAGCAGGCCCGCGTAGCGGTCGTCGGAGGCCGCTATGTCGTGCACGGTGGCGTGCATGACGAGTTGGGTGGCGAGCACGTCGTCGGAGTCGGTCCACCGGTAGTACGGCGGCCCGTCCAGCGCCCCGACGGCCTCACTCACCAGGTACGGCACGCCAGGCACCGGCGGCAGCAGGGTCGCGTTGCCGGCCGGGTCGGTGCGGTAGTCGTCGAACGCGAACACGTCGGCGGCCCAACCGTCGGTGTCCTGGCTGACCACGGCACCGGTGGTCTGGCGCGACCCGTCCAGTTCGTCGGCCACCTGCTGGGTGCGGCGGTAGAACTCGGGATGGTGCGCGGTCTCGTTCAGCCGGATGCCCCAGAGGATCACCGACGGTCGGTTGCGATCGCGCAGGATCATGTCCCGCACGTCGGCCACCGCGATGTCCTGCCACGCCCGGTCGCCGACGTACTGCCAGCCGGGCGGCTCCTCCCACACGAGCAGGCCCAGTTCGTCGCAGGCGTCCAGGAAGTGCCGGGACTGCGGGTAGTGCGAGCAGCGGACCATCGTGCAGTTCAGCTCGCGGGCCAGGATCTCGGCGTCGCGCCGCTGCACGCGGGCCGGCATCGCGAACCCGACGTAGGGGTAGCTCTGGTGCCGGTTCAGGCCGACGATGCGGTGTGGTTCGCCGTTGAGCAGGAAGCCGTGTTCGGTGAACCGGGCCTCCCGAAAGCCGATCCGGTCCCGCCGACCCGACGTAGTGCCGTCGGCCAGGGTCAACGTGGTGTCGACGTCGTACAGGTGCGGCGAACCCGGTGCCCACAACTCCACTTCGGGCAGCGCGCGCACGACGAGGTCGACCGTCGTGCGACCAGGGCCGACAGCGACCGCGACGGTGGAGCGGCAGTCCGCAACGGTGACGGTGAGCGTGCCGGTGGCCGGGCCGGCAGCGTCGATCGTGGCCCGGACGTCGACCCTGCGGTCGGCGCGCAGCACGTTGACCGGCTTGGCGAACACGTCGGCCAGGAACACCCGCGGCTCGGTCCGCAGCGTCACGTCCCGGTAGATCCCGCCGGGTTGTAGGTAGTCGACGGCTGCGGCACCGGCCGGATGGCCCGCTGGCGGCACGTCGGTCCAGCGCGAGTCCAGGACCACGGCCAGCACGTTGTCCGACCCGGTGAGCTCGTCGGTGATCTCCTGGCTCCACGGCAGGTAGCCGCCGACGTGATCGGCGTACCGGTGGCCGTTGACGTACACGGTCGCCGTGACCATGGCGCCTTCGAAGTCGACGAACGTGCGGTGGCCAGGCCGGCCGGGGCCAAGCCGCCGCCGGTACAGCCAGACCCGTTCCCACTCGGCCGGTGCCCAGTTCCGCCAGGACAGCGGTACCACCGTGTGCGGCAGCGTCACCGGAGCCAGCCCGCGTTCGTCGAACTCCGGTGCCTCGCCGCCTGCCACGTACTCGCCGAACAGCCAGCCCTGGTTGAGTGAATCGACCGTCATCGAGACCCGCTACGGCACCAACTCGGGCGCCAACGCCGGCACGGTTTCCGCTGCGTGCCGCCACAGCCCTCTGCGGCGCAGGATCGGCAGCACGCCCTCACCGAACCAGTACGCCTCCTCCAGATGTGGCTGCCCGGACAGGATGAACTCCTCGATGCCCACGTCGTGGTACTGCTCGATCAGGTCGGCGATCTCGGTGTGGCTGCCGACCAGCGCGGTGCCGGCACCACCACGGACCAGGCCGACGCCCGCCCACAGGTTCGGATAGATCTCCAGGTCGTCGGTGGTGCCCCGGTTGAGGGCCAGCATCCGCTGCTGGCCCTCGGACTGGCTCTGCCGCAGGCCGCGCTGGGTGGCCGCGACGGTGGCCGGGTCGAGCGCGTCGAGGAACCGCCGCGCCTGCGCCCACGCCTCGTCCGCGGTGTCCCTGGCGATGGTGTGCAGGCGGATGCCGAACCGGATCGTCCTGCCGACCTCGGCGGCCGCGCGGCGCACCGACTCGATCTTCTCGGCGACCTGGGCGGGCGGCTCACCCCAGGTCAGGTAGACGTCGGCGTGTTTGGCACCGACGGCACGGCCCGCGGCGGACGAGCCGCCGAAGTAGATCGCGGGCAGTGGGTCGGGCACCCGGGACAGTGTCGCGCCCTCGACCCGCAGGTGCCGGCCGGTGAAGTCGACCGTGTCCCCGGTCCACAGCCCGCGCACCACGGTCAGGAACTCGTCGGTCCGCTCGTAGCGCTCGTCCTTCGATAGGAAGTCGCCGTAGCCGCGCTGCTCCTTGTCCTCGCCACCGGTGACCACGTTGAGCAGCAGCCGCCCGCCGGAGTGCCGCTGGAACGTGGCCGACATCTGGGCGCCGAGCGTCGGTGTGATCATGCCGGGCCGGAACGCGACCAGGAACTTCAGCCGCTCGGTCTTCTCCACCAGCATCGCCGTGGTCAGCCAGGCATCCTCGCACCACGCGCCGGTCGGCGTGAGGACACCGACGAACCCGAGTTGCTCGGCGGCCTGTGCGATCTGGCCGAGGTAGGCCAGGGTCGCGGGCCGGTCGCTGCCCGCATCGGTGATGCTCGTGCCGTGGCCGCCGCCCACGATGTTCCTGCTGTCGCCGTAGGTCGGCAGGAACCAGTGGCAGGTGAGTGTCATGTGTTGCCCTCCAACAGGCCACGTCGAGCGAGCTCGGGCCGGACGCCCTCGCCGAACCAGTACGCCTCCTCCAAGTGTGGGTAGCCGGACAGCACGAACTCCTCGATCCCCACATCGTGGTACTGCTCGATCAGGTCGGCGACCTCCGCGTGGCTGCCCACCAGCGCCGTACCGGCACCACCACGGACCAGGCCGACACCCGCCCACAGGTTCGGGTGGATCTCCAGCGAGCGCGCGTCCGTGCCCAGATCGCCACCGTGCAGTTCGGCCATCTTGCGCTGGCCGACCGAGTCCTGACGGGCGAACGTGGCCTGTGCCGAGGCGATGTCGGCCGGGTCGAACGACTCGTACATCCGCTGGGCCTCGGCCCACGCCTGCTCGGAGGTGTCCCTGCTGATCGTGTGCAGCCGGATGCCGTAGCGCAGCTCACGACCGGCGTCGGCGGCCAGCTTGCGCAGCGTGGTCACCTTCTCCGCCACGGCGGCGGGCGGCTCACCCCAGGTCAGGTGCACGTCGGCCCGCTTCGCCGCGACTCGCATACCCGCTGGTGAGGAGCCGCCGAAGTACAGCGGCGGCACCGGGTCGGCAGGGGCGAACGTGGTGGCACCGGTGAGCTGGTAGTGCTGCCCGGCGAAGTCGGCGGGCGGGCCGGCCCAGATCAGCCGCAGCGCCGCCAGGAACTCGTCGGTGCGCTCGTAGCGCTGGTCGTGGCTGAGATGGTCGCCGAAGCGGGCCTGCTCGACCGGGTCACCGCCGGTGACGATGTTGAGCAGCAGCCTGCCGCCGGAGATGCGCTGGTAGGTGGCAGCCATCTGCGCGGCCAGCGTCGGGCTGAGCGCGCCGGGCCGGAACGCCACCAGGAACTTGATCGTCTTCGTCCGGGCCAGCAGCGCTGCCGTGGTGAGCCACGCGTCCTGGCACCAGGTACCGGTGGGCGTGAGCATGCCGGTGAAGCGCAGCCGCTCGGCCGCCTGCGCCACGAGGGCGAGGTAGTCGATGTCGGGTTCCCGTGGGACGGCGGCGGCCACCGGGCTGGTGTGCGGGCGGTCCACGACCGAGCGCCCGTCGCCGTGGGTGGGCAGGAACCAGTGCAAGGTGATCGACATTCAGTTGCTCCCCGCCAGTGGCGACACGACGTTGTTGTAGCGGGCGTCGACGAACTGCTTCATGTTCACCGAGCCGGGTAGCTGACCGGCCGTGGTGAAGGCGTCGGCGAGCTTCTGTTCGGACGACACCACCGAGTTGTCGATCAGGATGGGTGTCAGCACGAGATTGGGCACGGCACTCGCGGCGACGTTCGCCGGCAGGCCGGTCTCCTGCGCGTAGTCCTTGGCCCATTCCTGGGTGTGCGACTTCGCCCAGAGGTCGGCCTTGGCGATCCTGGCCACGTAGTCCTGGATCGCCGCGTTCTTGCCAGGATCGGCCAGCGAAGCGCTGTTGGCCACCTGGAAAGTGTAGCCGTTGGACAGCGGCGTGCCGGCCGCCAGACCGGTGCCGCCGATCGCGTCGGCGCCGCTGACCAGCGGCCGGGCACCGAGGTTGCCGACGGCCTCGGCGACGTAGGGCTGCCAGGTGGCCCATGCCGCGACACTGCCCTGGCTGAAGGCCGCGTACGCGTCGGCGGGTTGCAGGTAGGAGATCGTGACGTCACTGGGCTTGAGACCCGCTTTGGCCAGTGTGTTGAGCAGCGTGCCGTTGGCCGACGAGCCCTTCGCCACCGCGATCGTCTTGCCGCGCAGGTCATTGAGGCTGTGGATGTTCGAGTTCTTCGGCACCAGCACGGCGTCACCGACCGGGGAGCGCAGCGCGCCGACGATGTCGATCCTGCCACCAGCGGCCGCCGCGAAGATCGGCGGCGTGTTGCCGACCTGGCCGACGTCGATCGCGTTGTCGTTGGCGGCCTCCAGCATGGGCGGTCCGGAGGTGAACGTCGCCCACGTGACGTGGTACGGGATGTCCTTGAGCAGACCGGCGGCCTGTAACAGCACCTGCTCACTACTGCCCTTCTGATCGCCGACGCGCAGGGTCACGTTGGCCAGGCCGCTCGGGCTGACCGCCTTCGGCACGGGTGCCTTCGCGGACGCCGCCGTGGACGTGCCGCACGCGGACAGGGCCAGCACGGCGCCTGCCGTGCCGAGCAGGACGAGATCACGCAGCTTCATGTTCGTTCACTCCCAGGTCGGATAGCACTCGGGCACGGAGTTCTGCTTGCTGTGCTGTCGTTCTCGGTCGGTCGACGGAGGGCCGGTGCTCCGCTGCGATGCGGCCGTCGGCCAGTACGAGCACCCGGTCGGCGAGTGCCAGTGCCTCGTCCACGTCGTGCGTGACGAGCAGGACGGCGGGCCGATGCCGCTGCCAGAGCTGGGTGACCAGCTGGTACATCGCCAGGCGGGTCAACGCGTCCAGGGCGGCGAACGGTTCGTCCAACAGCAGCAGACCGGGTTCGCGCACCAGGGCGCGAGCCAGCGACACCCGTTGTGCCTCACCGCCGGACAGGGTGCGCGGCCAGGCGTCGGCCCGATCGGCCAGTTGCACCTCGGCCAGCGCCCGGTCGGCGGTGCCATGCTCGTCGTCGGTGCGCAGGCCGAGCGTGATGTTGCGCCACACCCGTCGCCAGGGCAACAGCCGGGGTTGCTGGAAGGCCACCGAGACAGTTCCGTCCACAACGGACTTACCTTCGATGTCGCCGTCCAGCCCGGCGAGGATGCGCAGCAGGGTCGACTTGCCCGAACCGCTGCGGCCCAACAGTGCGACGAACTCACCCTGCGCGATCTCCAGTTCGAGCCCGTCCAGGACGTGCCGGTCCCCGAACCGCTTGACCAGGCCGTGCACCCGGGCCACCTGCGTGGTCATCCGCGCCACCTCAGCAACCGGCGCTCCACCAGCCGTACCACGGTGTCCATCAGCAGCCCGACGATCGCGTACACGAGCAGGCCCACGATGACGATGTCGGTGCGCAGGAAGTCACGCGCATTGTTGATCATGAAGCCGATCCCGGAGTCGGTCGCGATCGTCTCGGCGACCACCAGCGCCAGCCACGCGGATGCCACCCCGAGCCGCACGCCGACCAGGGTGTGCGGCACGGCAGCGGGCAGCACGACGTGCCGCAGCCGTTGCCAACGGGTGTAACCGAGCACGGTGGTCGCCTCGATCAACTGGGGATCGGCCTCCCGGATCCCCGCATGCACGTTGACATAGATCGGCAGGCCGGCGGCGAGCGCGATCAGCACCAACTTGGGCAGCTCACCGATGCCGAACCACAGGATCAGCAACGGGATCACACCGAACAACGGCACGTTGCGGATCATCTGCATGAGCGGATCGACCGCGGTGTCGGCGGTCCGGACCAGGCCCGTGAGTACGCCGAGCACGGCACCGATCGCCGCGCCGATCACGAACCCGATGAGCATCCGGCGCAGCGAAACGGCCAGCCCGTCACCCAACTGGCCGTTGCCGGCCACCTCGACGGCGGCTCGCCAGACCGTGGTCAGTGGCGGAAGCTTCTGTGCTGACACGATTCCGGTACTGCTGATCACCTGCCAGACGACCAGCAACGCGATCGGCGACATCCAGCGCAACAGTTGCACGCGCCGCCGTCGACGGCCCGCTGCGGGTGCACGGGCGGCTGTGTCGGCCTGGACGGCCGGGTCGGGGCGCGCCAGGACAGCCGGAGGAGTTGGGGACACGATGGGCAGTTTTGTAGCCGCACACGGTAATGGTCAATCGGTGAATCGATTGTCCCGCGAATTGGGAGAATATCCGTCACCGACCGACTGTGTCCCTGTACCGAGCTGTTCCACAGGGCGAAAGAACGAAACCGATCACGGCCACATCACGCCGGCTCCGCATGAAAGGATCTCTCGTTCGACCAGCGGGCGATGACCGTCCGCTCCGCCGGCCGGTCCGGTAGCCGCGACATCACGCCCATACGATGGCGCGATGACGGCCATCAGCGACCTCGACGACTTCCACGCCCTCGACCCGTTCTTCCGGATCATCGAACAGGGCGTTGCCGGGCTGGTGGACGGCGAACACTTCTTCGACCTGCTGGCCGAGGACGTCGTCTTCGACTACGTCATCACGGTGCCCGGTTATCCCCGACGGGTCGAGGGTCGCCAGGCGGTGGCCGAGCTGTATCGCCCCTATGGCACCACGTTCGCTCTCGATCGCTGCTTCGACCTGGCCGTCCATCACGACCAGCGGACCGGGGTCGTCGTCCTCGAGTACGCATCGCAGGGCCGCGTCGTCCCAACAGGAGCCGCCTACGGCAACCACTACATCTCGGTGCTGACGATCGTCGACCGCAAGATCGTGCGCTGGCGCGACTACCTCGATCCGCTCGCGGTCTTCGACGCGGTCGGCTGGCCCGCCGCGCCGGGCGCCTGACCCAGCGGCTCAGTCGGCCGCGGGCAGCCAGGAGAGCCGGGCCGTGTGTCTGCGGAACGAGCGCAGGTACAGGCCGGCCCGCAACCAGGCACCGGTGAAGGCCTCGCTGTCCGGGTCGACGAGCCTGGCGAACGCGTCGCGATGCCGAGCATGTCGAGATCGACGCCGTTGCGGCCGTGGAACAGATCGACCGGTACCCCGTCCGCGCGCAGCCGCGGCGCCATGGCCACGACCAGGTCGAGAAGTGCGGCGCTGCGACCGGTCCTGTAGTAGCCCGAGCGCCTCCCCGCGATCATGGACAGCCAACCTGCGGGCCTACGCGGCGCGGCTCCGTCGCCCGGTACGGAGCGCGTGAGGATGTCCAGCCACAGGTCGTGCCTGTCCAGGGAGTCGGGCACGAAGGAGAGCAGCCTGCGGCGCACCTCGGGCTCCGCGCCGGCCAGCGCGATCAGCTGCTTCTGGTAGGAACGCCAAAAAGCGTTGCCCGCCTTGGTGATCACCGATGCTTCCAGCACCTCGCGGAGCAGGGCGGTGTCCTGTTCCGGCACTGACAGGTGGGCTGCTTCGCCAGCCGCCGCAGGTCCTCCGGCATGCCGCTGTAGGGCGGCAGGCCACCCTTGGTGCGCTCGACGCAGAGTGTGAAGAACAGGTCGTACGCCTCTGCCGCGCTGTGCCGGCACAGCAGCGACCGCGCGTACGCCGACATGGCCTTCGCCGTGATCGCGCCCGCGAAGGCGAACTCCAGGAACACCGCGTGCAGCCGGTCCGGCTCCACGGTGAGGTTGTGCACGTCCTCCGCCTCGCGTGCCTTGCCGAACATCGTCGCGGCGTAGCTGGTGGAGCCGGCCTCCAGGTAGCTGCGGCCCGCCTGTCGAAGAACGTGGGCAGGAAGTGTGGCGCGGCCTGGCCGAGCCGGACGGCCAGCGCGATCAGGCCGTCCCGGGCCGCACCCGGCGACGACTTGGCCTGGCGGGCCAGCCGTTCCAGTTCCTTGACCAGGTTCAGCGCGTGGTGTGCGTTGGCCGGGTCGTTGATCAGTGCCCACGCGGGGAAGCCGAGCGCCTGGTGCCTGCCGATGCCGACCGGTGCGACTCTGGTCGGCTCCGCGAAGCCCAGGTAGGCCATGGTGATGTCGTCGGCGGGCCGCTACGGGCCGGCCGACGAGTGCTTCGAACAGGCACTGGGTCTGGCCCGGCAGACCGGACACCATGTCGGCGAGCTCTACGCGCTGTACGGCCTCGGCCGCGTGTACCTCGCGCGAGGCCAGTACGAACCAGCCACCGAATGCTACGAACAAGCGCTGGGCCTGGCCCGCCGGACCGGACACCGCCGCGGCGAACAGGACGCGCTACGCGGCCTCGGCCAGGTGCACTACACGCGGGGCTACTACGGGCCTGCCACCGACTACTACGAGCACGCGCTGGGCCTCGCCCGCCAGACCGGTAACCGCTACGGGCGGTTCGAGGCCCAACAGGGTCTTGGGCGGGTCCACCACGCCACCGGCCACCACGGCGACGCGTTGCGCCACCACCAGGCCGCCCTGAACCTGTCTGCCGACCTCGATCAACCCGTCGAAACTCGGCTAACGACTCACCTCTTGGGTGAGCACCCACTGCGTGATCGTGTTGACGAGCAGGTCGGTGTCGTCGTACATGGGCAGGTGTCCCACGCCGGGGAGGGTGCGGACGGTGACGCCCGGGATCTCGGTCTCGAAGCGGGACCGACCGGTGCGCGGGGCGACGTGGTCGTCCTCGGGCCAGGCGATCAGTGTCGGCATCGCGATCCGGTCGAGATGGTCGAGCAGGGCACTGCCGCCGGCGATACCGTCGATGATCGCGTCGGCGATGGTGCAGTCGGCTGCGGCGCGAGCCATCCGCACAGCTTCCCGGGCCGGCACGAGGTCGCCTCGGTTCATCGAGTGGGCGAGCACCTGGCGCCGTAGCCGGCTGCTGCGCATGACCAGCGGGGTGATCCACCGGGAGTTGCGGGTCCGGGTGTGCTGGCGGCGCAGGCTGTCGGCGACCTGCTGGCGTGTCGGGTCGTCGGCGGGCCAGTCGAAGCCCGGCGCCACGCCGATGCAGCTGGCCACGCGGCCGCGTGCCGCGAGTTGGATCGCGAGCCCGCCGCCCATCGAGCTGCCCACCACGTGCGGCCGGTCGATGTCGCGGGCGTCGAGTTCCCGTTCGACCCGGTCGGTGAGCTGGTCGAGCGTGAACGGCCGGGCGAGCTCGATCGGCGGCCCACCGTGATGGCCCGGCAGGGTCGGCGCGAAGACGTCGAATGTGGTCGACAGGGCAGGCAGGAGCGGTAGCCACAAGCGCCACGAGCCGGTGAAGCCGTGCAGCAGGAGCAGCGGAGTGCCCGATCCCGAACGGTAGGCGGCAGGTGAGGACTCGATCGACCTGCCGGAAGGAAGCACGTCAGCCATAATCGACACCATAGCTCATATGAACCGTAGTATCATATGAGATGATGGAGCACGGCATACCTGGACACGACGTGGACGGACCGATGACGAGCACCCCGGCAGGATCCGCGAACCACCCGCGCCCGCCACTGCGCGAGCGCAAACGGCAGCGCACCCGTGAGCACATCGTCGCTGTCGCTTACGACCTGTTCGGTGAGCGCGGCTACGCCGCGGTGACCGTCGACGACATCGTCGACGCGGCCGAGGTCAGCCGCTCCACCTTCTTCCGCTACTTCGGCGACAAGCAGGAAGTCGTCTTCTCCCAGCAACAACAGATCCACGACAGTGTCGCGGCCGAGGAGGCCACCCGGGGACCCGCCGATCCCGCCGACCTCCGCTCGTGCATCGGCTATCTCGGCGAGGTGATCGTTCGGGTCTACCGCGAACTGGAGCAGTCCCCACGGCTGGCGGTGCACCGGCAACTCGTCAACGACAACGCCGAGTTACGTGACCGCCAGGCGCGCAAGCTGCTCGCCTACGCCGACGGCCTGTCCGAACTCCTGCGCTCCCAAGGGGTCGAGGACCACACGGCCCATCTGGCCGCCTACCTGGCGACCGCGTGCAGCCTCTCCGCCGAACGCGACCCGCGGCCGGGCCCGTCGATCGCCGACGAGGTGGAGCGGTGCTGCGCCCGGTTGGTCGGCAGCACAACCGAGATCGAGCACGACACTGGAGGACAGGGTGCAACTACGCGACGTCGAAATCGGTGACCTCGACATCTACGTTCGCCTGCGCTGCGACCCGGCCACGATGGCCGCACTCGGCGGCCCGCTGCCCCGCGAAGGCATCGAGGAGAAGGTCCGACGCGATGCCCGCGAGGCCGCGGCCGACATCGCGTGGATCAAGATGATCATCGCAGACGAATCCGTTCCGGAGCGGGTGGCCGGAACCGTGACGCTGTGGTCGCACGAACCCGAGGCCGGCAGTCCGATCTCCGAGATCGGCTGGATGGTGCTACCCGAGTTCCAGGGACGCGGACTGGCCAAGCACGCGACGCGCGCGCTGCTCGAACGCGCCCGCGACGAGAGCCGTTGGGGAGTCGTGCACGCGTTCCCTGGCACCACGAACGCCCCCTCGAACGGTATCTGCCGCTCCCTCGGGTTCCGCCTCGTCGGCGAACAGGACACGACATTCGCCGGCCGGGTACTGCGCACCAACCACTGGCTGATCGACCCGAGCGCTGATCTCACCTAACTCATCAGTGATGGAACAAGCGGAGCCCGGTGCGCGCCAGGGTGATCTGATGCTCACGGCAGGCGTCCTCGACGTCGCTGGAACGGATCGATCCGCCTGGTTCGCAGATGTAGCCGACCCCGTGCCGGTGGGCATGGTCGACGTTGTCGCGGAACGGCAACGCTCCATCCGACACGAACGCGACCTCTGCCAAGCCATTCAACCACTGGCTGCGCTGGTCGTCGGTCAACTCGGGCGCGGGCCCGGAGAGTGCTGCTGCCAGCCGATGGTGCTCATCGCGGGTGAGGCCACCCTCGATGAAGCGGATCTGCCAGTTGATCCGGTCCTGTCGCCGGATGTGCGACCGGAAGGTGAGTGCGCGGACCGCCGGGTGGCGGCGCAGCCACCAGATGTCGGTCTTCGCGCCGGCCAGGCGGGTGCAGTCGACCCGGGACTGCTGGCCCGCGCCGATACCCAGAGTCGTCCCACCACGCAGGTAGCACACCGAGTTGGACTGCGTGTAGCGCGCGACCGCCAGACCCAACAACAGATCCTCCGCTGCTCCCGAGGGCAGCGCGCCGCACACAACGTCCTCCAGCAACGCGATCGAGAGCGGCACCTCGTCGCGTCGCTGGGTGAGCCGCAGGCCGAACACCTCCCGTGTCTCGTCCCGTGGCGGTACGAACGCCTCGTCTGCCTCGATGACCAGGAACCGGCCGTTCTTCTTCCGGCTGAGCGTCGCGACGGTGCCGGGAGCGTAGCCAGGGGCCACGATGCCGTCGCAGACCACGGTGGTCAGCACGTCGGCGAGTTCGGTGTCGACGGGATGTGAGACGGCGGCGACATCACCGTAGGAGGACTTCGGATCGCTGTCGCGGGCACGCAGGTAGGCACTGGTGAGCACACCGACACCGTCGCGGGCGACGCCGTAGAGCTCGGCCGTGACCTGGTCGACGGGCCCGGCCATCGCCGCACCGGCCGGCGAAACGTGCTTGAAGGAGGCCGCGACCGGTCGGCGCAGGGCCCGGGCAGCCTCCAGCACCAGTTGCCAGCTGTTCAAACTGTCCAGCATGTTGATGTACGACGGGCTGCCGTTCAGTACCCGGACCGGCGACCGGCCGGGGAACACCGATGTGGCATGGGCCGCCTGCTGGGGATTGACTCCGTAGCGGAAATCCACGTCCTGGCCTCCTGGGTCAGCTCGACATCACTGACGCAGGCGCCCAGGCGGTCGACGCTCACGCGATGGAACGGCCGCTCCCCGGTGGTTGTCCACCTTCGCCAGTTACGACCGGGCGCCAGCCTACCCGCGGCGGGTCTGGGAGTCCTTTCGCAGCACCGCACAGCCGCCGGGCGGTAACTCGTGCATCGTCGCCGCGGTCAGCAGGTCGTGTGCGGGTTCCGGCAACGGCACGGGTTCGGCGCCGTGGTTGAGCAGGATCTGCCAGCCGCGGCCGCCCGACCCGTGGCGCGTGACGGACTCCACCTCGGGCTGGCCCGCAAGGCCGACACCGGTCTCGTCGAGCAGCCGGGCCACCAGGGCGGCGTAGCCGGCGTCGTCGAGCCGGGTGGACAGGTACCAGCCCCGGCCGGCGCCGAAGTGGTGGCGGGTGAGCGCCGGAGCACCTGCGAGCATGCCGTGCGTGTAGGCGGCGACGGTGTCAGCGCCTTCGGTGCGCAGCACCTCGCTCCAGGCGGTGCCGTGCGCGCCGTCGGACAGGATGATCTGCTCGTCCTGCCGCAGCGGCCGGTATTCCTCGACGCGCACCCCCAGCGCCTCACGCAGCGGCGCGGCCGGATAGCCGCCCAGCCGGGCATGTCCGCGTTCGTCGACGAAACCGTTGGCGTGCTGGACGAGCAGCGTTCCACCGGCAGCGACGTAACCACGCAGGTTCGCCGCTCCGGCGTCGGAGAGCAGGAACAGCGCAGGCGCGACGACCAGCCGGTAGCGGTGCAGATCCTGTTCCGGATGCGCCAGGTCGACCGGGCGGCCGGCGTCCCACAGCGCGCGGTGGGCTCGGCGCAGGGTCGCGTGGTAGTCCAGTTCCGCCGATGGCAGGCCGTCGACGTCCAGCGCCCACCACGCGTCGGAGTCGTGCAGCACGGCGACGGCCGCGGTGACCGTCGATCCGGCCAGTTCGCCGAGGCGCGCGACGGCCTCACCCACGGCCGTCACCTCGCGGAAGACGCGGCTGTCCGGCCCGGCGTGCGGAACCATCGCCGAGTGCCACTGTTCGGCGCCGGCACGGGACTGCCGCCACTGGAAGAACAGGGCACCGTCCGCGCCACGGGCGATGTGGCCCAGCGTGTGCCGCAGCATCTCCCCCGGCTGTTTGCCCAGCACCCGGTCGCCGACATGGATGGTGCCGGCACTCTGTTCCATCAGCAGCCACGGCCGCCCGCAGGCGAACGAGCGGGCCCGGTCGGCACCGAACGCGGTGTCGGCCGCCGCGTCCCGGCCGGGTGCGCGGGGATAGTGGTCCACGGCGACCAGGTCCACCTCGCGGCCGAACGCCCAGAGGTCGAGGTTCTGGTAGCCGGGCAGCATCAGGTTGGTCGTGACAGGGCGGTCGCTGTGGGCGCGGATCGCGTCGCGCTGCTCACGGTAGGCCGCCAGGGCCTCGTCGGACCAGAAGCGGCGGAAGTCCAGTGCCTGACCGGGATTGGCGTGCCACTGTGTGGCACGGGGCGGCAGCACCTGCTCCCAGTCGGTGTAGCGCTGGCTCCAGAACGCCGTCCCCCACGCCTCGTTCACGGCGTCCAGGGTGCCGTGGCGGGCGCGCAGCCAGGCCCGGAAGGCGGTGGCGGTGTGCTCGCACCAGCAGAGCGTGGCGTACTCGTTGTGCACATGCCACAGTGCCAGCGCCGGATGCTCGCCGTAACGGTCGGCGAGCGCGGCGGCGATCCGCCGCGCGGCCACGCGGTAGGCCGGGGCGGCCAGGCAGTACGTGTCCCGGCTGCCGTGCGACAGGCGAGTGCCGTCGGCACGAACCGGCATGGCGTCGGGGTGCGCGAGGGTGAACCACGGTGGCGGTGATGCGGTCGGGGTGGCCAGGTCGACAGCGACGCCGTTGGCGTGCAGGCGGTCGATGTGCGCGTCGAGCCAGCCGAAGTCGTAGTCGCCCTCGGCCGGCTCCAGCAGCGCCCACGCGAAGACGCCCACGGTGGCCAGGTTCACGCGCGCCCGGCGCATCAACTCGTCGTCGCACTTCCAGACCGCCTCGTCCCACTGCTCCGGGTTGTAGTCGCCGCCGAAGGCGAGGCCACCGAGCCTGCTGGTCAGGTGGGCCGTCACGCCGGCCCCGTGCTCTCCCGTACGGTCAGCACCGGCGTGAGCAGCACAAGATCGTCGGCCGGCCGGGTGCCCTGTGCGACCGCGCCGATCCTGGCCATGACGTGCTCCACGGCGACCCGGCCGAGTTCCTGGGCGGGCCCGGTCACGGCCGTCAGGCGGGGCGCGTACTGCTCGGCCAGCTGTTCCGGGCACAGGGCGACCACGGACGCGTCCTCGGGGACCGTGCGCCCGCTGGTGCGCAGCAGGTCCAGCAGCGGGCCGATCGCACCTTCGTTCTGCACCACGAAGCCGGTGGTTCCGGGACGATCGGCGAAAATGCGCGCGAGCGCGCCCGCCGTGCTGTCGAAGGTTCCCTCGCACGGGCGGTGCACGAACCGCAGGCCGCGTTCCTCGGCGCGGGCGCGGAAGCCGGTCAGCGTGCGCTCCGCGTATCCGGCGTGCCGGTGATAGGTGCCAGAGCCGTAGCCGATGAAGGCGATCTCGCGGTGCCCGAGATCGGCGAGGTGGTCGGCGCACAGCGCGCCCGCCGCTGCGAAGTCATGGTCCACACAGGACAATCCACTCGGATTGTCCGGCAGGCCGATCAGCGCGGCCTGGGTGCCCTGGGCACGCAACGCGGGGATACGTTCGTCGTCCAGCTCGACGTCCATCAGGATCACGCCGTCGGCCAGCCCGCTGGCGGCGACCCGCCGCACCCCCTCCGGGCCCTCGTCGTTGGTCAGCAGCAGCACGTCGTAGCCGTGCTGGCGGGCCGCGACGGTGACCGCGATGGCGATCTCCATCATGATCGGGACGTAGACGTCGGTCCGCAGCGGCACCACCAGCGCGATGATGTGCGACCGGCCGCCGGCCAGCGCCCGTGCGCCCGCGTTGGGGTGATAGCCCAGTTCGGTCACGGATCGCTCGACACGGCGCCTCGTCTCGTCGGAGATCGAGCGCTTGCCACTGAGCGCGTAGCTGACCGTACTGGCCGACACGCCCGCGTGTCTTGCCACATCGGCGAGTGTCACCATGTGTCGATACTCCTGGTTCAGCCCTTGATCGCGCCGGTGAGCACGCCGGCACGGAAGTGCTTCTGCACGAACGGGTAGACGATCAGCAGCGGCACCAGCGTCAATACCACCACAGCCATCTGCAACGACAGCGGTGCGGTCTGCGCGTGCGCGGTGCCGAAGCCCGAGTTGAGCGTGCCCGGCAGGCCGTTGCCCCGGTTGACATACGTGTACAGCACGTACTGCAACGGCCATTTCTGACTGTCCGTGGGCATGTACAGCATCACGTTGAAGAACGAGTTCCAGTAGCCGACCGCGTAGAACAGGGCGATCACGGCGGTCACCCCGCGCGACGTGGGTAGCACGACCGACCACAGGATGCGCCAGTCCCCCGCGCCGTCCATCCTGGCCGCGTCGATCAGCTCGGCGGAGGTCTCCGAGTAGAAGGCACGCAGCACCAGAATGTTGAACACGGACACCGCGCTGGGCAGGATCAGCGCCCACCACTGGTCGTAGCCGCCCAGCCCGGTGACCACGAGGAAGGTGGGGATCAGGCCACCGCTGACGAACATCGTGATGATCAGCAGGAACAGGATGAACCGGTGCCCGAGCGAGCGCGGCCGGGACAGGCCGTAGGCGCACAGCACCGACACGGCCATCGACAGCGCGGTGCCGAACCCGGTGATGCCCAGGCTGACCAGCAGCGCGGTGCGGACGGTCGGGTCGCCGAGCATCTCGCGGTACGGCTCGACGGTCACGCCGTTGGGCCAGATCACCAGGCCGCCTGCCCTGTTGATGGCGGCAGGGGTGGAGAAGCTGGTCACCACGATGATCCACAGCGGCACCAGCACGATCGCCAGCACGCCGCCGAGGGTCAGGCCCTTCGCCGTCTGGCCAGCGGTCGTCGGCGTCGGCTCCCACGGTGCGCGACCGGCCCGCCGTCGCCGGTCCCGGCGCGTGCCGCGTGTGGCCGGCGTGCTGACACCGGGTTTTCCGGTGCCCCGTTCGATCGTGATCGTGTTGGTCATTTCCGGTACAACCCGTCCGCGCCGAAGGCATGTGCCAGCCGGTTGGCGCCCCAGATGAGCACCAGCGAGATGACACTCTTGAACAGGCCCGCCGCCGCGCCGTAGCTGTAGTTGCCGGTGGCGATGCCGTAGTAGAAGGAGAAGGTGTCCAGCACGTCCGCCGAGTCGTGACCGACCGCGTCCCGCTGGATCAGGAACTGTTCGAACCCGACGGTCAGCGCGTTGCCCAGCCGCAGTACCAGCAGCAGCACGATCACGCCGCGCAGGCCGGGCAGCGTGATGTGCCAGAGTCGCCGCAACGGCCCGGCGCCGTCAGCGGCGGCCGCCTCGTACAGGTCGGTGTTGATCGCGGCCAGCGCGGCGAGGAAGACGATGATCCCCCAGCCCGCCTCCTTCCAGATCGCCTCGGACGTGACCAGCAGCGCGAACGTGTGCGGGTCGGTCATGATGTTCCAGATGCCGATGTCGTGCACGCGCAGGAACTGGTTGAGCACGCCAGCACCGCCGAGCATCTGCTGGAAGATCGTGATCGCGAGCACCCACGAGAAGAAGTGCGGCAGATACACAACGGACTGGATGAAATTGCGCAGTCGATGCGACAGCAGCGAGTTGAGCAACAGGGCCAGCGCGATCGGGACCGGGAAGAACAGCACCAGTTGAACGAAGCTGAGGTAGAGCGTGTTGCGCAGTGCCTCCCAGAACAGCGGGTCGCCGAACAGTTGGCGGAACTGGTCCAGCCCTGCCCAGTCACTGTGCCAGACCCCGGCCAGCGGGTCGTAGTACTGGAACGCGGTGACCAGGCCGAACAGCGGGGCATAGCTGAACACTCCGAGCAACACGACCGCGGGCACCGTCATCAGCAGCAACGACCGGTCCCGCCGCAGCCTGACCCGCCAACCGAGGCGATCGGTCGGTCGGGCCAGGTCCCGTTGGTGTGCCTTCGTCACTGGCCGGTGCCGTACTTGTTCAGGACGTTGTCCGTCGTCCACTGGGTGAGCCGGTTGCCGCCACTGGTCTTCCAGGTGGCGATGGCGGCCTGTACGTCGGAGACCTTCTTCTTGCCGTGGTAGCAGTCCTTGACGGTGTCCTCGACGGCCTGCGCGGCATCCGCGGTGGCCAACGACTGCGGCAGGTTGATGTTCATGTTCCAGAACACCGGCTTGTAGAGGGTCCTGACGTTGGCCGCCTGCCAGGAGGCGTAGTCCTTGGTGACGACGTCGCCACCGGGGTTGCTGATCACGGCCCGCGGCGACGCCAGGAACGGGTAGGTCTGCGCCTGCACGTACTGCTTGCCCGAGTCGGTGGCGGTCGGGACGCCGTTGACCATGGTGTAGTCGACGCCCTCGACGCCGAAGTTGACCAGTGTGTACTCGCGGGAACCGTAGGGCGCGGCCAGGAAGTCGGCTACCGCCAGCAGTTCCTGGATCTGGTCGTGCTTCAGGTTCTTGTTGAGGTAGCTCATGATGCTGGTGGAGGAGCCCATGAAGACGCCCGGCCTGCTCCTGCCGTCGGCGGAGAAGACGTCGAACGAGCCGCGCCGGTAGTCGGTGTTCGCCGCGGTGCCGGACTGGTGGTCGGCCAGGTTCCACGCGCCGGTCCCGTCGCCGGCGATCAACACCTTCCCTGCGTAGAAGCGGGTCTTGCCATCGGCGTTGTCGCCGGTGATCGCGTCCGGGTGCAGGTAGCCCGAGGTCGCGAGCCGGTAGTGCCAGTCGAGCGCCTCCAGGAACTCCGGGGTCTCGTACTTGTGCACCAGCTTGCCGCCTGCGACCCGCCACTTGGCCGGCACGCCCCAGAACGGGAACAGATAGGTCCACACGTCGTCGAACGCCCACACGCCACGCTTGGCGTCAGTCAGCTCCTTGCCAAGGCTCATCAGGTCGGCGGCCGAGGTCACCTGGTTGCCGGTGATGCCCATCGAGTCGAAGATGTCACGCCGGTAGTACGTGGTGCCGGCGATGACGAAACCGCTGGAGAAGGACGGGATGCCGTAGATCTTGTTGCCCCATGCGCCGACCTCCCACGCGCCGGTGGGAATGGCGGCGAGGTTGCGGTACTTCTTGATGTTGTCACCGGACAGGTAGGACGTCAGGTCCGCGAACCGGGTCGGGGCCAGTTCGGCGAGGTTGAAGTTGGAGTTCCACCAGGTGGGTAACTGGACCCAGTCGGGTAACTTCCCGGCGGCGGTCACGGTCGGGATGATCGTGGCGTAGTTGTTGCCGTCCGCGGGCTTCATCGTCAGGTTGACGCCCAGCGCCTTGTTCATCGCCTGGTAGAACCCGTTGCCGGCGGGCGGCACGGTGCCCCACAGCGGCGTGATCGCGGTGTAGCTGCCGCCGTGGCCGGGCACTCCGGCGACGGTGGCGACCTGGCTGGCCGGGTAGCGCAGGAAGCCGGGGTCGGTCATCGCGCCCGCGCCGCCGACCACCGACGGGAAGTCGGCCCGGATCGGTGCGCTCTGGAAGAAGCCTGGCAGCGCGGCCTTCAGGCCCGCCTTGGTGTTCGCGGCCGTCGTCGCCGAACTGCCGCCGCAGGCGGCCAGGAGCGGCGTCATCGCGGCGGCCCCCGCGACCGCGGCCGCCGCACCGAGGAAGCTTCTGCGACTCCATTCACCACTCATGGTCGGGCCCGTCCTTCTTCGTCGAAGTGTCGAAGCGCTTGCGTTCGGGTGTGAGGCTAGTCACGCCCCGCTGATCCGACAAGAGCCCGGAGTTACAGCCTTCTGACCACTTGCGGCCACTGCCAGTTATTTGAGAGCGTAATTGCGCGCCGGTCCAGCATCGAAGCGCTTCGCACCGGGTCGACACAGGGGGTCCGCCACGTGAGTTCACCGTCCTTGTCCGCCGTCGACCAGCTCCCGTTTCGGGATTTCACCCTGCCGGTACGCAAGCGCATCGACGACCTGCTCGGCCGGCTCACCCTGGACGAGCGGATCGCGATGCTGCACCAGTACGCGCCTGCCGTGCCGCGCCTGGGCATCGCCGAGTTCCGCACCGGGACCGAGGCCCTGCACGGGGTCGCGTGGCTCGGCGTGGCGACGGTCTTCCCGCAGGCAGTGGGCTTGGGCGCGACCTGGGACGAGGACCTGGTGCGAGCGGTCGCCGACGCGGTGTCGGTCGAGTTGCGCGGTTTCCACAGCGCGGGCGCGGCCAGCCTCCAGGCGTGGGCGCCGGTGGTGAACCTGCTCCGCGACCCGCGCTGGGGCCGCAACGAGGAGGGCTACTCCGAGGACCCGGTGCACACCGCGCGCCTTGCCGTGGCCTACTGCCGGGGACTGGCCGGCGACCATCCGACCTTCCTGCGCGCTGCCCCCGTGCTCAAGCACTTTCTTGCCTACAACAACGAGGACGCGCGCTGCACCACGTCGTCGGGCGTGCGCCCCAGGGTGCTGCACGAGTACGACCTGGCCGCGTTCCGTCCCGCCGTCGCGACGGGCGCGGCGACCGGCGCCATGGCCGCGTACAACCTGGTCAACGGCAGGCCGTGCCACGTCAGCCCGCTGATCGGGACCGAGCTGCGCCGCTGGGCCGCACCCACCGGCCACGAGTTGTTCGTGGTCAGCGATGCCGAGGCACCATCCAACCTGGTCGACGTCGAGCACTATTTCGACGACCACGCGGAGTCCCACGCGGCAGCGCTGAAGGCGGGTATCGACAGCTTCACCGACCACGACGCTGACAGCGCGGTGACGATCGGTCGGCTGCGCCAAGCCCTGGACCGGGGCCTGATCGACGAGGCCGACGTGAACCGTGCCGTGCGCCGGCAACTGCGGACCCGCTTCCGGCTGGGCGAGTTCGACCCCGACCTCGACCCGTACGCGGCGATCGGGCCTGAGCGGATCGACTGCACGGAACACCGCGCGCTGGCGCTACGGGCCGCGACCGAGTCGGTGGTCCTGCTGCGCAACGACGGCCTGCTCCCGCTCGACGCGACCCGCATGTCGCGGATCGCCGTCATCGGTCCGCTCGCCGACATGCTGTGCGAGGACTGGTACAGCGGCACCATGCCCTACCAGGTCACCATCGCCGCCGGGCTGCGCGACCGCTGTGCCGACGTTGTCCACGTGACCGGTGTCGACCGGCTGGCGCTGCGCTCGCACACCACCGGCGACGCGCTGGGCAAGACCGCGTTCGACGTCCTCGACTGGGGCGACGGGGTCGTGACACTGCGCGACGCCGACACGGGCCGCTACCTGTCGGCCAAGGAGGACGGCTCGCTGGCCGCCGACGAGGATCAGGTGAAGACCTGGGACGTCCGTGAAACTTTCCTTTTCGAACCCGATCCGGCAGGCGACCCGGACACCGTCCTGCTGCGCAACGTCCACACGGGACGATACGCCGTCGTGGACGGTCACGTGACGAGCATGACCGGGCGAACCCCGAGGACCGCCGAACGCTGGCACCGCGAACTGCTCAGCGACGGCATCGCGGCGGCCAGAGCCGCCGCCGCGACGGCCGATGCCGCGGTGGTCGTCCTCGGCAGCCACCCGCTCATCAACGGCCACGAGACCCAGGACCGGACGACCATCGCCCTGCCAACGGCACAGGAAGCCCTGCTCCGCGAGGTCGCCGCCGTCCGCCCCGCCACGACGCTGGTGGTGATGAGTAGCTATCCCTACGCCCTGGACTGGGCCGACACCCATCTGCCGGCCATCCTGTGGACCTCGCACGGCGGTCAGGAGACCGGCAATGCGGTGGCCTCGGTGCTCATCGGCGACGCGGAACCCACCGGCCGGCTCCCCCAGACCTGGTACCGGGGCGACGACGAACTGCCCGATCCGCTCGACTACGACGTCATCCAGGCAGGCTGGACCTACCAGTACCATCGGCCAGCACCCCGCTACCCGTTCGGCCACGGCCTGTCCTACACCGACTTCGCCTACCGCGACCTGCGGCCGGCGACGACGAACCTCCAGCAGGACGGATCGCTCGACGTGGCGGTGACGGTGGCCAACACCGGCGTCCGCCCCGGCGGTGACGTGGTCCAGCTCTACGTCCGCGAGGTGCGTCCTCGCTACGCGGCGCCCCAGTTGAAACTGGCCGACTTCCGCAAGGTCCACCTCGACGCAGGCCAGAGCCGCGAACTCCGCTTCCACCTGCCGACGGAACGATTCGCCCACTGGGATGTCGCCACCAGCACCTGGACCGTCGACCCGGGCGCCTACGAGATCCTCGTCGCCCGCTCCGCCACCGACATCGTCCTCACCGCCGCGCTGACGATCACCGGCGCCCCGCCCGCGCCCCGCCCGGTCGTGGGCCGCCGCTGCCGGGCGGTCGACTTCGACGACCACGCCGGCGTGACCATCGTCGACGCGACCCACACCACCGGTGACGCGATCACCCCCGCCGACCCGACACGTCCGGCGACGCTGTTGTTCCACGACACCGACCTCACCGGCGCGGCCGGGTTGGAAGCGGAGGTCGCCCATGAAGGTGGCGACGCGCGGTTGGAGATCAGGGCCGCTGGCCAACTCATGGCCGACATCGCGATTCCGGTCACCGGGGACCGGTACAGCTGGACGACCGTCACCACGGCACTCCCGACACCGCCCACCGGCGTCCACGACCTGCGACTGATCCTGCACGGCACGTTCCGCCTTGCCGCGTTCTGCTTCGTCCCCGCGAAGCGGGCGTGACGGGATGCCCATGCGGCCGTGGTTCCGGGACGCCAAGTTGGGGATCTTCGTCCACTACGGCATCTACGCCGTCGACGGAGTTGACGAGTCCTGGTCGTTCTACACCGGACAGGTCACCTACGAGCAGTACATGAACCAGCGGCACGGGTTCACGGCGGCGCGCTACGACCCTCGCGCCTGGGCGGCCCTGTTCGCCCGAGCAGGCGCCCGCTACGCGGTGCTGACCGCCCGGCACCACGACGGCATGGCCCTCTGGAACACGGCGCACGGCGACCTCAACGTCGTCGACCACACCCCGGCCGGCCGCGACCTGATCGGGCCCTACGCCGACGCGCTGCGCGAACACGGCCTCAAGGTGGGCCTGTACTACTCCCACTCCGACTGGTCCCATCCCGACTACCCCACCGTGAGCCACCCGGGCCGCCCGGACCTGCACGCCAGCCGTTTCGTGACCCCATCCGACGGCCAGCAGCACCCCGAGGCGTGGCAACGTTACCTGGCCTACCGCAACGCCCAGGTGGCCGAGTTGGTCACCCGCTACCGCCCCGATCTGCTGTGGTTCGACGGCGAATGGGAACGCGCCGAAGCCCAGTGGGCGATCGACCCACTGGCCGACCAGATCCTGGCCGCCAACCCCGACACCGTTCTCAACGCCCGCATGCTCTCCCGGGGCGACTACGCCACCCCGGAACAGGGCCTGCCGATCACCACGCCGGACGGCCCCTGGGAGCTGTGCCTGACGGTCAACGACTCGTGGGGCTTCCAACACCACGACGACAACCACAAGTCGGTGACCCAGTTGGTCCGCTATTTCACCGAGACCATCGGCATGGGCGGCAACCTGCTGCTGGACGTGGGTCCACGAGAGGACGGGACCATCACCCCCGCGCAAACCGACCGGCTCGCCGGGCTGGGCGCCTGGATCGCCAGAAACGCCGAGTCGGTGTACGCCACCACGGCCGGCTTACCCCCCGGCCACCACTACGGTCCGTCCACCATCTCCGCCGACCGCACAACCCTGTACCTGATGTGCTTCGACGCTCCCCGCGAAACCGTCTCGTTACGCGGCCTACGCAACCGCGTCAAGCGAGTCACGGTCCTGGGCAGCGGCCGGGAACTGGCCCATCACAGCACCGGGGGGCACGGCGACGTGCCAGGAGTGTGGTGGATCGACGCCCCACCAGCGTCCACTCTGGACCCCGATGCCACGGTCCTGGCCGTCGAGGTCGACGGTGAGTTGGACATGTACCGCGGCACCGGCAGAACGTAGTGCGCCGCGGCCACCACGATCGCGGTGACCGCGGCATTCCTCGTTGCTACGAGCTTGTCACCGAATAACTGTTGGTGGTGAAGGTCCGGCTCACCCCGCCGGTCGAGCTGATCTCCCAGCCGAACTGGACGTTGCCCAGGGTCGCGGTGGACGCGCCGAACCGGCCTGCGCTCTGCAACCACTTCAGCACCGCCAGTATGTCCACCGTGCCCGAGCTGACCTGCCCGGTGTCGATGAACGAGTACACCTCGTTGGCGCCATTGCTGCCGGCGTAGAACTTCCAGGTGAAGCCGCCGACGGTCACCGTCTGCTGAAGGGTGCCCAGCGGTCCCGCGGTGACCTCGTTCGCCCACAGCATGACCTCGTAGGCGTTGTTGTTCAGCCAGATGTCGTAGGCCGTGTTGTAGACGCCGGTACCCGGCACGGTGACGTTGAAGCTACTGCTCACGCCGTGCAGTGCGGTCAGTGCCTTGTTGATGTCGAATTCGGCGTGCGGATAGGACTTGACCCCGTTGGTGGCCGGCTGGTCGGAGGTAACCCCCCAGTTGCTGCCGGAGTTCGCCCACATGGTCTGCGGCCCCGCACCCGAACCCCACACGTCGTTGTTCATCGTGTAGGCGCCGCTGGTGAAGCTCCCGAACGGAGCCGATGTCGTCCAGGTCGCGGCGTTCGCGACGCCGGTACCCAGGCCGACGGCCAGGGCCAGCATCGCGCCGGTCGCAACGGATCGAACTAGTTTCCTCACAGCACTCACCTCGATGTGCGCGCGTCCCGATCGTTGATCGACTGAGTAGTCGGACCAACAATACAAAGTGGTGAATCAATCGAATCGATTCGAATCCACGTCGATCTTTGTCGAACTACCTGATCAGACGGCCCGCGCAATCGGCCGACCAGGATCGATCCGCCGTCCTGAGATTTCTGTTACCAGTCAACAGCTTTATCGGAGCCCTAATTCGACCAGAAGCAATCTTCTTCGAAATGAAGGGCACCGGGCATTGGTCAGCGGTCCGGGTCGTCGGGTACGTCCGGATAGGCGCTGGTGCCGTCCGGCAGGTAGGCAGCCGCCGGCGAACCGCCGGGCACGAACACGGCGACCTCGCGGAGCGGGATATCGCCGGTGTTCTCGATCTGGTGCAGCACCCGGGACGGCAACAGCACGCTGCTGCCAGCGCGCAGCGGGTTGTGCTCGCCCTCGATGTGCAGCACAGCTTCACCCTCGATGACGTAGATGACCTCGTCGTAGCGGTGGTAATGCACCGGTGCGGCCGGGCCGGTCGGGATGTAGCCGACGAAATGTGTGCCGGAGCGGAAACCGGTCGCCTGGCCGGCCAGGATGCGGTACTCGCGGCCGGCAGTGGCCTGACCGACGTCCTGCTCGTCCAGCCGGGAGATCACCCGCCGTGGCCCGGTCGGGATCTCGTCGCCGACCGGGCGCAGTACCCGCACCACGACGATCTCGGTCGCGCTGTCGGCCCGCACCCGATAGGTCTCGCCCGGGACGACGAGCATGCCGCTCTCCGGGGCGAAGTCGATCTCCTGATCGCCCAGCAGCAGCGTGCCGGTGCCGGTGAGGACGAACAGCACCTCCTCGTTGTCGCCGGACTCGTACGGGCCGCCGGTCGAGCCGGAATCGAGGGTCCGGACGGTCTGGGTGAGGAACGCCGAACCGAACTCCTGGGTGAGCACCGGTCGCTCGGTCGCGCCGGCGACGGGTCGGGCGGCGATCTTGTCCCGGTGCACCACGAAGCGACTGGCCATCGATCTCTCCCCGTTGACGAAGTCACTGCGGACAGCACGATCGAAGCACACCACCAGCAGCAAGGGCGACAACTGAACGCGGATGCCCGCAGTGTGATCAGCAATCGACAGTGTGCTCCTGCCGCACCGAGCCGGTATCAGTCACGTCCGGCTCGTACGGATCTCCCTCGACACGCTTCTGCCAGGCCCGGCGTTACGAGTCCTTCGACGTCCATCGGTCTGGTCCAGAACAGGCGAAAGTTCCGCTGCCGCAACAGCCGCTCCCCCATCGGCCGGTCATCGCCAGGGCCTCTCCTGTGCCTGGTCAGAGCACCTGTTCCGGGTGGCCGTCGCTTCCTGTCAACAGCAAGCAGTTCGGTGAATGAGCCATTTGGCCGACACTTCAATCCACTGTGGACATTTTATTCGATCGGTTGCGAACATTGCGGAGAAACCAGCCGCACCCGCCCATCACAGTGATCGTGGCTCCGCTACACTCCGCCGAGACTGATTGGAGCCGATCATGAAGGTTGTGTTGCTGGCCTTAGGTTCCCGGGGTGATGTGCAGCCCATGGTCGCGCTCGGCCGGGAACTGGCCGGTCGCGGTCTCCCCGTGACAGTGGTCGCGATGCGCGACTACGCCGGTCTGGTCGACGGGGCCGGACTGGACTTCGCACCAATCGAACGTTCGATGACGGAGTCGGTCCTTTCGGCCGCAGGGCCGAGCGGTCGGGTCTCCAGCAATCCGATCGCCTACATCCGTGGCGCGTCCCGGTGGCTGGCCGGGATCGCGCCGCAGGTCATGGCCGCGGAACTGGCCGCGGTGCAGCCCGATGACCTGATCGTGGCCGGGTTGCTGAACATCGATGACGGGGCGGCGCTCCGCGAGATCACCGGCTGCCGGGTGATCAACGTGCTGTTCGCGCCGATGCTGCCCACCGTGGCCGGGAACAGCAGCGTGCTCGGCCCGCGCCACCGCACGGCCAGCCGCATCAACCGGTTGGCCGGCACGGTCGGCGTCGCCGCCGCGACGGGTATGTGCACGTCGACCGGCCGCTTGCTGCGTGCCAGCCGTGGCCTGCCCCGCACATCGGGGGCCCGGTTCGTCCGGCTGGTGTGTGAAACACCAACCCTGTTGGCGTTCAGTCCCGTCCTGGTGCCGCCCGCACCTGACTGGCCGGAGCACGTCTGGCAGACCGGTGCCTGGCTGGACCCGGAACCGGCGACCACGTGGCAGCCGCCGAATGAACTGGCCGCGTTCCTGGCCGCGGGCCCGCCGCCGGTCTTCATCAGCTTCGGCAGCGTGCCGGGCACCGATCCCGATGTCGATCTCATCGCGCGCGGAGCCGCACTGGCCGGACGTCGGGTCGTCCTCGGGTCGGTCGGGTCCGAGTTGCCTGCTCTCCCACCGGAAGTGCACCTGCTGACCGATGCACCGTACCGATGGCTGCTGCCCCGCATGGCCGCCGTCATCCACCACGGTGGGGCGGGGACCACGACCGAGTCCTTGTTGGCCGGAGTGCCGAACGCCGCCGTCTCGGTCGGTGCCGACCAGCCGTTCTTCGGCCGTCGGGTGCACGAACTCGGTGCGGGCCCACGGCCGGTACGGCGCGGGTCGCTGACCGCGCAACGGCTGGCCGCGCTGATCACCGACCTCACCGGGGACGCCGCCACGGGCTACCGCGCCGCGGCGAACACCGTACGGGAACAACTACTGGCCGAGCGCGGTGTGCAGATCGCGGCCGACCGGCTGGCCGAAGAGTTCAAGTCGTAGCGATTCCTGACCGACCTCAGGGCCCGCACCGTTGCCACGGTGCGGGCCCTGAGGTCCACCTACGACGTGGCGTGCTGCGTGATCCAGGCCTGTGCGGCCGCGAACCACTGGTCCGCGTTCGGCGCGTAGTTCAGGTCGTGCCCTGCGCCGGGCAGGATGAAGCCGTCGACTTCCGGTACCCGGCTGCCCAGGTGCGGCTTCTCGGTGCGCACCAGCGACGACGCCGAACCGCAGTTGGCGCCACCGAGACCGCAGAACAGCGGGTCGCCGGAACCGTTGGCGAGCAGCACGGGTACGCGGATGTCCAACGGGTGGGCCAGGATCAGCGGAAAGTCGTCGATCTCACCGACGGTGACAGTCGACTTGTGCGCCTCGTCGAAGGCGACCAGGGTCGGATCCACCCGTTCCGGGCTATGGAACATCTCGTCCCGCATGCCCGGCGGGGTGGTGAGATAGGTGGGGTCCGGGTAGTGGCTGCCCAACTCGGGATCGAGTGTGGCGGGATGCAGCAGGATGGGCGCCAGCCGCAGTGTCGCGGTCACGTTGACGCCATGACTGACGCCGGAGAGGACCACCGCGTCGACGTCGTGGTAACTGCTGGCCTCGTACCAGGTGGTCCAGGAGCCGTAGCTGTGCCCGACGAGGACCACCGTGCGGAAGCCGTCGTGCCGCATGGCCTGGATCGCTTGGTGAGTGGTGGCGGCGTCTGTGTTGATCGTCACCAGGAGACCGTTCGGATGCGAGCTGCGGCCGATGCCGATCCGGTCGAGGGCGAGCGTGGCGAAGCCTGCCGCGTTGGCATGCGCGACATAGCTGTACTGCGTGGGGTCGGCGGAAGATCCAGGTAGATCCCAGTAGCTGTGGTCATAGGTGATGCCGCTCAGCAGCACCTGCAGGGTGGTGGCTCCCGGCGGCGTGCACAGTCTGCCGTAGAGCTGGTCGGTGGTGGGCCCGGTCCCGGTGAGACTGACCGGGATCGTCACATCACGGCACACCGCCGGGGCGGCGTCGGCAGCTTCGTGTGGTGCTGCGCCGCCTGGAGCCGCCGTGACAGCGACGACCGCCAAGGACGCGGCCAGTGCTGTCAGGAGTCGTCGGGGCACGATTCTCCTCCAAGAATGTCAGCTTTTGTATGCGTACGCATGGAGTGAACGACCTGGTATCCCCCTGACAAGGTATTCGCTCCATGCCGAACAACGCCGGAGACAGAATCCCTCCGCTGTGGAGCGTCGGGCATGGCGGCGGAGCCTAACAGCGGTTCCGAACCACGAATAGGGGGTTCGCCGGCCCTGCTGGCGCCCGACCAGCAGGTTTCCACCGCGCACTAGAAGCACATTCTAGGTCTTCGAACTTCGCCACTATCCCTTGACCTGCGACAAGAAACTCGCCAACGCTGGCACTCACGTCCCGCGTTGTCCCCATTGGCGAACAATCCCCTATCCTGCGCAATAGGGGATCGGGGTCGAAGACCACGACGGACAGTGGCCTGACCACCTTCGGACCAGCGGTCGCCGGCTAATCCGATGCACGGAACATGTTGAGCCGAAACAGATTCTTACCAACTGGATGCAGCACCGGCATGGCGATCTGGACGCCGACCGGCAACCGGTCGCGCACGTCCCTCGGTGGCCTGGTGATCGACGTCGAGCTGACGAGCGTGAAACCCATCGACTCGAACTCGCGCGGATCCTCGCAGGACCACGCCAGACGGGCATCCATCTTGCCGTCGTCGGACATGCGGTTGACCCGCCGGTAGGTCCGGCGGTTGTAGGTGTCGAAGACGATCGTGGCGCCGGGGAACGTGCCCGCGATCCCGACCAGCGCCTTGTCGACGTCCTCGCGCGGCAGGTAGGCCAACACTCCTTCGCTGACGAACAGGTGCGGACCCGGCAGCCCGGCCACAGTGTCGTGCCAGCCGCGCTCCAGCGCCGAACCGGCCAGCATCCGGCGCCGATCGGTGTCGGTGAAGAACTTGCGGCGCACCTCGATCGAGTCTGGCAGGTCCAGGTCGACCCAGCTCACCTGGCCGTTGTCCACCCGTTCGAACCGGGTGTTCAGGCCGCTGCCGAGCTCGACCACCGTCCCCGCCGGATGCTGGTCCAGGAAGCCGCGTACGAGCGAGTCGTAGATCGCGGTGCGCGTCACCGTCCCTTGGTGCATCCCGCCGGACCGAGCCATGGGATGGTCGATCGACTCGATGATCTCGACGGCCTTCGCATCCTGCAGAATCGACCGTTTCTTCCGGGCGTCGGCCGCCCGGTCAGCCAGTGTGAGCAGCATAGTCTCCTGGATCGTGCCCAGCTCGACCCTATGTGTGTCGGTCATGCCGGCATTCTTCCGTACGCCGCAAGTACCGTTGGGACATACCACACGCTGCGGGGATCGGTGGCCGGATCGGTGCAGTCCAAATGTGACAGTTGACCGTACCCGCGGCAGGTAGTTGTATGCATACGCCTATACCAGGTGGGTACTGGTCGACGCTATACGTTCCGTAACGCCGCCACTGCCAGCACTAACGTAGGTATTGCCTGATGAAACATCCCGCCACCATGACGGTCCGTCGCGGCAATAGAGTGGACATACCGCTGATTGGGGGTACCGGGCAGTCATCATCTCGGTATATCAAATGGCAGTCCTCTGGGCGTGATTCACGTCGGCCGTAACGGAAGAAAGGTGGGGTGACGGGTGCCTGTCGACACCACACGCACCAGGTCCGGCGTCGATGTGCTGCTGTGGAGCCGGAGCCTGGTGGTACCGGCGCTGCGCGCGGCGGTGGACCGCCTGTCGGACCCGGTGCGACAAGTCGCGCTCTACCATTTCGGATGGTGCGATCCCGACGGGCGGCCGATCGAGACGGCCGACTCGGGCGGCGGCCGGGCGATCCGTCCGGCGTTGGTGCTGCTGTCCGCGCAGGCGGTCGGCGGCACGGCCCAGCAGGCGGTTCCCGGCGCATCCGCGGTGGAGCTGGTGCACAACTTCAGCCTGCTGCACGACGACCTGATGGACCGCGACCCGACCCGCCGCAGACGCGCGGCCTGCTGGTCGGTGTTCGGCGCGAGCGCGGCGATCCTCACCGGAGACGCGCTGCTGGCACTGGCCTTCGACCAACTCGGCCGGTCCGGGCTCACCGAGAACGGGTTGCTCGCCGACGTGCTCCTGAGGATGGTCGACGGCCAGGGCGCGGACATTTCCTTCGAGGAACGGATCGACGTCGATCTGGCCGAGTGCACACGCATGGCGGCCGGCAAGACGGGAGCGCTACTGGCCGGGGCGTGCGCGCTCGGCGCGTCAACCGGCGGTGGCACCCCCGAGCAAGTGGAACATCTGCGGGGCTTCGGCGAACACCTCGGCCTCGCCTACCAGTGCCTCGATGACGTACATGGCATCTGGGGCGACCCGCTGGCCACCGGCAAGGCGGCCCGGTCCGATCTCGTCAATCGCAAGAAGACGCTGCCAGTGGTGGCCACCCTGTGCTCCGGCACGGCGGCGGGACGCGAACTGGCCCAGCTCTATCACGGCGAGGGGCCGCTGCCGGCCGAGGATGTCGCCCGTGCCGCGACGCTGATCGAGACGGCGGGCGGCCGTGACTGGACCGAGGCGCGGGCCGTCGAGCACCAGGAGCAGGCGATGGAGTGCATCCGGTCCGCAGGCCTGGCGGCGGCGGCCGAGGCCGAACTGGCTGAACTGGCCCGTCTGGTGACCACCCTGGACGACCGGCCACGAGCGAACGGGGCGTGGTAGTGGTCGACACCAACGAGCGGGTGAATCGACTGCTGGCCGACCTCGGGCAGCGTCCGGTGGCCGCCATGGCCTACGCCACGGCGTGGGCAGGCCGACTGACGGCCGAGGACGGTCGGCACGTGTTCCCGCGGGCCCGCGAATGGCTGCGGGGCCACCAGCACGCCGACGGCTCGTGGGGCGGCGTGGTGCCCAATCCGTACGACCGGTTGGTGTCCACTCTGGCCGCGGTACTCGCCCTGCACGGGGCCGACGAGTGGACGGCCGCCGCGGTGCGTTCCGGCGTGGACTACCTGCGCGGACACGCGACCGACTGGCGGGGCGCGGTGGGTGAGCCGATCGGCTTCGAAGTGGTGGCGCCGCACCTGGTGGAGCAGGCCGCCGCGGCGGGCCTGCTGTCCCTCGGCGGACTCGACGACCTGGCCGCACTCCGCGACGACAAGCTCGCCCGCATTCCGCCCGGCGCCCTGACCACTCGGCCCACGGCCCTGCTGTACTCGTTGGAGGCCCTTGGCGAACTGGCGCCACCACGGGAGGTGGCCGCCTTCGCCGCGGTGAACGGCTCGATGGCCAACAATCCGGCCGCGACCGCGGCGCTGTGGTCGGCGACCGGCGAGCCGACCGCACTGGACTACCTGCGCACGGCCGAACAGTCCACAGGGGACGGTGGGATGCCGGAGGTCTACCCGATCTCGGTATTCGAGCCGGGCTGGGTCATCTACCTGTTGGATCGGGCAGGCCTCGCGGGCGTCGAGGCGAAACGGCACGTCGAGCGGTTGGTGGAACTGGCTGATGGCGCCCGGCTCGGCGTCGGGGTCAGCGCGGAGTTCCCGGTCCCCGACTCCGACGACACCGCCATGGTCGCGAACGTGGCACACGCGTTCGGCCACGACAACACCGCGCTGTTGGAGTCGTTGCTGTGTTTCGAGGCGGACGACCACTTCGTCGGTTTCCAGCACGAGCGCGGCGTCCCGGTCAGCGCGAACGCGCGGGTGCTTGAGGCTCTTGGTCAGCAGCCGGACCGGTTCGCCGTCCAGGTCGCCAAGGCCACGACGTTCCTGCTGGACAGCCGCCAGGACGGAGCGTGGTGGTACGACAAGTGGCACCTCTCGCCGCACTACGCCACCGCACAGGCGGTCTTCGCCCTGGCCGACACCACGGCACCGGGCACTCTGGCCGGCACCAGGCGGTGGCTGCTGGAGGGTCAGCACCCGGACGGCTCCTGGGGGATGGCCGGCGGCCTGCCCGAGGAGACCGCCTACGCGGTGCTGTCCCTGGATGCCCTCGGCGACCGGCACGGGCCGGTGCCGGTCGACAGCATGCGGCGCGCCGGCGACTATCTCGGCGAGCACCTCGACGACCCGGACTTCGCCGAGTTGTGGATCGGCAAGGGCCTCTACACCCCGCCCGCCGTCGTGCGGGCAGCGGTGCTCGCGGCCCACGTGGCGAGCCGGGCGGCGCGACCGTGATCGACGACGCCCGGTACCCACCGGCATCCCAGTGCCCCGCGATCGGGATGCTGACCCTGCGGGTGCTCGGCGACCTACAGCGCTGGACCGCGACCGAACTGCCTGGCCACCCGGACCTGCCGCTGACGTTCGTGGCCCTCGGCGAAGCCGTGATCCATCCCTGGGCGACCCCCGATCAGCTGCGCCTGTCCGGCCGGATGGCGGCGTGGGTGTGCGCCGCGGACGACCACGTCGAGCGGGACGTCACCGAACTGGACGAACTGGACGAGTTCATCGACCGGTGCGACACCGTGCTGCGGACCGGCAGGCAGGACGACAGCCGGCCGCTACTGGCGAGCCTGTCCCGCTGGCAACGGGAGTTGGTCGACGAGCCGCTGTACCCGAAGCTCGCCGAGCTGTGGGAACGCAAGTTCGCCGCCTGCATGCGGGCCATGCGCTACGACTGGCTGGTCGGCATGAGCCGAGCCGACGGCATGGCAACGGCACCGGCGGCAGGAGTCGACGAGTACCTCGACAACGCGGACAGCATCTCGGTGTGGCAGGTCCACCTGCCACGGTGGATCAGCTCCGGCCGCGCCGACCTGGCCGACCACCTGGACGTGCTGGTCCCGGCCCTGGACGACATCGCCGTGGTGGGCAGGTTGGCCAACGACCTCGCCGGTTACTCCCGTGAGCGGACCGACCCGCGGGAGAACAACGTGCTGATGTACGGCGTCTCACCCGAATGGGTCCGCACGGAGATCGACAGCCGCGTCGGCGCGGTCCGCGCACGGCTGGCCGATCTGGTGGATCGGGACTACCCGCCGGCGGTCGGCCTCGTACGGCTCGCCGAGTGGACCGTCGGCATCTACGCGCACACCGACCCCCGCGTCTCGCCGACCAAACCGCCATACGACCTGAGTGGAGCGTGAGTTCACGATGAACGCGGCGGACCCAGACCTCGGTGTCCCGGTCCGGAACTTCAACCACCACAAGGATCCCGCGCTGCGGATCGACCCGTTCACGGCGTTCGACCGCTTCCGCGACGAGCCGATCTTCTGGACCCCGGAGCTGGACGGGTTCTGGGTGCTCACCCGCTATGCGGATATCCGCGATGTGCTGCGCGACGGGGAGACCTTCTCCAGCCGGCACACCCTGATCCCGCCCATCGACTGGCCGAAGGACCGGAAGAACAAGGGGCAGCGAGCCTCGGCCGAGTGGGCCGGCTACCGCAGGCTGTTGGTGCACAGCGTGACCGGGCCGGCGGGTGCGGCGGTCGCCTCGGCGGTGGAACGGGCCTGCGTCCGGCTGGTCACCCGGCTCGCCCCGCTCGGGCGATGTGATCTCGTCGCCGACTTCGCCCAGCCGCTGCGCGACGCGCTGTTCGCCGCGTTGTTCGACGTGCCGGAGGCGGAGACCGAACGCTGCGCGCGCTGGGCGTCGGACCTGCTCCAGGACGTCGACCCGGACCGCAGAGTGCGGGCCGCCCAGGACTTCAAAGCCTATGTGGGACAGGGAATAGCGGCCTGTGCCAGCGGCGAGCGCACCGGCACCGGGCTCTTGCACGCGCTCGCCACGGCCGACATCGACGGCCGGCAGCTGCGCGACGACGAGGCGGTCGATCTCGCGTTCAAGATGGGCATCGGCAGCGTGGACACCATCACCAACTCGATCGGCTTCAGTTTCCGTTACCTCGCAACACGTCCCGACCTGCGACAACACGTTGTGGCGGAGAGTGCCGCCGCGGCGGACGAACTGCTCCGGCTGCACTCCGTGGCCTGCGTGGCCAGGGTCGCCACCCGCGACACCGAGATCGCCGGCACCCGGGTCCGGGCAGGTGAGCGCATCCTGCTCAGCCTCGCGCTGGCCGACCGCGACCCGCACCAGTACCCGGACCCGGCCGCGGCGGACCTCGACCGGCCGGACCGAACGAGCCACCTGGCCTTCGGCTCCGGTGCGCACCGCTGCGTCGGCGCCCGCATCGCCACCCAGGCACTCACCGTCGCACTGCGTGAGTGGCACGAGGTGATCCAGGACTACGCCCTCGCCGAGGGCGCCGACCCGCGCACCGCAGGTGGTGCCGTGTGGTCGCTGGACACGTTGCCACTGACCTGGCCGGTGCACGACATCTCCGAACGACAACGACATGATCTTCATCAGGTTCAGCAACAAGGAGGCCCGTTGTGAGGCGCCCGAAAGCAGCGGGTCGCGCGAGCAGGAGCATCAGGGCGCGGATGCTCGCCATCGTGCTCATTCCCAGCGCCGCGTTGTTGATCATCGGCGTTGGCGGCGCGAGCTACCTGGTTCGGCAGGGCTACGACGCACAGTCCTGGGCCACCACGACCGGCGAGTCGTCCGTCGTCGACGTCGGCACCGTGTTCACCCAGCAACTCGGCGAGGAGCGCAGGTTGAGCCTGCAGCGGCTGGGTGACCCCTCCGTCGCCACCCAGCTCAAGAACGCGCGCAATCAGGTCAACGCCTCGCTGCTGCAACTCCAGACGCTCGGCGCGAGCCTGGTCAAGTCGAACCCGGGCGCCCTCAAGCAGGCCAACGCCGTCCTGGAGAAGCTCCTGGCCCAGTTGCAGCCGCTCCGGCAGGCGGTCGACACGGACAAGACGAGCCTGCAGGCCGTCTACACCTACTACAACCAGCTCGTCGACATCATCTCGCTGAGCTTGCAGGGCATCGCGAAGACAGCACCGGATCCGGTCACCGCGACGGAGGAGACGGCGGCGACGGACCTGTTCAACGTGGCGGACGCGATGTCCAAGAGCAATGCGCTCGCCGACGGAGGGGTCAGCAGCGGCACGCTGAACAGCCAGAACTACCAGGAACTCGCCCACCAGATCGGGTACTACCACACCGAGCTGACCACGTTGATCCCCACGCTGAACCCGGCGGAGCAGGCCAGCTACGCCAAGCTCGTCGCCGGCCCGGACTGGCGTGCGCTCAACAGCATGGAGTCCTTCGTGCTGCTGCGCGGGCCGCAGCCGTCCCCGAACGGCGGCGGTGGCTCGCTGCCGATGACCGTGCCGGACTGGCAGCAGACGGCGTCCGCTGTGCACACCCAGTTGCTGGACCTCTACGCCGCCCAGCACCAGTACGCGGCCGGATTCGCCAAGAACACCGGTCACCGGACCTTCGTCAACTCGCTGATCGGCGGCGGGCTCATCCTGCTGCTCACGCTCATCGCCGCGTTCGTCGCGGCCCGGCTGTCCAACCGGTTGGTCAACCGGCTGCGGGAGCTGCGCGAGAAGACCCTGGAACTGGCCGACACCCGGCTGCCCCACGCGGTCGGCCGGTTGCGTGCCGGTGAGCAGATCGACATCGAGCGCGAGGTGCCCCCACTGCGGTTCGGCAACGACGAGATCGGCCAGGTGGCCGACGCGTTCAACAAGGCACAGCACACCGCTGTTGCGGCCGCGGCACAGGAGGCCAGGACCCGCGAAGGTGTCAACGCGGTGTTCCTCAACATCGCCCACCGCAGCCAGGTGGTCGTGCACCGCCAACTCGAGGTGCTCGACCGTGCCGAACGCAAGCAGGAGGACCCGGACGAACTGGAGCTGTTGTTCCAGCTCGACCACCTGGCGACCCGGGCCCGGCGCAACGCCGAGAACCTGATCATCCTCGGTGGTGAGCGGCCGGGGCGGAAGTGGCGCAACCCGGTACCGCTGACGGAGATCGTGCGCAGTGCGGTCGGCGAGACGGAGCAGTACAAGCGGGTCGACGCAGGGCGGCTGCCGGAGGTGTCCGTCGTGGGAGCCGTGGTGGCCGACCTCGTGCACCTGCTGGCCGAACTGGTCGACAACGCGACGTCGTTCTCCCCGCAGGACTCCCGGGTCGAGATCCGAGGCAACATGGTCGGCAAGGGTGTCGTGGTCGAGGTCGAGGACCAGGGTCTCGGCCTGGCCGACAAGGAGCGCGAACTGATCAACGGCCTGCTGCACGAGCCGCCCGACTTCGGGGTGATGGCGCTGAGCAACGACTCGCGGCTCGGTCTGTTCGTGGTGTCCCAGTTGGCCGCACGGCACGGCATCACCGTCACGTTGGTGGAGTCGGTCTACGGTGGTGTGCGGGCGATCGTGCTGGTTCGCGCGTCGCTGCTCGCATGGGAGTCGACCGGCGACACACCGGAGAACGGTGCCGATGATCCGGGCGCCACGACGGTGCTGCCCCGGCAACGGCAGCAGCCCGGCCGGCTACCGATCACGGACCCGGTGTCGGCGCCCAGGCCGGTGCACAAGACCGGCGAGCTGACCATTCAATGGCCGACCAACGAGCAACCGAACGAGAAGCCGCCCACCAACGGCAGTACGAACGGCGCTGGAAACGGCGTGCGCCCACAGAGACTCCAACCGCAGGCGGGCGGCAGGCACGGCCGACAACCGGACGGCAGGCAACCGGACAGCACGGTGCCACCACTGCCCCGGCGCAGGCGGCAGGCGAACCTCGCACCCCAACTGGTCGGCGACGCCGACCCGGACCCGAGGGACAACGTAGCGTCGGACGCCGACTCGGTCCGGATGGCCGAACAGGCGCGGGACACAATGGCCGCGTTCCAGCACGGCACCCGACAGGCTCGGGACGCTCGGTAACATTCAGCGATTGCAACTAGTGGGGTAGGCATGGATCGACCGGACGTGAGTGAGCTGAACTGGTTGCTCGACGACCTGGTGACGCGGGTGACCGGAGCCGAACGCGCGGTGGTGTTGTCCTCGGACGGCCTGGTCGTCGGCCGATCCAGTGGTCTGTCCAGGGAGGACAGTGAACATCTCGCCGCGATGGCATCCGCGTTCCAGAGCCTGGCCAAGGGAGTGGGCAGGCATTTCGCCAGGGGTGGGGTCCGGCAGACCGTCGTCGAACTCGAACGCGCCTACTTCGTCGTCACGGCGGCCGGCTCGGGCACCTGCCTCGCTCTGCTGGCCGCGGAGAACGCCGACATGGGGATGATCGCGTACGAGATGACCCTGATGGTCAAGCAGGTCGGCAACCATCTCGTGGCAGCACCCCGTAAGCCGAACGGTGTGCCGGGTACACCCCACCCGTGATGAACGACCGTCGGGAGTCCTGGTACGACGACAAGGCCGGCCCCATGGTCCGGCCTTATGCGGTCACTCGCGGCCGTACCAGGTCGACCCGGCCCGACCTGGACATGATCACGTTGGTGATCGCCATTCATCCCGACAACGGCGTGCTGGATCGTGAGTACGCCGAGATCCTGCGACTGTGCCAGCGCCCGCAGTCGGTCGCTGAGATCAGCGCACAACTGGATATGGCGCTCGCCGTCGTGAAGATTCTGATCGGCGACCTGATCGAGCAGGGTTACCTCCTTTTCCGTGCTCCGCCGACTGCTGTGGACAACCCGGACATGGACATACTTCAGGCGGTACTTGATGGCATCCGTAGGCTTTGACACATCCGACCAGCCGACCTTCGCCACGTCAGCGGTGAAGCTGCTGATCGCCGGTGGCTTCGGCGTCGGCAAGACCACCTTGGTCAGCTCGGTCAGCGAGATCGCGCCGCTGCGTACCGAGGAGGTGATCAGTGAGATCAGCGGCAACACCGACGATCTGGAGGGCGTCGAGGAGAAGACGACGACCACGGTGGCCCTGGACTTCGGACGCATCACCATCAATCCGTCGCTGATCTGCTACCTGTTCGGCACGCCGGGGCAGCACCGGTTCTGGTTCATGTGGGACGAACTCGCCCAGGGCGCGCTCGGCGCGGTGGTGCTCGCCGACACCCGCAGGCTGGACGCGTGCTTTCCCTCGGTGGACTTCTTCGAACGCCGGCAGGTGCCGTTCGTGGTGGCAGTCAACTGTTTCAACGGCGCCCAGCCCTACACCGTGGACCAGGTCCGCGATGCGATGGACCTCGATTCGTACGTGCCCACCGTGCTGTGCGACGTACG
This sequence comes from Pseudonocardiaceae bacterium, assembly GCA_036502345.1. GTDB lineage: Bacteria > Actinomycetota > Actinomycetes > Mycobacteriales > Pseudonocardiaceae > DATEPR01. The sequence goes on along the minus strand of DASXYT010000154.1, from coordinate 4,487 downwards.
CCGGCGCGAGTCCAGCAAGCAGGTCCTGATCACCTTGCTGGAACACCTGATCTCGGTGCGGAACCTGGCCCGGAGCTGACGCGACAGCAGCACGGCGTTTCCTCCCGGACCACGCGGTGACAGCAGGTGGGGATGAGCGGGTCATCCGCGCTGGCCGGACTACGGGCGTGGGGTTCGCTCGACGATCGCCCGCAACGCCTCGGCGTGCCCGAGGAACCGGGCTCGCCCCTGGTCGGTGGCGCGGACCATGGAGGGACACCGCGTCGCGCAGGAAGGCGAAGTCGCACCAGCCCACCGTGTAGAGCACCGACATGATCGCCAACCGTGTCGGATCCGACAGCGGTCGGTGAACGCGGCCCCCCACAGTATCCCGGCCACGGTGTGCGGGTAGTTGCGCAGGCCGACCGCGTCGGCGATATCGCCGACGAATCCGTTGCCGTAGCGGGAGATCAGCCAGGCGCCGAGGCCCACGACGATCAGTACGACGCCGAAGACCCACGGGATGAACTGCTGCCGGGGCTGCACTCCGCGAACCCTACTGAACATCGCCGACCGGTCGGCGATGCTGGTCACGAGCACGACGACCAGCAGGACCACGACGAGGATGGCGATCAGCTTGGCGCCGCTGAGGCTGACGAAGTCGCTGGCCGCGGTGCCAGCGGCGGTGAGCAGGAACATCGCCGCGTAGACCCACCAGGGCGGACGCGCCGCCCGTCGGTCCGCTCCTGGTGTGCGCGGGTCGTCGTCAATGCCTCCGACGCCCGCCGCCGCGGTTCCGAATGTGGAACGCCATCGTTTCCCTGCACTCCGCGCAGATAGGCATCCACAGTAAGGTATGCCACGCCTAACATGCCGCATCGCCTGCGATGTTGCGTATTGCGTTTCCCATTGTGGATCTGCCGAGCAGGACGGTCCGGCAATCGTGGCGCAGGGGTGAACAATCGCCGGGCCGCGTCCGTAGTAGTGGGTATGTGCTCCAGTCGGGTCGAGGACGAGCGGCTGCTGCGTGCCCTCTACGCGAGCCACGCCCGCCCGCTGCTGGCCTACGTCCAGCGGTTGTTGGGCGGTGACCGACAACGCGCGGAGGACATCGTGCAGGAGACGCTGCTGCGTGCCTGGCAACACGCCGACGACCTGACCGTGGAGAAGGCCCGACCATGGCTGTTCACGGTCGCACGACGCCTGGCCATCGACGCGAACCGAAACCGACGCAACTGGCCCGAGGACATCTCCACAGCGACGGTGGATGATGTGTCCACATCGGATGATCTGGACGCGGCCCTGGACGCCTGCCTGCTGGCGGATGCACTCGGTGCGCTCACCAAAGCTCACCAGGAAGTACTCATCGAAGGCTTCTATGCCGGCCGCAGCACGCGGGAGATCGCCGCCCGGCTCAACATTCCCAATGGCACGGTCCGATCGCGGATGTTCTATGCGTTGCGCGCACTGCGACTGGCATTGCTGGAACGCGGGGTGCGGCAGCCATGAACTGCACCAACACGATCGACGTCGCCGCGTACCTGCTCGACGCTCTCGAACCTGCGGAAATCGAACGGATGCGCGAGCATCTACCCGAATGCCCGGACTGCCGGACGGAGTACGACGAACTCCGGGGCCTGCCGACACTGCTCGGCACGCTGACCATGGCCGATGTCGAAGACATCGTCGCCCCGACCGAACTTCCGCAGGAACTGTACGAAGCACTGATCGCGCGGGCAGCCGCGCGCCACCGGAAGCATGCCTGGAACCGGCTGCTCGGTGTCACGGTCGGCGTCGTGCTCCTGGTGGCCGGGGTGATCACTGGCGTGGCGGCAACCAGCCAGACCGCGCCCGTTGCCACTTCGTGGACCGTGTCCGCGACCGATCCGCACACCCACGTCCACGCCAGCATCGTGCTGACCGCGCGCAGTTGGGGCACCCAGATCCGACTACAGCTGTCCGGCGTGGGCTGGGCGCAGCAATGCATGCTCGTGGTCAGCGCGGCGGATGGTCGCCGGGACACCGCCGCCAGCTGGGTGGCCAACTATCAGGGGGCCGTGGACGTCACCGGAACCACCGCGATCCGGCCCGCGCAGATCCATCACCTCGACGTCATCACCACTTCCGGCCGGCGGCTGGTCAGCGTGCCGCCGCCCGCCGAACCTCGCTAGCGACCGCCCACCAGAAAGGCACTGATCATGCATTCCATGGGTACCCGTCTGCCCGTTTCGGTCACGATCGGCCTAGGACTCGTCATGTTCGCCGCGGCATGCGGCACCAACGCAACCGCCGGCAGTGCGCCGGCCGCCGCGCCGAGCGGCGCCACCACGGTGGCGGCGCGCACGGTCAACGGCGCGTCCGTGCTGGTCGACCAGGCCGGCGCCACGCTCTACACCAATGACCAGGACAAAGCGGGCAAACCGCAGTGTGTGTCCAGCGACTGCACCAAGATCTGGGTGCCGCTGACCCTGTCCTCGGGCAAACAACCCACTGCCGGACCAGGGGTCGGCGGCACCGTCGCCACGGTGCAACGCCCGGACGGCACCAGCCAGGTCACGCTCGACGGCAAGCCGCTCTACACCTTCTCCTTCGACAACAATCCCGGCAAGGTGACCGGCAATGGCGCCCAGGACAGTTTCGCGGGCACAGCGTTCACCTGGCACAGCGCCTCCACGGGCGGCCAGGCAACGGCCCCGGCTGCCCCACCGGCAAACGGCAATCCCGGCGGCTACTGAGAGATCGGCCACCAGCAACTCCCGGCTCGACATCGTCGACGGTGCCGGTCATCATCGTCGTCATGATCGGACGGTTGCATCACGTCGTCCTCGACTGCCCCGACCCGGCCGCGCTCGCGGCCTTCTACTCCACGTTGCTCGGCCAGCCGATCACCTACCGCAGCCGCGACTGGGTCGTCGTCGCAGACGATGACACCTCCTCGGGGCTGGCGTTCCAACTCGCCACCGACCACAAGCCACCGACCTGGCCCGACCCTTCGGTGCCACAACAGTTCCACCTCGACATCATGGTCGAGGACCCAGCCGCGGCCGGGCCACGCGCTCTCGCCCTCGGAGCGCGACGGTTGGCCGGCGCGGACGTCTATGCCGACCCGGCGGGACATCCGTTCTGCCTCGTCCGCCGCCCCGGTTGGGCACCGCACATCCCCGGCGGCGAGTCGCCCTGACCAGGGCAGGGCCGAGGAGACGTTCCAACGAGGCGCCAAGAATTGCCGGCAAGACTCGTCCTCATGCACGCCGTCGTCGACACCAAACGCTCGCCCGGGGGTGACCTGGAGCAGTGGACGGTTCGCCTGGCTCTCGTGGCCGGAGGGCTGATCGCCGTCAGCTTCTGGTGGTTCGATCCGCTCAGCGCGTCCCTTGACTCGCCAGGCGCCGTCCTGACCGCGGCCGGTCGTGTCGCGGGTCTGGCGGGCGCCTACCTGGCGCTGGTCCAGTTGCTGCTGATGGCCCGCCTGCCCTGGTTGGAACGTGCCGTGGGCTTCGACCGGCTGACAGCCTGGCACCGGGGGCTGGGCACGAACGTCGTGCTGGTGCTGGTCGCACACGTGCTGCTGGTCACCGCCGGGCTCGCGGCGACCGAGCGGCACGCGCCGTGGTCGGCGGTCGCCGAGATCGTGGCCACCTATCCGGACATGCTCACCGCACTCGCCGGCATGGCGCTGTTCCTGGCCGTCGCCATCACCAGTGCCCAGGTCGCGCGCCGGCGCCTGTCCTACGAAGGCTGGTATCTGATCCATCTGTCGGCCTACCTGGCGGTCGCGCTGGCGTTCTTCCACCAGATCTCCAGCGGCGGTGACTTCGTGAGCAGTCCGACCGCGCGTGCGGTGTGGATCGGGGGCTACGTGATCGTCGCCGCCGCACTGGTGTGGTGGCGGCTGGTGGCGCCGATGCGTCGGTGGTTCCGGCACGCGATCACCATCGAGCGGGTCGTGCGCGAGACACCGGACACGGTCAGCGTCTGGCTCCGTGGCCGTCGACTGTCCGAACTGGATGCCCGTCCGGGCCAGTTCCTGTTGTGGCGTTTCGTGACCATCGGCCATCTCTGGACCGCTCACCCGTACTCGCTGTCCGCCCCCGCGGGCGATCACCGGATGCGGATCACCATCAAGGATGCCGGCGACCACTCCGGCGCTGCCGCGCACCTGCGCCGAGGCGTACCGGTCTTCACCGAGGGGCCCTTCGGCCACTTCACCGCCGACCGGCGCACCCGGGAGCCCGTCCTGCTGGTCTCCGGTGGCTCCGGCATCGCCCCGATCCGCGCACTGGCCGAACAACTCCTGCGCGAACACACCGATGTGGTCCTCGTGCACCGGGCGAGCACCTGGCAGGACATCCCGCTGCGGGCTGAACTGGACGCGATGGCCTGCGACGGAATGGTCGTGCACTACCTGGTCGGCAGGCGCCGCGAGCTGCGCCACGATCCGCTCGCCCCCGGTCCCCTGTTCCACCTGGTACCGGACGTGCGCAGCCGCAGCGTCTACGTGTGCGGGC
>DASXYT010000153.1:0-19977 GCA_036502345.1 Pseudonocardiaceae bacterium | reverse complement strand
CCAGCGACGTCGAGTCGCTGATGTCCGCGTTGCGGTCGTAACCAACGACCTCGTGTCCTGCGCGACGCAAACGTTCGCGCATGTTGAAACCCATCTTGCCGAGGCCGACGAGTCCGAGCTGCACGGTCCTGGTCCTTCCTTCGGGGTCAGCCGGGCAGCCGCACCGGCATCAGCAGGTACAGGTACCCGGGTGCTACCTCGCCATCCTCCCCCACCGGCTTGACCAGCGCGGGCCGGTTGGGTGTGGTGAAGGACAAGTGCGCCTTCTCGGTGTGCAGGGCGCCCAGGCCGTCCAGCAGGTAGCCGGGGTTGAACGCGATCGTGACCGGCTCGCCGGTGTAGTCGACGGCCAACTCCTCCTCGGCGCTGCCCTCGTCGTCGCCGCCCGCGGACAGGCGCAGCATGCTGTCGGCGAACTCCAGTCGGACCTGCGTGCCGCGCTCGGCGACCAGCGACACGCGCTTGATCGCGTCGACCAGCGCGCTGACCGGGATCACCGCGGCCGACGTGTGCTCACTGGGCAGCAACTGCCGGTACTTCGGGAACTCCGCGTCCAGCAGCCGGGTCGTCGCGCGCCTGCCGGAACCGGCCAGCCCGAGCAGACCGTCACCGGAGGCCAGCGAGATCTCCACCGAGTTGCCACTCGTGCCCAGCGTCTTGGCCGCCTCGGCAAGGGTCCGCGCCGGCACCAGCACCGAGGTGCCGGACACGTCGCCACCGGAGGTCCAGGCGAACTCGCGCATGGCCAACCGGAACCGGTCGGTCGCGACCAGGGTCAGCTTGTCGTCGGCGATCTCCAGCCGGACACCGGTGAGCATCGGCAGCGTGTCGTCCCGGCCCGCCGCGATCGCCACCTGGGCGACGGCCTGGCCGAATACCTCACCGGCCACCTCGCCTGCGCGCTGCGGCATCGTCGGCAACTGCGGGTAGTCCTCGACCGGCATCGTGGGCAGGCTGAACTTGGCGCTACCACATGTGATCGTGACCCGGGAGCCGTCGACGGAGATCTCCACCGGCTGGGCCGGCAACGCCTTGGTGATGTCGGCCAGCAGTCGGCCGGACACCAGCGCGCGTCCCTCGGCCGCGATCGTCGCGGGGACGTCCACCGTGGCGGACACCTCGTAGTCGAAGCCGGCGACGGTCAGTGCCTCACCCGAGGAGACCCCGTCGCCGCCGGCGTCGATCAGCACGCCACCCAGCACCGGGATCGACGGCCGGGACGGCAGGCTGCGCGCGACCCAGGCGACGGCATCGGCAAGTCCGTCCCGCTCGACGCGAATCTTCATCGAACGTTCCCTCCGGTTCGGAACTTCTCTCGTGGAAACGGCACTCGGCTGCGCACCGACCCGACCTGGTCGGGTGTTGCGGGAGAGCGCAGGCACTCCGGCGTGGTGTGGCCGGGACCCTCCCCCGGTCGGCCGGGCCGGTGCCCGCTGTGGAGTCCCACCGTAGAGCGTCGAAGGCCGGTTCGTCACGTCGGGCCGGCAGGTTGCCAGATCACTCGGACGGCGGTGTACCTGAGCTGTCCCCACTGTCCCCAGCCCCTGTTTCTTTTTTGTTTTTCTCTTCTAAGAGAGAAAAGAACAGCCGTAACAGTAGGCGGTGTGGATTGTGTGGATGGAGCTCGTTCGCCCTGGTCACAGGGGTGCACTGGCTGTGGACGGGTGGGGGTGGGAACCGGTGGACAGTTTCGGGGGGTCGGTGGACAGGTTCTGTGCACAGGGCAGCGGTCCACACATCGGCCGAGTTGTGCACAGTTCGATCCACAGATGTGGGTGGCTCGGTCCCCAGGCTGGCGGCTCCGTCCACATGCCTGTGTGCGGCCGGAATGTTCACCTTGGCGGGTGGCTGGACCCCCGTGCGGCGGCACATCTTTATTGCCGGGGGCCTCGGACGCGCCGAAGGCCGGTCCAGAAACATCCGGACCGGCCTTCGGGGGTGGCTGGGGGTCAGCCGCGAGCGCGCTGCTTGATCCTGGAGGTCAGCTCCTGCACCTGGTCGTAGATGCGGCGGCGCTCGGCCATCTCCTTGCGGATCTTCTTGTCGGCGTGCATGACGGTGGTGTGGTCGCGGCCGCCGAACGTCTGCCCGATCTTGGGCAGCGACAGGTCGGTCAGCTCGCGACACAGATACATGGAGATCTGCCGCGCCTGTGCGAGCGCCTTCGTCTTCCCCGGGCCGCACAGGTCGTCGATGCTGACGCCGAAGAACTCGGCGGTGACCGCCATGATCGTGGAGGCACTGATCTCCGGCGCCTGGGAGTCCGGAATGAGGTCGCGCAGCACGATCTCGGCCAGTTGCACGTCCACCGGCTGGCGGTTGAGCGACGCGAACGCGGTCACCCGGATCAGGGCGCCCTCCAGTTCGCGGATGTTGCGCTCGATCCGGTCCGCGATGAACTCCAGCACCTCGGCGGGCGCGGCCAACCGGTCCTGCGCCGCCTTCTTGCGCAGGATGGCGATCCGCGTCTCCAACTCGGGCGGCTGGATGTCGGTGATCAGGCCCCACTCGAACCTGGTGCGCAGCCGGTCCTCCAGCGTGCCGAGCCCCTTGGGCGGCCGGTCCGAGGACACCACGATCTGCTTGTTCGCGTTGTGCAGCGTGTTGAAGGTGTGGAAGAACTCCTCCTGGGTGCCTTCCTTGCCCTCCAGGAACTGGATGTCGTCCACCAGCAGCACGTCGACATCGCGGTAGCGGCGTTGGAACGCCACCTTCCTGTCGTCGCGCAGCGAGTTGATGAAGTCGTTGGTGAACTCCTCGGTCGACACGTACCGCACGCGCATCCCGGGGAACAGGCGTTGCGCGTAGTGCCCGACCGCGTGCAGCAGGTGGGTCTTGCCGAGCCCGGACTCGCCCCAGATGAAGAGTGGGTTGTACGCGCGGGCCGGCGCTTCGGCGACCGCCACCGCGGCCGCGTGCGCGAACCGGTTGGACGAGCCGATCACGAACGTGTCGAACGTGTACTTCTCGTTCAGCCGGGTCTGCGACGTCTGCGGCTTTGCCGGCGCCGTGAACGGCTGGGTCGGCGGTGCGCCCGCCCCCGAGCCGCCGCCGAACGTCGGCCAGATCTCGTGGACGGTGGCGAGCGCGTCGCCCTCCTCGTCCACCTCTTCGTTGGCGCCGTCGGTGGTCGCGTCGTCCGTCGTGTCGGCCGGGACCACATGATCGGCGGAACCGTTGATGCGGATGTTGGTGAGGTCGACCGGCGGCTGGGGCACCGGGGGTGCCGCGTGCTTCGCGGCGGGGACGGCCGCGTCCACCTTCACCGCGAGCGAGACGACCCGGCCGAGGCGGCGGGACAGGGCGTCGGTGATCGGTTCGCGCAGCGCGCGCTCGATGGCTTCCTTCGCGAAGTCACTCGGAGCGGCGAGGAGTGCTGTGCCGTCCAGCAGGCCGATCGGTCGGGTCACCCGCATCCACGCGCGTTGCTGCGGTGACAGCGTGCCGTCCGACAACTCCTGGACGACCTGCTCCCACACGTGGCCAAGATCGGACTTTTGGTCGGACAACTGGGGGTTCCCCCTCCCCTGGTCGGGCACGTCGGACACAAGGGTCACCGACAGTCGAGGTGTCCACAGGGTTGTCCACAACTGTGCACGAATGTACGGCAGTCCTCATCGAACCCCCCGAGGGTTCAACGCATCGGCGCCGGCAATCTTGAGCTGGCGAACCTGGTCCCCCTCGCCACAACAGAAGGGGCACGCTAACAAGCGTGGCGGCCGGCCACAAGACTTCGGTCCGGGCCAGTATCGCGAGCGGCGGCATGCCGCGCTGAACGACCTGGCAGGCTACCCCCGATTTGGTGAGGCCGGCCGTTGGTGCGTACCCTCGAAGTGTCTCCCGTTTGCGGCGGGTGCCTTTGGCATGCACTCGCCCCGCTCCTTGACGTTATCGGGGCAGCCAGCAGGCGGGGCCAGACCTGCCAGAGACCTGTTGTGGTAGTGATGAAGCCTGGAGACCGACCGTGAGCAAGGGCAAGCGCACCTTCCAGCCCAACAACCGCCGCCGTGCCAAGGTGCACGGGTTCCGGCTGCGGATGCGGACCCGTGCTGGCCGGGGGATCCTGTCCGCCCGTCGGCGCAAGGGCCGTTCCGAACTGTCGGCCTGACATCGCGACGCCGTGCTCCCCGCGGCGGCCCGACTCACCAGCAGCCAGGAGTTCGGGACGGTGGTCCGCCGGGGACGTCGAGCTGGGCGGCCCCGGCTGGTTGTGCATGCCCTGGTGAGTGACCAGGGTGCTGCCGCGCGGCCTGCTAGCGGTGTCGGAACGGTGAAGATGATGGCGTCACGGCCCACCCGAGCGGATCAGTCGACCGCCCGGGTGGGCTTCGTCGTGAGTAAGGCGGTCGGCAATTCGGTGGTCCGCCACCGGGTCAGCCGGCAGCTGAGGCACCTGATGGCGGACCGGATCGGAACTTTGCCGGCCGGTTGCGCGTTGGTTGTGCGAGCCTTGCCGGCGTCGGCCGGGGCGTCCAGCAGTGAACTCGGGGCGGATCTGGACGGGGCACTGCGTCGACTGAGGCTGTCGACTGAAGCTGGCGATGTGGTGTGACTAGCTCGGAGCTCGACAACGAATCCGTGCCGGAGGAGGTCGGCCCAGCCGACCGACCCGGCCCATTGGCGTCGGTACTGGTGTTCGTCGTCAACATCTACCGGCGGTGGATCTCGCCGCTGCTCCCGCCAAGTTGCCGCTTCGCCCCCAGTTGCAGTGCCTACGCGGTCGAGGCGCTGATCGTGCACGGCGCCCTGCGTGGCAGTTGGCTCGCGTTCCGCAGGCTGCTGCGGTGCGGGCCATGGCATCCGGGCGGCTGGGATCCGGTGCCACCGCGCCGCGACCGGGCCAGCGAACCACAGCCTGATCCACTGCTCTGTGATCCAGGGCACACGGTCCTACATCGGGATCGAGTTCACCAGACCCCTGCCGAGGAGTAGCTCCGTGTTCGACTTCATCTACTACGCCGTCTCGTTCATCTTGTGGTGTTGGCACGAGGTGTTCGGCTTCATCCTGGGTCCGTCCAACTTCTTCGGGTGGACGCTGTCGATCATCGCGTTGGTCTTCACCCTGCGGCTGGTGTTGCTCAAGCCGGCCGTGCACCAGATCCGGTCGATGCGCAAGATGCAGAAGTTCGCGCCGGAGATGAAGAAGATCCAGAAGAAGTACGCGAACGACCGGCAGCGCCAGGCCGCGGAGATGCAGAAGCTCCAGAAGGAGCACGGGGTCAACCCGCTCGGTGGCTGTCTGCCGCTGGTACTGCAGATCCCGGTCTTCCTGGGCCTGAACCACGTGCTGCGCTCGTTCCGCACGGGCACGACCGAGGTGTACTACTTCAAGAACGCGGACGTGCAGTCCTACTTGCACGCCAAGCTGTTCGACGCGCACCTCGGCGACGCCGTGCTGGGTATCGGCAAGCTCAGCGGCGACCCGGGCTGGCACTGGGGCGTCGCTCCGGTGGCCATCCCGCTGATGATCGCGGCCGCGGTCGCCACCCACTTCACCGCGCGGCTGTCCGTGCAGCGGCAGGCAGCCATGGGCACGCCGGCCACCGGTCAGACCGCGATGATGAACAAGCTGACCTTGTACTTGTTCCCGCTCGGTGTGCTGGTCTTCGGTGGCGGCTTCCCGGTCGGTCTGCTGCTCTACTGGCTGAGCAACAACGGCTGGACGCTGGCGCAGCAGCACTTCGTGTTCCGGAAGATGGACCGCGAGGAAGAGGCTCAAAAAGAGCAGGCGATCCAGACCCGCGCGGCGCTGGCACCCCGGCCCGGCCAGAAGCCGGTGAAGCGGCGCAACGCGGCGGGTGCGGTCGAGGACGCTGTGCCGGACATGGTCATCGACTCGGATGACGTGCTCGAGGACGCGGTGCCCGTCGAGGACGCGGTCCCGGTCCAGGACGCGAAGCCCGCCAAGCGCAATGCCAAGCCGACGCGAACGGCGAACGATCCGCGCCGACCCGTCAAGCCGACGGTGCCCAACCCGAACGCGAACGGCAAGAAGCCGGCGCCAGGAGTGAAGCCGGCGCCCGGTGCGAAGCCGACCGCTGGTGCTCGGGCGAACGCTCGGAACGGCACGGCAACGAAGAACACGAACGCGAACCGCACCAACGGTGCGGCGAAACAGGACGGCACGAGCCCGCAGCCGACCAACGGCAAGGCGGGATCCGCCTCCGAGATTCCCGGTCTGATATCGGACCGTTCCCGGCGGAAGAAGCAGAACCGGAAGCGCGGCTGAGCCGCCTGCCGGTTCTGGAGAGGAGAAAACGTGTCGGAGGCGTTGCAGGAGACCGACGAGGCGCCCGAGGCCGAGGTGGAGGAGCAGCCAGAACGGGAGGGGTCACGTTCGTCTTCGCAAGACCAGTTGGTTCATGAAGGCGATGTGGCCGGCGACTACCTGGAGCGCCTGCTCGACCTGCTCGACTATGACGGGGACATCGACCTGGACGTGGAGGCCGGTCGGGCCATCGTCAGCATCGACGGCGGCGAGGATCTGGAGAAACTGGTCGGCCCTCGTGGTTCGACCTTGGAGGCATTGCAGGAACTGACCCGGCTCGCCGTCCAGCAGGAGACCGGAGCACGGAGCCGGTTGATGTTGGACATCAGCGGTTGGCGGGCGGGTCGTCGTGAGGAGCTGAAGGAACTGGGTCGGTCGGCCGCCGAGCAAGCGGTGCGGACCGGCGAGCAGGTCAAGCTCCAGGCGATGACGCCGTTCGAGCGCAAGGTCGTCCACGACGCGGTGGCTGAGGTCGACGGTGCGCACAGCGAGAGCGAGGGCGAGGAGCCCAAGCGTCGCGTGGTGGTGTTCGCCCAGACCTGACCACGGTCGCCAGTTAGCCGCGGCGCGGCCTGTTTCACGTGAAACAGGCCGCGCCGTTTGCTATTCGAGGAGGCGGCTATTCTTGGTCTCCACACCGATGCCGGCAGTTTCACGTGAAACGATGAATGGACGACGGATGAGCTCGGTGTCTTATGACGGTCACGACACCACCAGCTCGGCCGCTCAGCGTCTCTTCGGCGAGCGGCTACCGCTGGCCGAACGGTTCGTCGCACTGCTGACCGAGCACGGCGTGTCCCGGGGGCTGATCGGTCCGCGAGAGGTAGACCGGTTGTGGGACCGGCACGTGTTGAACTCGGCGGCGATCGCCGAGTTGGTGCCCGAGTCCGCAACGTTGGTCGACGTCGGTTCGGGTGCCGGACTGCCGGGTATACCGCTGGCGATCGCCAGGCCGGATCTGCGGGTAACCCTGCTGGAGCCGATGGCGCGGCGGATCGCGTGGCTGACCGAGGTGGTGGACGAGCTGGGCATCGACGTCCAGGTCGTGCGGGGACGCGCCGAGGAGCCGGATGTCCGACGAGCGGTCGGCGGTGTGGATGTGGTGACCGCCCGGGCGGTGGCGCCGTTGGCCAAGTTGGCCGGCTGGTGTCTCCCACTGGTCGCGCCCGGCGGCGTGTTGCTGGCATTGAAAGGCGAGAGTGCGAACGAGGAGCTGGCCCGGGATGCGGACCTCGTTCGGCGCGCCGGCGGCATCGAGTCGACTGTGGTGACGTGTGGAGCGGACCTGCTCCCCGTGCCCACCACGGTCGTGATCGTGCACCGGTCGGCGTCGGCGGAGGTTCGCAACGGCCAGCGTCGAGCAAGGAAGGATCGGTGACGTGCACCCCGACCGGCAGAGCGGAGCCTTGGATGTTCCACGTGAAACGTCGACGGTCAGCCGGGGGCGTCATGGCGCCCCCGATGACACGGAGGTGCGACGACCGGTGAGCAACCCGAAGAAGACACCGGAGGACGGCGGCGGCTGGACCCCGATCGCCGAGGAGGCGGAGCGGGCGACCCGGGTGCTGCACCCGGAGCTGCAACTCCCCCGGCCCACTCACCGGCGAGTGATGACCATCGCCAATCAGAAGGGTGGCGTCGGCAAGACGACCACCGCGGTGAACGTCGCGGCCGCGCTCGCGCTGCACGGGCTGCGCGTGTTGGTGATCGATCTCGACCCGCAGGGCAACGCGAGCACCGCGCTGGGCGTCGAGCACCGACTCGGCACACCATCGGTCTACGAGGTGCTGATCGGTGAGATCTCGTTGGCGGACGCGGCTCAGGTGAGCGACCAGTCGCCCAACCTGTTCTGCGTGCCCGCGACCATCGACCTGGCCGGTGCCGAGATCGAGCTCGTGTCGATGAACGCCCGGGAGTCCCGGCTCAAGGAGGCGCTGTCCGACGAGGCGCTGGACCAGTTGTCGCCGGACTACGTGCTGATCGACTGCCCGCCCTCGCTCGGCCTGCTCACCGTGAACGCGATGGTGGCCGGCGACGAGGTCTTCATCCCCATCCAGTGCGAGTACTACGCGCTGGAGGGGCTCGGTCAGCTGCTCCGCAACATCGAGCTCGTGCAGAACCACCTGAACCCGCGGCTGTCCGTCTCGACCATCCTGCTCACCATGTACGACGGTCGGACCAAGCTCGCCGACCAGGTGACGTCCGAGGTTCGTGGCCACTTCGGGGACACCGTGCTGAAGACGGTGATTCCACGCAGCGTGAAGGTGTCCGAGGCACCAGGATTTGGCCAGACGGTGTTGGCCTACGACCCGGGTTCACGTGGCGCCATGAGTTATCTGGACGCGGCGCGGGAAGTGGCCGAACGGGGTGCGGAGAAAGGGACGACATGACGGAACGCAAGGGCGGTCTCGGCCGGGGCCTGGCGGCACTGATTCCGAGCGGGCCGCCACCCGGCTCGGCGCCGCCCGCTGTCGGGGCGAGCAATGGTGCGGCGTCCGGCACCCCGGCCGGCGACGGCGGGACCACCGTCCAGGTGGACGTCGCGGTGGCCGGTGCCGTCTACCGTGAGCTCCCGATCGACTCGATCGCGCCGAATGCCAAGCAGCCCCGGCAGGTGTTCGACGACGAGGCGCTCGCCGAGTTGGAGCACTCGATCCGCGAGTTCGGCCTCATGCAGCCGATCGTGGTCCGGGAGTTCGAGGCCGGCCGGTACGAGATCGTCATGGGTGAGCGTCGGTGGCGGGCCGCCCAGCAGGCCGGGCTGGACGCCATCCCGGCCATCGTCCGCAAGACCAGTGACGACGCCATGCTGCGCGACGCGTTGCTGGAGAACATCCACCGGGTGCAGTTGAACCCGCTGGAGGAGGCGGCCGCGTACCAGCAACTGCTGGAGGAGTTCGAGGTCACCCACGAGGAACTGGCCAACCGGATCGGCCGCAGCCGCCCGGTGATCACCAACATGATCCGGTTGCTGAAGCTGCCCCTCCCCGTGCAGCGACGGGTCGCCGCCGGCGTGCTGTCGGCCGGCCACGCCCGCGCGCTGCTCGGTCTGGAGGACGCGGGGGCGCAGGAGGAGTTGGCGGCCCGGATCATCGCGGAAGGTCTGTCGGTGCGGGCCACCGAGGAAGCGGTGACGCTGGCGAAGAGCGAGCCGACCCGTCAGCCGAAGGCTCCCCCACGCAAACCGATCCAGGCGCCCGGCTTGCAGGACCTCGCGGACCGGTTGTCGGACAGCTTCGACACCCGGGTGAAGGTCGAACTGGGCCGGCGAAAGGGCCGGATCGTGGTCGAATTCGCGTCCGTCGACGACCTGGAGCGCATCGTCAAGATCATGCATCCAGATCAGACAAATGGGTAGATTTCGGGAATGTTAAGAGGATGACCCGTCATACCAGCCCCTTTCGTCACGGTGACGACCCCATTTCGGTCGCTCTGAGTGACGTCAGATGCGTTTGAGTGCCCGGTCCACGAGGCCGGAGAAAACGTCCCCGAGTGACCGACCGGCCGCCTCGACTGCCATCGGCAGCAGCGAGGTTTCGGTCAGTCCCGGGGACACGTTGACTTCCAGGAACTGAACCTCGCCGTACGGGTCCACGATCGCGTCGGTCCGCGACACATCTCGTAGGCCGAGCAGCCGATGCGCCGTCACCGCCATCGCGCCAACCGTCGCCGCGATGTCCGGCGAGAGTCGAGCCGGCGCGTGGAAGGTAGTGAGTCCGGCGGTGTACCGAGCGGTGTAGTCGTAGACGCCGTTCTCCGGAACGATCTCCACCGCGGGCAGCGCCTCCGGTCCGTCCGGCCCGTCGATCACGGTGACCGCGACCTCCACGCCGTCGACGAACCGCTCGGCAAGAACCGTCTCGCCATAAGCGAGGCAACCGACCATCGCGGCGGGCAGTTGCGACGCTTCACGGACAACCTGTGCGCCGAGCGCCGAGCCACCCTGATCCGGCTTGAGCATCAACGGCAACCCGAGCCGCTCCACCATCGCGTCCAACACGGCCTGCGCACCCAACTCGCGGAACGTGCTGTGCGGCAGCACCACCCAGTCCGGCGTCGCAAGACCGGCGCGCGCCAGTTCGGCTTTCGCGGTCGGCTTGTCCCAAGCCCGCCGGCACGCCCTCGGGTCGGTGCCGACGTAGGGCACGTGCAGCATTTCCAAGACGTTCTGCACGGCGCCGTTCTCACCCTCGCCACCGTGTAGCGCGACGATCACGGCATCCGGGCGTCGCTCGTCCCGCAGGCGAGCGACCAGGTTGGCGTCCGCGTCCCACTCGTCCACCGTGAGGCCGGACGTGCGCAGCGCGGCCGACAACCGGCGGCCGGACCGCAGGGACACCTCGCGTTCGTGGGACAACCCGCCGGACAACACGGCGACCCAGGCGTCGGACACGCGGGAGACCCCTTTCAGGATGTGGCTGGCCAGTGCCCAGTTCCCCGATCAGGTGAAACTGGGCAAATCGGAACATTGCGCGGAACTGACTCAACTATTCTGACGTTGCGTGAAGAGAGGTAGGGGCGCGGGGGAGCCGACTAGTCAGACAGCACCCGGACGCCGAGCACGAGGATCAAGTAACGACATCACTCGGCCCCCGAAGCCAGGCACCAAGTCCGCATCCGTCACTCTGCACCCAGCCGGCCGCGCGCGAGACGAAGCCGCCGGACGGATCGGGCCGCGCGCCGCCACCAGCCGCGGCCGCGGCATCGGACGCGAGGAACCGGCACAGGACCCCGGCCGCCGAGCCGAACCGAAAGCGAAAGCCGAGACGCCGCCCGAAACAGCGGGCACCGTCCGCCACGGCGATCGGATTGCAAGCGACAGCCGCCAAGCCGATCGGATTGGGAGCAAGTGCCGCGACGGTGATCGGATGGCGAGCAAGAGCCGCCGCGTCGCCCGGACCGCGAGTGGCAGCCGCCAAGTCGTGTCGGCGGATCGGACAGCGGGCAACCGACACCAGCCCCACGCTGTGAGTGCCGGAAGTCGGCTGGTGCGAGCTGGATGTCGGGCTGGCTGGTCGCGCCGGGTGGTGGCCGGCGCGCGTTGGGCCTGGCGCCTGCTTCGCGCGGTGAATGACAGGTGCTCGCGTCGGGACTTCGGTGACGGACATCGGGCCGAGTGCTGCCGTCAGGCCGTGTCGGGCGACGGGGACTGCGGGCCGGACACCGCGCGTTGCGCCACCGGGCCGAACGTCCGGTACAGCTCCATCTCGTCGGTCAGCACATTCGCCAAGCGGCGGACGCCTTCCCGGATTCGTTCCGGGGTCGGGTAGCAGAACGACAGGCGCATCTGGCGGCTGCCCAGCTGGTCGGCGTAGAAGCCGGTGCCGGACGCGTAGGCCACCCTGGCGGTCACGGCCCTGGGCAGCATCGCCTTCGTGTCGACGCCCTCGGGCACTGTGAGCCAGTAGTAGAACCCGCCATCGGGCGTGGTCCACGAGCAGCCGGGCGGCATGTACTGCTCCAGCGCCGCCAGCATCGCGTCCCGGCGTTCGCGGTACGTCTCGCGGAACAGCTTGATCTGGCCCTGCCAGTCGTGGGTCGACAGGTAGCGGGACACGATCAGCTGGTTGATCGTCGGCGGGCAGAGCGTTGCCGACTCGGCGGCCAGGACCAGCTTCTCCCGCACCGCGTGCGGTGCCAGCACCCAGCCGACCCGTAGGCCCGCGGCGAACGTCTTGGAGAACGAGCCGAGGTAGACGACGTTGTCCTGGTCGTAGGACCGCAGCGCCGGGTACGTCTGGCCGTCGAACCCCAGCAGGCCGTACGGGTTGTCCTCGACCACGAGCACGCCGTGCGACGCGCAGATTTCCAGGATCTCGGTCCGTCGGGCCACGGCCATGGTGACGCCGGCAGGGTTGTGGAAGTTCGGGATCGTGTACAGGAACTTGACCCTCGCCCCCGCACGCTCCGTGGCCGCCAGCGCCTCCCTCAGCGCCTGCGGCACCAACCCGGCCTCGTCCATCGCAACATGCACTACTTGCGCCTGGTAGGCCGTGAAGGACCCCAGCGCGCCCACGTACGACGGCCCTTCGGCAAGCACCACGTCACCCGGGTCGCAGAAAATCCTGGTGACCATGTCCAGGCCCATCTGCGAGCCGACGGTCACCACCACGTCGTCCGGGTGCGCCTGGATGCCTTCCATCGCCATGATGGAGCAGATCTGCTCCCGCAGTTCGGGGACGCCGTGCGCCGAGCCGTACTGCAGCGCGACCAGGCCGTCGGACGCGACCAGCGCGCCGATTTCGACGGACAGCGAATCCAACGGCAGCGCCGCGAGGTTGGGCATGCCGCCTGCCAGGGACACGACTTCCGGCCTGCTGGCCACGGCGAACAGGGCCCGGATCTCGGACGCCGTCATGCCGGCGGTGCGGGACGCGTAGCGGTGCAGGTGCGGATCCAGGCTGCGGCCGGGCGTTCTCACCGGCTGTTGCGTAGGGTCGGAGTCACGCCCATGGCTAGCTCGCGCAGGCTCGCTCACGGACGTCTCCCTCCGGGTTCGGGTAGATCGGACGAGTGTAACCGGCCACTCGGAGGGGATGGCCGCCTTCCGGCGTCGATCACATGCACTTAGCATGGTCGCGGTATCCCATTCAGGCTGCCATGCATGCGGGGAGGTCTGGTGTCCCGACACATCGTCGGTGTCACGCTCGACAATCTGGAGCATCTTCCCAAGAAGTGCCGTCACTGCGTGTTCTGGGAACTGGCCCCGCACCTGCGTGAAGAGGCCGAGCAGTTCGGTCAGGCGGACTTCGAGAAGGAAGCCTGGGTGTCCAGCGTCCTGTTGGAGTGGGGCTCCTGCGGCCGGGTCGTCTACCTGGACTCCGTCCCCGCTGGTTACGCGCTGTATGCGCCGCCCAACGCGGTCCCCCGATCAGTGGCCTTCCCCACGTCACCGGTCAGCGCCGACGCCGTGATGCTCACGTCGTTGCGCATCCTGCCCGAGTTCGCGGGCTCCGGCCTCGGGCGGGCGCTGGTGCAGGCCGTGGCCAAGGACCTGACCCGGCGCGGCGTGAAGGCCATCGAGGCGTTCGGCGACGCGACCCCCGGGTCGGAGTCGACGTGCGTCATCCCGGCGGACTTCCTGCGCTCGGTCGGTTTCAAGACCGTCCAGCAGCACGCCAAGTGGCCCCGGCTGCGGCTGGAGATGCGCACCGCGCTGTCCTGGAAGGAAGACGTCGAGTCCGCGCTGGAACAACTCTTCGGCACGGTGACGATCACCACCAGCCCGGTGCAGCCGGTGGCGGCCAGAAGCTAGTCGATCACCTTCGCCAGTTCGTACCTGAGGATGTCCTCGTAGGTGAAGGTGCCGGTGGGCTGGTCGTTCTCGCCCAGCAGGTACAGGCGCTTCACCGCGATCAGGATCCGCTCGGCGACCAGGTCGCGGAACGCCGGGTCGGTGAGCTTGGCCCTGTCGTGCGCGTTGGTCAGGTAGCCGATCTCGATGCGCACCGCTGTGCAGCGGGTCAGCCGCAGGCCGTCCCACGTCTTGGGGTGCGTCCGGCAGTCCAGCATGCCGGTGCGGGCGGCCAGTTCCCGCTGGATGAAACCGGCCAGCGCCTCGCCTACGGTGGACGTCGTGGTGCCGTTGCCGGTGCCGAAGTGGAAGCAAGCAACACCCTGGGCCAGCGGCGAGTGGTTGGCGTCCACGTGCAGCGACAGGAACATGTCGGCGCCGGCCTCGTTGGCGAACCTGGCCCGGTCGGCCTCGGCGGGGCAGTTGTCCTGTCCCCTGGTCAGCAGCGCCTCCATGCCGGTGGCCACCATCTGGCCCTCCAGCCTGCGCGCGAGGTCCCACATCAGGTCGGCCTCGGTCACGTCGCCGAACGTGCGGCCCTTCTCGTCGCCGCCGTGGCCCGGGTCGATGACGATCCGCTTGCCACGCAGGAACGGTCCGGCCTCCCTGACCCGCTCCTGTTCACGCAGGAACACCGGCCTACCGCCCCTGGCCATCGGGGACAACTGGCGGAACGCGCGGATGGTCGCCGGACCGCAGATGCCGTCCACGACCATGCCGTAGTCACGTTGGAAGCTGCGCAGCGCCAACTCGGTCTGCGGGCCGAACATGCCGTCCGGCCGGCCGGCGTCGTAGCCCAGTTCCAGCAGCCGTTCCTGTAATGCGGACACGTCGTCGCCGGTCATCGGCTGGGACACCAGGTAGGCCAGCGGGCGACCGCCGAGCCGGTAGGTGGCGTCCCGCAGGGTGCGGAACGTGGCGGGACCGACGACGCCGTCGGTGATCAGTCCCCGCTGCTGCTGGAACGCCCGGACGGCCTGCTCGACCGCGAGGTCGAAGACGGCCTGGTCCGGGGGCGTGTCGAGAACCGGCAACAGTTCCAGCGCGACGAGCGTGGACCGGATCTCGACGACCGCCGGACCGACGTCACCGCGGCGGAGCACCCGCATGAACCCCTCGCTTGGCTCGGGCACCGGTCTGCCGGCGCGTCACGATGCCACGCGTTGCGTGACGCCTCATTGTGCCCTGTACCCGATCGGGCGGACGAAGCGATACGCCCCGCGTCCGAAAGGAAGCGGGGCGTATTCGTCAGTCAGGTCACTGACCAGTGCAAATCAGGCAAGCACGTCGGACAGGTCCTTCAGCAGCGCTGCCTTCGGCTTGGCGCCGACGATCTGCTTCACGGGCTTGCCGCCCTGGAACAGGATCATGGTCGGGATCGACATGATCTGGTAGTCGCGGGCCACGCCCGGGTTGGCGTCGATGTCCAGCTTCGCCACGGTGATCTTGTCCGGGTTCTCGGCCGCGATCTCCTCCAGCACCGGGGCGACCATCTTGCACGGGCCGCACCAGGTGGCCCAGAAGTCGACCAGGACGGCCTTCTCGCTGGTCAGCACCTCGTCGGCGAATGTCTTGTCAGTCACGGTCACGGTGTTGCCGGCCATGGTCTCTCCTGTCGAATCGAATTGTGGTCAGTTGACGCCGACCGCGAGGCCGGTGTCGCTGGGTGTCGCCGAGGACTGCTCGTCGTCCTGGTCGGCCAGCCACCGTTCGGCGTCGATGGCGGCGGAACAGCCGGAGCCGGCCGCGGTGATGGCCTGCCGGTAGGTGTGGTCCACCAGGTCGCCTGCCGCGAACACGCCGGGCAGGTTGGTGTAGGTCGTCTGGCCGACGGTCCGCACGTAGCCCGCATCGTCCATGTCGATCTGGTCGCGCACCAGTTCGCTGCGCGGGTCGTGTCCGATGGCCATGAACACGCCGGTCACCGGGAGCACGGACTCCTCGCCGGTCACCGAGTCCAGCAGCCGGACACCGCTCACGCTGCCCTCGCCGAGCACCTCGACCAGTTGGGCGTTGGTGCGCCAGCGAATCTTCTCGTTGGCCTTGGCCCGCTCCAGCATGATCCGCGACGCCCTGAACTCGTCCCGCCGGTGAATGATCGTCACCGACCTGGCGAACCTGGTCAGGAACGTGGCTTCCTCCATCGCGGAGTCACCACCGCCGACCACAGCGATGTCCTGGTCGCGGAAGAAGAAGCCGTCACACGTGGCACACGCGGACACGCCGCGGCCGAGCAATGTCTGCTCGCCGGGCACGTTCAGGTACCGCGCGGCGGCACCCATGGCCAGCACGACCGAGCGCGCGCCGTATCGGTTGCCGTTGACGGTCACGTACTTGACCGGACCGTCCAACTCGACCGACTCGACGTCCTCGGACCTCAGTTCCGCACCGAACCTCACGGCCTGGCTGCGCATCTGCTCCATCAGGTCAGGACCCATGATGCCGTCGGAAAAGCCCGGGAAGTTCTCCACATCGGTGGTGGTCATCAGGGCGCCACCGAACTGGCTCCCCTCGAACACCAACGGTTCAAGCTGAGCCCTGGCCGCGTAGACCGCCGCTGTGTAGCCGGCCGGGCCCGAACCCACCACGATCAGGTCCCTGATCCGCTCCGTACCCGCTCCCACGGAAACCTCCACCTCGTGTTCGCATCTGGTCATGTCAACGCGATCGTAGGTGTCGGTTGTTCCACGCGGATGTGTGCTCTGGACCGCTGGTCGGGTGACGTCAGCGGGTGGGCTGCGGCAGGCCGCCGACCACGGTGTCGGCCAGCACGTCCGGCCTACCAGCGGCGCAGTCGTCGCCGACCACGAGCAGCCGGTACTGAGCGGTCTGCCCGGTGGTCAGAACGAGCAGTTCTCCTGGTTTGCCGTCCAGGGTGACGCGCATGGCGCCGGCCGGTGGCTGGTTCGGGTCCTGGTGGTTGGCGGTCAGGCAGGCGGCCCGTGTGGCCGGGTCGGACAGGGCGCCGTAGTCGGTCCTGCCCAGCGCTGCCGCCAGCGTGGCGCCGTCGAGTTGGCCGCTGGTCAACCGCTGCGGCGGTGGGGCCGCGACCCCCTGGACCGGTGAGCCGCCACGCGGGACGGCGATGACCACGACGGCGACGGCTGCCGCTGCGACCAGCGCACCGGCTGCCCAGCCCCAGCGCCGGGTGCGGCGCTTGCGGGCCGCTGCCAGGTCGACGACGGGAGCCGGAGGTGCCGCCGGAGCAGCGGGAGTGAACCTGGCCGCTGCCTCGGCGGCCAGCGCCGCGTCCAGCCGGGCGGCGACGTGCTCGGGCATGAGCGGTGACTGCTTGGCCGCCAGGCCCGCCAGTTCCGCCCTGGTGGCATCCAGCGCCTCCAGCACGGCGACCGCGTCCGGGTCGTGCCGCACCTGCGGCCACAGCCGTGCGGACACCGCCGGGTCGAGCGCGTCGGCGTGTAGATCGGCGAGCACGTCCACCGGCCATGGCGGCCCCATCGGCGTGTCACCACGCCGGTCGATGCCCGTCATCGGCCCTCCCACTGACGTGTCCCCTGCCTGTCGCGCGACCCGGAACGCGGCCCGTTGTTGACTGTGTCAACCGCTTCATCTGGGACGTTCGCATCCGCACTCGGGTTCCGCAGGTGACCCAGAGATTTCGCCAGCTTGGCCCGACCCCTGGCACATCTGCTCTTCACGGTGCCCTCCGCGATGCCCAGCAGCCGGGCGGTGTCGGCCACCGAGTAGCCCTCGACGTCTACCAGCACGATGGGTACGCGCTGCTCCTCGGGCAGTGCGGCCAGGGCTTCGCTGACCACGAGCCGGGTTTCCCGGTCGGCCATCGCGTCGCCCTCGGCGACCGGTTCGCCGGGACCGGCCTCGGGCAGCGGCACGGTCGGCCTGGCCTGTCGCCTGCGGATCCGGTCCAGGCACGCGTTCACCACGATCCGGTGCAGCCACGTGGTGACCTGGGCCTCGGCGCGGAACGAGCCCGCTGCCCGGAACGCGGAGATGAAGGCGTCCTGCAGTGCGTCGGCCGCCTCTTCCGGGTCGCGCAGCGTGCGTAGGGCGACCGCCCACATACGGTCCCGGTGCCGGCGCACCAGTTCCGCGAAAGCACGGGGATCACCAGCGGCGTGGGCCGCGATGAGGTCGGCGTCCGAACTGGCGGCGGCGGTCACCAGCGCAGGATATCGATAGTGACGATCATCACTTTTCGGGTGGTCCTCGTCGATGTCCCGTCTGGAATTGTCACCGCGCTTGCAGGTAGCCGATCTCGCCGATGGACGACTTGTTGTCGGTGCCACCGCCGGCCAGCTTGGTGATCCACACCATCACGTACTGAGTCGGCGGAACCGCGGCCAGCCGGATCTCGGTGTGCCCGTTGACCAGGGTGGCCTGGCCGATGACCTGGGTGGCGTTGAGGTCCGGGTTGGCCGACGTGGCCGTCCTGATCTGCACCACGGTGCCGGCGCTGGGCGAGTCGATGTCCACCTCGGCCAGCTTGGTCGGCTGAGCGAACGTGGCGACCACGCCGATGCCCGGCTTGAGGGTGGGGAACGGCTGCTTGTAGCTGTCGGTGTTCCACAGCGTGTTCGGGTCGCCGTCGACCAGCCGGGGCAGCTTGCTCACGTTGTCCGGGTCGTGGCCGGGCACGTTGAACTCGGTCATCGCGGTCGGCTTGATCGCAGGCCCGGTCACCGGTGGCGCGGGCGTGGTCGGCTTCGGGGTCGTCCTGCTCGCCTGGGCCGTTGTGGTCGCAGGCGTCGGCACCGGACCGCCCGCCGCGGTGTCCGTCGAGTTGGAGAAGAACCCGATCACCGACGTGACCAGCCAGACCACGATCGCGATGGTGGCCACGCTCAACAGGACGACGAACACGGCCAGCTTGCGCTTGTGCCCAGTGGTCTGCACCGGCCGCTTGGTGATCCAGACCCCGTCGTCCTTCTTGGGCGGTTTGGTGCCTTCCGGTACCGGCGGCAGCATCGTGGTGGCCGCTTCGGCCTCGGCCACCCGGTCCAGCACCCGCAGGATCGCAGCGCTGGTCCGGATGCCGCCGACGGCGGTGTCCTCCATGCTGCGCACCGCGACGCTGGACAGTTCGGCGGGCACCATCGGCCGCAGGATGTTCGGCGCGACCACGGTGCCGTCCGGGCCGGTCGGCGCACCGGGCACGGCCTGCGGGCCGTCCCGCAGCGCCCAGCGCCCGGTGAGCAGTAGATAGAGCAGGGCGCCGAGGCCCTTCACGTCGTCGCGCAGGGTGGCCAGCGCCAGCGGGCCGGGGAACGCGAGGCGCAGCGCGCCGTCCGGGGTGACCCTGACCCGCTGCGGGTGGTCGACGCCGAGCACCAGGCCGACGTGGTGGGCACTCTCCACGGCCGAGGCCAACGGTTCCAACAGGCGGGACGCCGTGGTGGCCGGGACAGGCCCGTCGCTGATCACGTCGAGCAGGTCGGTGCCGTGGGTCCACTCGGCGACGACGATGCCGAGGATGCCCTCGCTCGGCACGACACCACTGCCCAGGCTGAGCACGTCGAGCACCCTGGCGACGCCGGGGTGGACGAACGTGGCCGCGTGCATGGCCCGCTCCAGGGTGCGGGTGGCGTCCGCTGCCGACTTCTGGTCGGACGCGTCGCCGATCAGCACGGTCAGCGCGACATCGCGGTTGAGCTGGCCGTCCCTGGCCCGCCAGAACTGGGCGGCGGCCCGCTGGTCCTCGCCGAACTGGGCCAACAGCCGGTATCGGCGGTCGCCGACGACCCCACCGGGGCGCATCGTCGACGCGGCCGCGCGCACGCCGAAGCCGGCGTTCGCGCCACCTGTCCCCGTTGCATCCATCGGCCCACTCACCGCGACTTTCTCCCGTCCCGCACGGCTGCGAGGCCGGGCCCCTTCCCAGTCAACGTCCGGCTGGTCACGCCGGTTCAAGCGTACGGGAAAACACGCACACCCCGCCCGACTCGTCTTCGCCGGTGATCATCTTCGCAGGTCAGCCGCGGGCCAACAGGCGACCGATACGCTGCGCGACCGGGCGAATCTCGGTCACCCTGAGCAACGTCATCAAACCGAACGTGATCGCGAGCCCGACCAGACTACCGACCACCATGACCACCCACGCACGGACCAGTGCGTCGGAGGCGGGCACCACGGCGTCGATTCCCTTGGCCACCAACAGCGCGGCGCCGGCTCCCCAGGCGGACGCGACGGCGACCTTCAGGATCGTGCGCACCACCCGGCCGGTGTCCAGCGCGCCGATCTTGCGCCGTAGCCACACCTCACCCACCAGCGCTCCCGCCACGAAACCGAACGCGTTGACGAACGTGAGGCCGTAGACCACGTGCCTGGCGTCCAGCACGTGGGCGCTGACGTAGAAGAGGATCACCTTCAGCACCACCATCACCGCGTTGATCATGGTGGGGGTGCGGGCGTCGTTCAGCGCGTAGAAGACCCGTAG
>DASXYT010000152.1:0-2929 GCA_036502345.1 Pseudonocardiaceae bacterium | reverse complement strand
ATCCCGAGTACGTCGAGAACAGCGTCTTCCTCACCGTCGTGCAGGCCGTCGGCACCTCGGCGCGGTTCCGCCAGATCTGGCACAAGGCACACGGCAGGGTGCGTGACTTCCGCAGCAACGGCCAGGAGGCCAAGGTCGGTGTGCAGCGGAAGGCGGCGATGGAGTTCCTCGCCGACGAACTCGGCAACCTCGAACTGGACCTGAGCTTCAGTGTCGAGGCGTCCGCCGACCTGGGTCTGCTGATCCCGCTGCTGCGGATCGAGAGCTTCCACAAGGACCTCTACGCGGTGATGGAACTGCGGGAACGGGCCAACACGGTGAGCAGGATGTTCACCAGGCTCGACGCCAGCATCCGCTCGGAACTGACCGCGATCGAGATCCGCGAGCAGCAGGAGAACGAGGAACGCCGCCTGCGGCGGGGTGCCGCGGTCAGCGTGCTCAGTTTTGTGGCCGTCCCACTGGGTTTCCTGCTGGCCTTCTTCGGCATCAACGCCGACCAGGTCAACGGTGACTGGTCCATCTTCGACCTCGGGCACTACCTCACCGTGTACGTGGCCGCGACCGCGCTGGCGGTGACGCCCTTCATCGCGTTCCTGATCCTCAACGGCCGCGCGTGGCTGGTCAGCTACCGGGAGAAGAAGGACCGCAAGCTGCGGACCGCGCAGGAGGCCGCCGGGCAGTCGCCGGAGGTCCCGTTCCCGCGCCGCGCCACTCGGCCCGGCACTACTCGGGCGCCCGGGCAGAAAACACGTCGATCGGCGAACCAATGACGGGGATCATGTGCGCTTCAAGTGGTGCCGGCGGCAAATAGGGGAGACAGCGGCATGGTTGTACGAATCAGGACGATCACCTTCGACTGTGCCGATCCGTTCCGGTTGGCCGAGTTCTGGTCTCAGGTGACGGGCTACACGGAGGACCCGCAGAACGGCAACGCGCCGGAGCACCCCGAGGCACTGCTGGTCTCGCCGGACGGCGCGCCTGCGCTGCTGTTCATCGCGGTGCCCGAGCCGAGGACGGTGAAGAACCGGGTGCACCTCGACCTCGGGTCGGCGACGGGCACGCGGGACGGCGAGGTGGAGCGACTGCTCGGCGTCGGCGCGACGGTGGTGGGCGACCACAGGACCGAGGAGGGCCTGGGTTGGGTGGTGCTCGCCGACCCGGAGGGCAACGAGTTCTGCATCGAGCGGAGCGACGCCGAACGAGCCTCCTAGCTGGGGTTTCGCCCCCTCGTCGGGCCGGACGGAGACGACTGTACGGCGTACCTGTATAGCGTATAAGTGCTGAAATTGTCACGAATTGAGACGTGACTTACTTCCGCACTCATTCCTATACGCTGTACATGTACGTTGCACAGGACTTCATCCGTTCAACCGAAGGCAGAACGATGAGACGCACCAGTCCCTGGGCAACGCTGGCGGTCCTCGCCGTCGCCCAGTTCGTTGTCGTGTTGGACGTGACGATCGTGAACGTCGCGCTGCCCAACATCCAGAACGACCTGCACTTCTCCGGCGACAACCTGCAGTGGGTGGTCAGCGCCTACACCCTGCTGTTCGGCGGATTCCTGCTGCTCGGCGGCCGGATGGCCGACCTGCTGGGCAGGCGCCTGATGTTCGTGACCGGCCTCGTCGTGTTCGGCGTGACATCGCTGGCGGCGGGTCTGGCGTCCTCACCGGACCTGCTGGTCATCCTGCGCGCGGTGCAGGGACTCGGCGGGGCGCTGCTGTCCCCGGCCGCGCTGTCGATCCTGACCGTCACCTTCGCCCACGGCAGGGAACGCAACATCGCGATGGGTGTGTGGGGCGGTCTCGCGGGCCTGGGCGGCACGCTGGGTGTGATCGCCGGCGGTGTCCTCGTCGACGCGCTGAGCTGGCGTTGGGTGTTCTTCGTCAACGTGCCCATCGCGGCCGTCCTCGTGCTGGTCACCCCGATGATCGTGCGGGAGAGCAAGGTCGGCGGCGAAGGCCGTCGGACGTTCGACATCGCGGGCGCACT
This sequence comes from Pseudonocardiaceae bacterium, assembly GCA_036502345.1. Taxonomy (GTDB): domain Bacteria; phylum Actinomycetota; class Actinomycetes; order Mycobacteriales; family Pseudonocardiaceae; genus DATEPR01. The sequence continues at coordinate 937 of DASXYT010000152.1, read as the reverse complement.
GCTCGGCACGGCCGGTCTGCTGTCCGTCGTGCTCGGCGTGATCAGGGCCGAACCGCTGGGCTGGTCGTCGCCCGAGGTCGTCGGCTTCATCGTCGCGGGCGTGGTCCTGCTGGCCGCGTTCGTGTTCGTCGAGTCCCGTTCCGCCGCCCCGCTCGTGCCGCTGAGCCTGTTCCGGTCCAGGGGACTGAGCGTGTCCAGCGCGGCACTGGCCCTCAACGGCGCCGGGTTCCTCGCGATGTTCTTCCTGACCGCGATCTTCCTGCAGCAGGTCCGCCACCTCTCGGCGCTGGCCACCGGGGTCGAGTTCCTGCCGATGGGCTTCGCGGCCATCGTGGGCGCCGTGGTCGCGTCCCAACTGGTCACCAGGGTGGGCACCCGACCGGTCCAACTCGGCGCGTCGGTGCTGGGCGTGGCCGGCCTGGTACTGCTGTCCAACGCAGGCGCCGCCGGCTCCTACGGGACCGACCTGCTGCCCGGGTTCGTCCTGTTCGGCCTCGGCATCACAGGGCTGGGGGTGCCCGCGCAGATCGCCGCCGTGGCCGACGTGGGCCACGACCACGCGGGTGCCGCCTCCGGTGTCATCAACGCCGGGTACCAGGTCGGCGGCGCGCTGGGGCTCGCCGTCATCACGACACTGTCGACGTCCCACGTGAACCACCTCGCGGCCACCGGCTCCGGCCAGCAGGCCGCGCTGGTCGGCGGCTTCCACGTCGGACTGCTCATCGCGGCCGTGTTCGCGGCGGCCAACATGGTCCTCGCGCTCGGCTCACCCCGGCTGCGGCCGAGCGCCGAACTCGTGGCGGAGGCGACAGCGGCAGCCTGACGGATGCCCTGTACTCGGTACAGTCGGCGCATGGCGAAGCGGGAAGGCACGACGGTGCGTGATCGTCTGACGCGGGACACGATCGTCAGTGGTGCCGTCGCGCTCGCCGACCGC
>DASXYT010000151.1:0-17855 GCA_036502345.1 Pseudonocardiaceae bacterium | reverse complement strand
CGTGCGGCATTCGTCCAGCAGCTCGGGGCCGGCAGCCCGATGGATCGCCCCATCGACACCACCGCCGCCCAACAGTGACTCGTTGGCCGCGGTGACGATCGCGTCCACGTCTTCCTCGGTGATGTCGCCGAGCACGATCTCGATCACAGCCATGCGCAAACGATGTCACCAGGCACGGCCCGGATCGGCCTGCTCACGTTCACCTGTCGCGAACAGCCCACTCCGGCCGGTCACTGGCTCCGCCGGGCGGAGGCCAGCAGCCGGTCGGCGAGTGCGGCTACGAGGTCGCGGAGTTCGTCCGGGCGCTCGATCACGAACGGCAGATCGAGCGACGCGAGCACAGCGGGCAACCAGTCGAGCCGTTCCGCGCGCACCTCGACCCGCAACCATTGCCCCTCCGCCCGCTCGATGGTCGCGACACCGGCCGGGAGTCGGGCCCGGATCTGCTCGACCGTTCCCTGGATCCGCAGGCTGACTTCGTGCCGGTAGGGAGCCTCGGCGAAGCCGGACAGAACACGCTGCGTCGGATCGAGATCCGATGGCGGCTCGAACGAACCGGGCAGCGTCCTCGCATCCGCGATCCGATCCAGCCGGAACGTGCGGTCCTCGTCGATCTCGGGATCCGCGCCCGTCACGTACCACCGACCCGAGTGGACGACGAGCCCGTAGGGATGCAGCGTGCGGGCGCTGCGTCGGCCGTCGCGTGCGGTGTACCTGATCGCGATCGGCCGGTGGCGGCCGATCGCGTCGGCGATGGACAGCAGCACCGCGCTGTCCGGCGTGGCAGGCTCGCTGGGCGAGACCGTGCCGGGTGAGACCGTGAAGGTCAGCGAGGCCAGCACGGCGTCGAGCCTGCTGGCGAGGCGGGCGGGCAGTACCCGCCGGATCTTGGCCGTCGCCGTCTCGCTGGCCGTGCCCGTTGTCGTCAGCAGCCCGGCTCGGCGACCGGCGACCAGACCGAGCAGCACAGCGAGCGCTTCGTCGTCGCTCAACATCAAAGGCGGCATGCGGTAGCCGGGGGCGAGCCGGTAACCGCCGTAGCGGCCGCGCACGGACTCGACGGGCACGTCGAGGTCGATCAGGTGGTCCACGTAACGCCGCACGGTGCGTTCGTCGACCTCCAGTCGGTCGGCGAGTTCGGCCACCGTCCGGATGCCGCCGGACTGCAGGAGTTCCAACAGGGTGAGCACGCGAGCCGTGGGTCGGGCCATGCTCGGAAGTCTCCCCTCAATACCGGGCGGAATCTGTCCGGTATTGACCCTAGCCTCGTGGTACAGCCCACTCACACCACAGGGAGAGCCACCATGGACTTCGTCTCGATCCGCATCATCACCGGCGACGTCGCCCGCCTCGTCGACTTCTACGAGCGCGCGACCGGCGTGCGGGCGACCTGGGCCAACGAGGACTTCGCCGAGCTCAGGAGCGCCTCGGCCACCCTCGCGATCGCCGGCACCCGCACTGTCGGGCTGTTCGCGCCGGACGCCGCCCGGCCGGCCGAGAACCGTTCCGTGATCATCGAGTTCCTCGTCGACGACGTGGACGGCGTGCACCACAACCTGGCCGACTTCGTTGCCGATTTCGTCAACGAGCCCACCACGATGCCGTGGGGCAACCGGTCGCTGCTGTTCCGCGATCCGGACGGCAACCTCGTCAACTTCTTCACGCCGGTCACCGATGCGGCCATCGCGAAGTTCAGGCGCTGACGGCAGCGCCAGGGCCGGGCAGCGGGTCGACATCGTTTGCGTGCATCGGCTCGCCGCAATGCGTGCACCGCAGCTCGACACCGCTGACCTCACCACAGGCGTGGTGGCGGTAGAGCACCGGCGGACCTGCCTCGCCCGCGAGCCACTTGTCGCCCCACCCGGCCATGACCATCAGCAGGTCGACCAGTTCGGTCCCCTTCGCCGTCAGGACGTATTCGTAGCGCGGCCGCCGGTCGTAGGGCCTGCGTTCGAGCACGCCCTGGTCGACGAGGTGGTTCAGCCGCTCGGTCAGGACCTTGCGGGAGATCCCGAGATCGGCCTGGAGCTGCTCGAACCGGTTCAGCCCGACCCACACGTCACGCAGGACCAGCGGTGACCAGGGCTCTCCGATGACATCGAGCGTCCGCGCGATCGAGCAGGCCATCTTGCTGAAGTCCGTGCGCTGCATGAAGCCAGTCTAGCAATTGGGGTTCCCTCAGGGAACTGACACTGCTACGGTCACGGAGTCTCTTCAAGGAACTCCAGAGAGGATCACGGAGATGAGCAAGGTCTTCGCAGCCCTCGCGGTGTCGGTCGACGGGTACATCACCGGCCGCGATCCCGGCGCCGGCCGCGGACTCGGCGACGGGTCGATGCTGTTCGACTGGTACTTCGACGGCGACACGCCAAGTCAGGTGTTCGACGGGTTCCGGCTGAGCGGGCCGAGCGCCCGGGTCTTCGACGCGGTCGCCGGCCGGGCGGGCGCCGTCGTGGCAGGGCGCAACACCTATGAGGACTCCGAACACTTCGGCGGCGGCAGTCCTCACCCAGCGGCCCGACTGGTCGTCCTCAGCCACCGGCCGGCACCGGAGATGACCGAGCAGCAGACCCTGGTCAGCACCGGCATCGAGGACGCCATCGCAGCGGCCCGGGAGGCGGCCGGCGGCAAGGACGTCGGCCTGATGGGCGGCGGCGTCGTGACCGAGGCAATCAAGGCGGGCCTCGTCGACGAGTTGGTCCTGCACCAGGTGCCAGTCCTGCTCGGCGGCGGCAGGCCGTTCTTCCAGGCGCTGCCCGAGCAGGTACGCCTGCGCCTCGTCGAAGCCGTCCCGGCGCCCGGCGTCACCCATCTCCACTACGCGGTCGAACGCTGACCTCCGTCCGGAACTCACGTCAGGAGATGACCACCATGCTCGACCCCAACGTGCGCCAGGTGCTCGACGCCACCCCGATCGCCCACCTCGCCAGTGTCCTGCCCGACGGCGCCCCGCACTCCGTTCCAGTCTGGATCGGCACGCACGGCGACCACGTCGCGATCCTCACCGGCCCGGACTCCCGCAAGGCCCGCAACCTGCGCCGTGACCCGCGGGTCGCGCTCTCACTGACACCGGCCGACAACCCGTTCCAGCCACTCGTCATCCGAGGACGGGTCACCGAGTGGATCGAGGGCGATGCGGGATGGGAGATCGTCGACCGGATCGCGACGAAGTACACCGGCGGCCCCTACCCGCGCACCGAGCAGCGGGTCATCGCCCTCATCGAACCCGACCGGCAGAGCCTGGGCTGAGGCATCAGACCGAATGAGCCCCGCCGATCTCGTGGGTGCGTTCTTCGCGCAAGGCCCGCAGGTGCACCGAGGCCCAGGTGCGAAACGGTCGCCACTCCTTCGACACCTCGGCCAGCGTGTGGCCCCGGCCGTACCGGTGGGTGATCTCGTCGTCCAGCCTGCGTTCGTTGTGCGGGGCCATATCGGGAGCGTTGGCGCCACGGATGACAACGAGTTCGGCGGCGAACGGCCCCAGCCCCTTCACCTCCTGCACGGTGCGCACAGCGTCCTCGGGCGCCATCGCACGGAGTGCGCGCCCGTCCAGGCGACCGTCCAACGCGGCGTCGGCGACGGCATGCAGGTACTCGGATTTCCGGCCTGGCAGATCGAGATCGAGGCCGCGCAGCACGGCAGGCTCCGGAAACGCGCCGTCCAGGCCATGCTGGCCGATGAGATCGTCACGCAGCCGCGCGGCTTGCACGATCCGCAACCGCTGGGACAGCACAGCCCAGGCCGCTGCCTCGTACGGCGAGTGGAACCCGCACGGCCGCAGGCCGGACAGCTGTTTCTGGGCATCGGCGATGATCTGGTCGCGCAGACCGACGTCCGGCCAACCACGAGCGTCGACATCCAGGGCAAGGAACCGACCCACCTGCTCCGCGGCGCGGTCGAGGTCACCGTCACCGGTCACGACGATCCGCGCCGTGCTGCCCTGCTGGGTGACGCGTGTTTCGGCGCGGCTCCAGTCGGCCTCGACACGGAACACCGTCCGCATCTCACGCGCGTCGCGCTGCGATGGCAACGCGGCAGGCGTGAAGCCCTCCCAGAACCGCTTGCTGGTCTCCAACGACCACGGCCCCAGTACCTCGACATCCACCTCGTTGCTCGCCATGCGCTCCACAGTAGATGGCCACACCGACGACGCACGCCGAGATCGGCTCGGTAAATATGATTGACGCCGATCCGCGAATCGGTGATGATAAAACGCATCGAACACCGGAGCCGAGGAGTCATGATGGCGAGCATGTGGGAGCGAGAGCCCCGGTGCCGATACACCGACGCCGTGATCGCTGCCGAGCGCCCGTCGGATGACCATTGTGACATCCGCGTCCGGCCCGAACACGAGCTGCTGAGCGGCGCAGGCTCCCCAACCATGACGTAGCCGACGTCATGTCGAGGAGCCGCCCATCGGGGAACCGATCCGGGCGGCTTCGCTGTTTTGTGCGCAATTCTATTACCGGTTTTAGAAAAGCCGTTCCGATGCTGCGCGCCCATTTCATGGACGCTTGTTAGTTGACAACTCCACAGCGGAGCAGACAACACGCTCGCCCAACAGGCGAGCAGCGTGGCCCGCACGCCGATGCGGGCCAACCCGGTGGTGGGCGAGCGGTGTCCTCGCCCACCACCGGATCCCGGATCGGCTACCCACCAACGACACGCCCCTGTAACTCAGCGGATCAGAGTGCCGCACTACGAATGCGGAAGCCCCAGGTTCGAATCCTGGCAGGGGTACGCGAGTCATAGCGCAAGCTCTCGTCGCCTAGCGGCCAAGGCATCCGCTTGTCGAGCGGACGATCGCGGGTTCGAGTCCCGTCGAGAGCGCGGTCACGCGCAGCTGAACATGCTGCGGCAGATACAGAAGTCCTCACCGATGGCGCGTTGGTCTAGTTGGCAGGACGTCGGGTTCTCAACCCGAAGATCACGGGTTCGAATCCCGTACGCGCTACCACGCAGGCCCTGACAGTCGCGTCCTCAGGCGACCGGCGGTGATGACCATGTGCCCGAGTGGTCGAGGGAGCCGCCCGCAAAGCGGTCTACATCGGTTCGAATCCGATCATGGTCTCCACCCGTCCCACACCCACCAGCAGAAGGGAGGTGCACCGTCATGGGCGTCCTCGTTCTCAACGCCAGCATGGAGCCGCTACACACGGTGTCCGTGCCGCACGCTGTCCGGATGCTGGTCCGCAAGGTGGCTGAGATCCACGAGGCCGACGTGGACACGACGTTCGGCCACTACCCGCTGCCCAAGGTGGTCCGTCTGGTGCGCTATGTGGTGATGAAATGGCGCTACAGCCACCCGCCGCGCTGGTCCCGGCGTGGCGTTCTGCAACGCGACGGCCACAGGTGCGCCTACTGCGGCCGGCCTGCCGACACCGTCGACCACGTCACGCCGCTGTCCCGGGGCGGCGCGCGCACAAGTTGGCTGAACACCGTCGCCTGCTGCGGTGGCGGCCCGCGCAGCTGCAACGCCCGCAAGGCTGACCGGCTGCCCGCCGAGGCCGGTATGCGGCTGCGCATGACACCGCGCGTGCCGACGTGGAACGAATTGCACGCGGTGTGAGCGGCATTGCCCCCGTGGTCCAACGGACAGGACACCGGCGTCCGAAGCCGGACATGCAGGTTCGACTCCTGTCGGGGGCACCACCACACAACGCTGTACGTCCTGTAGCTCAACGGTAGAGCGCCCGCCCGACATACGGGAGGCTGCGAGGTTCGACTCCCGCCAGGACGACTGTGACCGAAGCCGAAGTTGTCGAGGCCCCGGATTGTGACTCCGGGCATTAGCCGGTGCGAGTCCGGTCGGTCACCCCAACGCGCGGGGCCCAGTGGCCAGCCGGGGCTCATATCCCCGGACCGCCTGGATCAACACCAGGACGCGCGACACACCCCTGCTCCACTGTGGACCCACACGTCCCGGGACCGTGATGGCGCCCTCATCTTTCGGCCGGCGCTAACACTGTCCCCCGCCCTCGCGAAGTATCCTGCATGGGCACAGCGTGGTGGGCACGCCTGGGCATGTCGACCCGCGCCAGGGCCGCTCACCGGCGTGAGCCGGCGGAGCTGATGGACCCGTCCTGGCCCAACCCGGGATCGCCCAGCACGGGCGGCGTGCTGTTCTGGTTGGACGCTCGGTTCTGTCCCAGCCCGATGTGGGACCGTTCGGCGCTGTGCCAGGAGTTGGCCGACTGGTGCACCACCGCACCGCGCAGGGATGCCGTGCGGATCGTGACCGGACCCGCCGGGGTCGGCAAGTCCCGCCTGCTGGTGACGATCGCCCGGCACCACCTGCCCAAGGTCTGGTTCGCCGGGCAGCCGGACATCACGCGCCTGGACGAGGTGGCTGACCGGCTGCTGGCCTATGGACAGCCGACGTTGCTGGTGATCGAGGATGCCGAACGGGTCAACGGACTCGCTGCGTTCCTGCAGCGGTGCATCGCCACACCCGGCCGGCTTCGGATCGTGCTGACCAGCCGGGACGGCGAAACGTTGCGCTTCCAGTTGTGGCAGGACCCGGACACCGAGCTCAGCCCGGTACTGCGGCGGGCGGCGAGGGTGCTGCCCGCGATCGGTCACGCCGACGACCGGCAACGCTGGTACGCCGAGGCCAGCCAGCACTACGCGCGCGCGTTGCGGCTGCCGTGCCCGGACGTGTCCGGTGCCGCCCCCGTCGGTCAGGACGGGGACACCATGTTCTTGTTGCAGGCTCGCGCGTTGTTGGCGGTGCTCGACCGGCCCGGTGCCCGCACGCTCGGCCTTGCCGACATCATGCGGGAGCTGGTGAGCGCCGAGCAGCAGTGGTGGGAGCGCGATCCGAGTCTGTCGGCCGAGTGGCGCACCCAGCCGGAGATGCTGGCGCAGGTGGTGGGGCTGTTGTCACTGCTGCCGGCTCAGGATGTCGCGCAGGCCGGGGACCGACTACAACGGTTCGCCGACGAGGGCGCTCGGGCCGCGCTGGCCCAGTGGGCGCGTACCCGGTACCCGGTCGGCCCGGACCGTCAGATCGAGATGCGCCCTCGGCTGGTCGGGGACTGGCTGGCGCTGCAGGCCGCCGACGCGGTCACCGCGCCGCTGGCCGGGCTGGACCCGGACGCGGTCGTGTCGGCGACGGCCGTGGTGGCGCGGGCATGCGCCTCGTTCCCACAACACCTGCCGCTGCTGTGGCGGGTGTTGCGGGAGCATCCGGACGTGGTGGGGCGGACCATACCGATCGTGCTGGCCCAGGGCGCGGCATCGGCTGCCGTCAACCGTGGTGTGGAGGCCGCCATGCTGGCCGCGCCTCGTACCCAGGTCGACGCACTCCTGACGCTCACCATGTCCCCCTACACCTACCCTCGGCCGCTCCACGCCCTGCGCACGCTCTATCTGGGCCGACAGCGGGAACTGGTCGCGGCCGAACCCGATCGCCACCGCATCGACCTCGCCATCGCACTGAACGAACTCGGGATCAGCCTGTCGCACCTGGGGCGGGACCAGGAGTCGCTGGCCGTTGCCGAGGAGGCGGTCGGCATGGTGCGGGAACTCGACGCCGCCGAGCCCGACCGCCACCGCCGTTCACTCGCCAACCTCCTGACCAATCTCGGGGGCAGCCTGGCGGACATGGGTCGGCGACCGGAGGCGTTGCCCGTCCTGGCGGAGGCGGCGCGCATCCAACGGGAACTGGCCGCGGCCGAACCCGACGAGCACCGCCCCAGGCTCGCCCTCTTCCTGTCCAACCTCGCGTTCCACCTCCGGGAGATGGGCCGGGCACCGGACTCGATACCCGTTGTCGAGGAAGCGGTGGGGATCCAGCGAGAACTGGTCGCCACCGCAGCTAACCGCTCTGACCTCGCCATCTGCCTGGCGAACCTCGGGGGCAGCCTGCGGGAGGCGGGCCGGGCACCGGAAGCGGTGCCGGTGCACGAGGAGGCGCTGCGGATCCGACGAGACCTGGCCGCCCACCAACCCAACCGCTTCCGACCCGAACTCGCCACCTCCCTGAACAACCTCGGAGTCAACCTGCTGGCGGTGGGCAGGCCACTGGAGGCGCTCGCCCTCATCGAGGAAGCGGTGGAGATCCGCCGGGAGTGGATGGCCATCGAGCCCGACCACTACCGGTACCACCTCGCCAGATCCCTCACCGACCTCGGGAACGCCCTGCGGCAGACCGGTCGCTCGCCGCAGGCGTGCTGGCAGGAAGCGCTGTCACTGTGGAGCGTGCTCGCCGAACGAAACCCTGCCCGATTCGGTGGTCACTACCGCGACCTGGCTGACCGGTCGGGCGACTGAGACGGCGGTGCCACGGCGTGGGCGGGCAGCCGGCCGGAGATCCAGCGCAGGCCCGGTATGGCGATGCCCGCGCACACCGCGACCAGCAGCCATGGCAGCCAACTCGCCACCGAGAACAGCGCGACCACAGCGGGCGCCGCCACCCCGGCGAGGGTGAACGAGTACTGGAACGCGGCCAGATAGCGGCCGCGCGACTCCTCGGGCGCCGCCGCCTCGGCCAGTGCGTTGACCCGCGCACCGAACAGCAGGCCAGCCACGGCGAGTACCACCGTGCACGCCAGCACGTAGGCAGGCCGCCAGCCCTGCGGCACGAGTACGGCGGCGAGACCGGCCACGCACCAGACCACGTAGCCCGCCGCGGCCAGCGACAGGGTGGCCGTCCTGGACCACCTGCGGGTGACCCGCACCGCCGCCGTGCCACCGACGCCGGCCAACGCGGTCAGCAGGGCGAGGACCGCGCCCGGCAACCACACCGGCGCGTGCAGTTCGTCCAGCACGTAGACGGGGACACCGACCAGGAAGAAATCGCCGGCCAGCGCCACGAGTGCGGTGATGCCGATCAGGGCCAGGTAGGGCCGGTCCGCCAACAGCCGCCGACGGCGACCCGATAACCGGCCGGCCCGACGGTGGTGAGCAGGGCGCCCACCACCAGGCCACCAGCGCCGAAACACGCCGAGCGGACCATGCCGACCACGGCGAACGACCGGTCCTTCGGTCCCTCACCGGCGACATCGGAGATGAGCGCGAACAGGGCGCTGTAGAACAGTTGCTGCCCGGCGGCCAGCAGCACCGCGGCGACGACGACCAGGGCGACGCCGTGCGCGACAAGGTAGGCGAGAGCGCCGCAGGCCTGGGTGAGCTGGGCGGTGATCACCACGGGCCGCGGCCCGATCCGGTCGACGAACCGTCCGGCCACCGCGGGCACCGCGAGGCCCGCCGCGGTCCCGACGGTGACAGCGACCCCGGCCTGCCCCAGCGTGAGCCCGACGACCCTGGTCGCGTACACCAGCGCCAGCGGCAGGAACAGCCCCGATCCGACGTTGTCGACGCCGAGGGCGACCAGCAGGGCCATCCGGTCGCGTCGCCCAGGTTCCCACCGCATCGGCTTCGAACCTACTGCAACGAAATCGGTGCTCCCGACGATGGACAGCGCGACCGCGAAGATGGGGCCAGCGGGAACCTCGCGGCCACCTACGCCGTCTGCATCAATTGGCCGCCCAGGTCAGCCGGTCCCGACCGGCACCCCGAGCTTTGAGGAGTCCCCCATGCCCCGCAGCCGCCGTCGCGGTAACCCCATGGTCAGAATCGGCGTGTTGCTGGTCATCATCGGCTTCGGTTCGACCGTGTTGCACTCGTCCACCGACTACCAGTTCACGCTGGTCGCCTGGGCCGACGGGATGCAGCCCTACGCCGGCATCATCATCGGCCTGATCGGTGTCGGTCTGCTGGCGACGCCGTTCGTCCTGCGTGCCCGCGAGGGGTCGCCCGGTTCGCCGATCAGCCCGGCCGCCGCGTTCGGCCAGCCGGCCAACGGTGCTCCGATGTCGGGTGGTTTCGCCGCGCCGCAGACCGGTCCCGGCGGTTTCCCGCAGCCTGCGCCGTGGGAGCAGCAGGCCGGCTTCGGTCAGCAGCCGGCCCCGCAGCAGTTCGGTCAGCAACAGCAGTTCGGGCAGCAGCAGTTCGGGCAGCCGCAGTTCGGTCAGCAGGCGCCGTTCCCCCCGAGCCAGCCCAACGCGGGCACCGGCTGGCCGCAGCAGTAGCCGCTCGGTCCCGGCGGTGGCTGGCCGCCGTCGGGACAGGGGTGAGGGAATCAAACGTGGCCGCCGAACGCTGACGGTCCCGTGAAGCAGATTGGATTCCTCTCCTTCGGCCACTGGTCGTCGAATGTGCACTCGCAGACCCGGTCCGCCTCGGACTTTCTGCACCAGTCCATCGACCTGGCGGTCGCTGCGGAGGAGTTGGGCGCGGACGGCGCGTACTTCCGCGTGCATCACTTCGCCCGCCAGGCCGGCAGCCCGTTCCCGCTGCTCTCGGCGATCGGCGCGCGCACCTCCAAGATCGAGATCGGCACCGGCGTGATCGACATGCGCTACGAGAACCCGATGTACATGGCCGAGGACGCGGGCGCAGCCGACCTCATCTCGGACGGCCGACTCCAACTCGGCATCAGCCGTGGCTCCCCCGAGCAGGTGATCGAGGGCTGGCGGTACTTCGGCTTCGCACCCGCCGAGGGTGAGACCGACGCGGACATGGCCCGCCGGCACACCGAGGTCTTCCTCAAGGTCATCGAGGGCGAGGGTTTCGCGCAACCGAACCCACGGCCGATGTTCGCCAACCCGCCCGGCCTGCTGCGCCTGGAGCCGCACTCCGAGGGGCTGCGTGAACGGATCTGGTGGGGCTCCGGTTCGAACGCGACCGGCGTGTGGGCGGCGCAGCTGGGCATGAACCTGCAGAGCTCCACGCTCAAGAACGACGAAACAGGTGAGCCGCTGCATGTCCAGCAGCGCAAGCAGATCGAGGCATACCGCGAGGCGTGGCGGGAAGCAGGCCACCCGCGCGAGCCGAGGGTGTCGGTGAGCCGCAGCATCTTCGCCCTGACCAACGACACGGACCGGGCCTACTTCGGCCACGACCGCGACTCGCAGGACCAGATCGGCATGATCGACGACACGACCAGCGCGATCTTCGGCCGCTCCTACGCCGCGGAGCCGGACGTGCTGATCAAGGAACTCAAGGACGACGAGGCCATCCAGGCCGCGGACACCGTGCTGCTGACCGTCCCCAACCAGCTCGGGGTCGAGTACAACACGCACGTCCTGGAGAGCATCCTGACCCACGTGGCGCCGGAACTCGGCTGGCGCTGAAGAGGTCGGCCAGGATCCGGTCGAAGTACTCGGCCGGGTCGCCGGCCCGCGGGTACTCGAGAGCGTCGCGCGTCAACGTCGCCGAGGAGTGACCGCTACGGGCGCAGCAGGGCCACCGACGCGCGGACGGCGACCTCGACGATGTCGCCGACCCGCCCGCCGTCCTCGACGGTGGCCGCGATCAGCTCACGCAGTCCCCCGAGCAGAGTGATCGCCAGTTGCCGCGTCACCGGGCCGACGCCGATGGCGCGGCATTCGTCGGTGTCCCACAGCGTCCGCAGCATCACGATGAACTCTTCCATCAACTCGCGCTGCAACTGCCGTGCCGCGGTGCCGAGGGACGGCAGGTCGCGGATCCAGCTGAGCGTGATGGCGGGCGACGACTCGGCGCAGGCGATCCACGCCTCGACCGCCTGCCGCATCTGGTGCTCCCATGGCGCCGCCGGGTCCACGGCCGCGGATATCTGCTGCACCATCCGGGTGTTGGCGTCGGCCAGCAGAGCCACGAAACACGCTTCCTTGCTGGTGAACTGCTCGTAGAACGTCCTGCGCGACGTGCGCGCGTGCCGCACGATGTCGGCGACCGTCGTGTCCCGGTAGCCGACGGCCACGATCGACGCCGTCAGGGCGTCGAGCAGCCGCTGCCGGTGCGTGCCCAGGCCTGCGGAGCGGTCGGTCGTCACCGTGGTCACGTGCTGCCCCTTGTCTCGCCAAGACCTTGAACCGCATGGTACTCGGGCGTACCGTGAGCGCGGTACGGTGACGTACCACACTGGTTCGAGGAGCGGGAATGACCGAACCCAAGAGCCCGACGGCGGTACTCCGGGAGGGCCCCCGAGCCCTTTCGACGGAGGAGACCGCCGAGATCGAGGGCCAGAATCTGCAGGGCATCCGCGATGTCGACATCGACGACGTGATCGAGTACGTGCATCAGGGCCTGCGCCAACTGCCCGACTTCGTGACCCTGTACAAGAAATATCTCAAGCAGCGCTGGGACGTCTACGACCTGGACTTCACGCAGGACAGGATCGACTGGACGGAGAAGATGTCCGAGGAGGAACGCGCGTCGTTCGTCGGCATCTCCTCCGGCTTCCACCACGGTGAGCGCCAGGTCGAGATCGAACTGCCCGTCTTCATGATCGGCGCCTCCGAGGAGGAGAAGCTCCATATCGCGGCGCAGATCGAGGACGAGGCTCGCCATACGGTGTTCTTCGACCGGTTCTACCGCGAGGTCGTCGGCCTCGACGGCGAGGACATGATGGCAGTGCTGGACAAGTCGTTCCCGTACGTGCAGGAGACCTTCGTCGGGCCGTTCGGCCTGCTCGCCTACCAGGCTGAGGAACTACGCAGGAACCCGTACGACGAGCGTGCCCGCGTCCGGTACGGCACCACGTACTTCCTGTGGATCGAGGGCGTGCTCGCCCTGTCGGTCATGAAGGTCACGCTGTCCTACGCGCGGTGGCGTGGTTTCCTGCCCGCGTACTACACCGGGTTCACGGCCACGTGCCGGGACGAGTCGCGGCACGTGCAGGGCGGCATGCGCTACCTGCAGGACGCGGTGCGCAAGGACCCCACGATGCTGCGCGAGATCCACCAGACGCTCGCCACGATCCTGACGTTGAGCGGTGTGGCCAGCAGGCGGGTCTACTACGAACCGTTGGGGTGGACCGAGGAAGAGGTGCGCGTACTGCTGATCCAGCAGTTGCGGCGCAAGCTCAACGACGTGGGCATCTCGTTGTCCAAGGAGTTGGAGGACATGCTCGCGATGATCCAGCCGGTCCTGGCAGGAGGCTGACATGACGGCACCGACGTTCTTCAGTCCACAGTGGGCCGCCGCGGTCCAGGACGTGCTGCAGGCCGGCCCGGACGACGAGACACGCGCGGGGAAACTGCCCGAGTACTGGGCGTTCTACGAGTACGTCCGCGACCACTACGCCGCGTCGTGGGCCCTCGGTGTCCGCGACCTGCCCGCCGATCTCGGCGGCGGCACCGGGTACCTGCGGATCGAGTGGGCCGGTGGCAAGGTCACGGACAGCCGCGTACTGCCTGACGGCGAACCGGTCACCGCCACCTATGTCCTCGACGGTGCGTACGCGGACTGGAAAGCGCTGTACCACGGCTACGACGCCCTGCGGACGGTGATGTACCGCAAGGTGGTCCTGCAGGACGGCCCGCTGCTGGAGTTCTTCAAGGGCATCTACTTCTTCGTCGAATGCCTCGCCCTGCTCGCGTCCGTCGGCACGCAGTTCCCGGAGCGCGCCGACTGACTGCTGCCACCGGTCGGCAGGCTCGCGTCGTCAGGTGCCGGCGCCGAGGAGGTCGTGGGCGGCGACCCAGAGCGTGTAGGGGTTCGCAAGGGAAGGATGGGCCGCTGTCATCCTGTCGATGAGCTCGATCGGGGTCGAGCTGCGTTCCAGCGCTGCCTCGAAGTCAGCCAGGTAGCGCTGGCATTCGCCGATCTGGCGACTCGCGTCGTCGTCGGCGGCCAGCGGGTTGCGGTGACCGGCGATGACCGTGTCGGCGGCCAGGCCCGAAACGGTGTCCAGCGCCCGCGCCCAACTGGCACGGGAGTCCGGTGTCGACCCGGCCAACCACATGTGTGTCTGGTTGTAGACCACGTCACCGGAGACGACCAGGCCCAGGTCGGGGACGAGGACGACGGTCGAGTGCCCGGTGTCGGTGGCGCCGACCGGGCACACCGTGGCCGTGGCTCCTCCGATCGGGATCGTGGTGCCCGCCAGCGGTGTCGGCAGGATCGGCTGATCGGTCAGCTGGTCCGGAAAGAATCTGCCCCACACCTGCAGGTACGCCGGCGAGATCTGCTCCGCCATCGCGGGAATGGACTCGGCGAGCGCAACCGGTGTGGCTGCCGGGAACGCCGCCAGGATCTCGGCCAGGCCAAGGAAATGGTCAGCGTGTGGGTGAGTGACGTACACATGGTCGAGCTCACAGTCGTGCGCCTTCACCCACGTCGCGAGCTCCCGTGCCTCCCGTTGGGTGATGAGACAGTCGATCAGCACGGCGCCGCCGTCACCACTGATCAGCGTCGACGTGGACGGTGGCCAGGTCGCCTGGCCCACCGCCTCCTGGAAGCCCGGCACCGCGCTCGGGATCGGCTTGGGTTCCACCGTGAACACGTCAAAGGCAAGGCTCATCGTTTCCTCCGGCAGTGGGACACAAGGGGCGTCAGGGTTTGCGACCGACGACCGCGAGCATGCTGTCCAGCGGCGGATCGTCCTGCTCGGCCGGATCGGGACGCCAGCGGGTCACCGTCGTGATGCCCGGCTCGACGAGTTCGAAACCGTCGAACATGCGGCGCACGTAGTCCTCGTCCCGCAGGTGGAACGATGTCGGGGTGGACTCGTAGAGCTTGGCCACCCGCTCCTGTTCGGCCGCCGTCGCCGGGGCCCGCCTGCCGTGCGTCATCACCAGGTAGCTGCCGGCCACCAACTCTTCCCTGATCCGCGCCGTGATGGTCAGCGGCTCGTCCGAGTCGGGCAGGAAGTGCATCACGGCATTCAGCAGCACAGCGACGGGCTGGGAGAAATCCAGCAACGCGAGCACATCCGGGTGGTAAAGGATCTCCGCAGGGCGCCGCAGATCGGCCTGGATGACGCCGGCCTGGTCATTGCCGGCCAGCAGCGCCTGGCTGTGCGCGACGGCCACCGGGTCGATGTCCACGTACATCACCCGCGAGTCCGGCGCGGCCCCGTGGGCGACTTCGTGCACGTTGCCCAGCGTCGGAATGCCGGAGCCGATGTCCAGGAACTGTCGAATGCCCGCGTCCACCAACCAGCGCACCGACCGGCCGACGAATGCCCGGTTCGCGTGGGCGAGCGCCACGATGCCCGGCATCGCCCGCTCCGCGCGCTCGATGTGCTGCCGGTCCACGGCGAAGTTGTGATAGCCGCCCAGCGTGTAGTCGTACATGCGGGCCGCGTTCGGCACGGTCACCTCGACACCTTCCGGCACCCAGTCAGGTAGTTCCACGCTCGCTCCTCGGTCGCCGGGTACTGGAGCGTCAGCCTACTGAGGAAGCGGTGAAACTTTCGACCTGCTCCACCCCATTCCTGCCGACCAGCTCCCTCACCACCACTGGCTGTCTTGACCGATGCCGAACGCCGCTCGCACCCTGTGCCGTCCCCGGATCGTCTGCTCAGGCGAGGAGTCGGCATGTACACACACCGCAGAACGGCCGGTCTCGCGCTGGCCTTCGCACTGGCCGCGGCAGTAGCCACCGGCACCTTGGCCGACCAGGCGGCGACGGCGGCGGTCGCCGACGTGAACGTCACGGTGAACGCCAACGAGGGCTTGGGCACCATCCCCGACACCGGCTACGGCCTGAACTCGGCGGTCTGGGACGACCAGATGAACGTGCCGCAGGTGCAGGGCCTGCTCGGCGACGCGGGCGTGCGGATGCTGCGCTACCCGGGTGGCTCCTACGGCGACATCTACCACTGGCAGGACAACACCGCACCAGGCGGATTCGTCGCGCCGGGCACCGACTTCGACGCGTTCGAGGGCACGGTGCACAAGATCGGCGCCCAGGCCATGCTGATCGCCAACTACGGCTCCGGCACGCCCACCGAGGCAGCGGACTGGGTGCGCTACGCGAACATCACCAAGGGCTACGGCGCGAAGTACTGGGAGATCGGCAACGAGCTGTACGGCAACGGCTACTACGGCTCCGACTGGGAGACCGACAACCACGCCGACCACAGCCCCACGGCCTACGCGAACAACGTGCTGCAGTACGCCACCGCGATGAAGGCGGTCGACCCGACCATCAAGATCGGCGCCGTACTGACCATGCCGGGCAACTGGCCGGACAGCGTCGTGAACCCGGGCGACAGCGCCGACTGGAACAAGACCGTGCTGTCCATCGCAGGCTCGGTCATCGACTTCGCCATCGTGCACTGGTACCCCAGCGGCACGGACGCCGCGACCGAGCTGAACGAGCCTGCGCAGGTGGCAGGCGAGCTGAGCCAACTGAGGCAGGAGATCAACCAGTACTCCGGCGCACGCGGCCCGGGCATCGGCATCGCGATGACCGAGCTGAACGGCACCGTGGACGAGGACACCCAGCCCGACGCCCTGTTCGGCGCGGACACGTACTTCACGGCGCTGGAGCACGGCGTGTTCACCGTGGACTGGTGGGACACCCACAACGGCGGCACCTCGGTCAGCACGGCACCGGACGGCGCGACCGACTTCGACGACTTCGGTGTGCTCTCCAGTGGCACGGCCATCGGCGGCACGTCCGAACCGCCGCTGAACACGCCGTTCCCCACCTACTACGCGCTCTCCATGCTCAGCAAGGTCGGCAGCCCAGGGGACACGATGGTCCGCACGAGCAGCGACCAGGGCATCGTGGCCGCGCACGCGGTCCGCAACGCCGACGGCGACCTGTCCGTCATGCTGATCAACAAGGACCCGAACAGCGCCCACCAGGTGCAGCTGCACTACGCGGGCTTCACGCCGACCACCGCGATCCCGACCGTGTACGGCTACGCCGACCAGGCCGGCGCCATCACCACCGGCACCGCGGGGACCAGCGCCACGCAGACCCTGCCGCCCTACTCGATCGAGACCGTCGTGCTGAAGCCGTCCACTGTGGCCAGTGCGCTGACCGCCCCTGGCAACCCCACCAGCAGCGACGTCACCGGTGACCATGCCACCGTGAGCTGGACGCCGTCCACCGGCGGCCACGTGGTGCGCTACGAGGTCTACCGGCAGGTCGGCACGAACAACGAGCTGCTGGCCAGTTCTACGTCGAACTCCGCGACGGTGCCGAATCTCGTGCCAGGTACCGGATACACCCTGAACGTGCTGGCCAGGGACGACAACGGAAATCTCTCGCTGCCGTCAGCGCCGGTCACGTTCACGTCCGGGACACCGCAGCACTCGACGTGCGCCGTGAACTACGTCGTGACCAATGGTTGGGGCAACGGCTATGTCACCGACATCACCGTCACCGACACCGGCCCGAACCCGATCAACGGCTGGACACTGGCGTTCGCGTTCCCGACCGACAGCGAATCGCTGAGTAGTTCGTGGAACGGGAACTGGTCCACCGACGGCGCCAACGTGCTGGTCACCAATCTGGACTGGAACGCGCAACTCGCCGCCGATGCCGGGAACTCGGCGGACATCGGTTTCGTGGGTGCCAACAACGGCGCCTATCCGTCACCCGCGTCGTTCACGCTCAACGGAACGGTGTGCACCACCACGTTCTCGTCATAGCCCGATCGCGACCACCCGCGCCCAGGCCTGCGGAGCAGCCGGCGAGTAACCGGATTCGGCCTGGGCGTGGGTGGATCACGTCCGGACGCGGGCTGGCGCGCAGGGCAGTCCTGACCGGACCTCCCGGCGGCGGGAGGTCCGGTACGGAACTAGGCGGCTCGAACGGGCTGGTAGGTGAGGAGGACCAGGTCGTCTCCGACGGAGCGGGTGTCGACCAGGCGCATCGGCTTCTGGTCGCTGGTCCTGGCGAAGAGGCGGTCACCGTCGCCGAGCACGAACGGGCACACCATGAGCCGCAACTCGTCGACGAGGTCGTGCTCCACCAACGTGTGCGCGAGTTGGCCGCTGCCGTAGACGACGATGTCCCCGGCGACCTGTTGCCGCAGCGTCGAGACCTCCTGCACCACGTCGCCGCGCAGGACCGTCGAGTTGGGCCACTGGAGATCCGCCAGTGCCGAGGACACGATGTACTTG
>DASXYT010000150.1:0-4939 GCA_036502345.1 Pseudonocardiaceae bacterium | reverse complement strand
GCCGGCCGGTCGGTCGCCGTGCTCGATCTCGGCACCCGACCCGGTGGGCAGTACTTCCGGCATGCCGGCAAGCCGTCGCGTGAACTCGCCAAGCTGCTGTCCTCGACAACGGGCGTGCGGATGCTGCACGGCAGACGGGTGTTCCTGGTCGAACCGGGTCCGCCGTTCACCATTCATACGGTGGACGGTGAGCCCGTTGTCGCGGACGCCGTGGTCATCGCCACCGGGGCGCACGACCGCGTTGTGCCGTTCCCCGGCTGGGACCTGCCCGGCGTGCTCACCGCGGGCGGCGCGCAGGCCCTGTGGAAGGGCAACAAGGTGCTGCCCGGCAAGCGGATCGTGGTGGCCGGTACCGGGCCGTTCCTGCTGCCGGTGGCCGCCGGGCTGGCGACCGGCAGCGCGGAAGTGATCGGTGTGTTCGAGGCCAACGACCCACGGCGGTTCGCCCGCTTTCCCTTGGTGCTGGGCCGAAATCCCGCCAAGCTGGTCGAGGCGGCAGGCTACCTGGCCACGCTCGCCCGGCACCATGTGCCTGTCCGCAACCGGCACGCTGTCGTGGCCGCGCACGGCGACGACCGGGTCACGTCGGTCACCGTCGCCAGGGTGGACGGCGGCTGGCGGCCCGTCCCACACACCGAACGGCTGATCAACTGCGACACCGTCGCCGTCGGCTGCGGGTTCGTGCCGCAGGTGGACATCGGTCTCGCCCTCGGCTGCGCCAGCGAGATAGCCCCCGACGGCACCGTAGTGCTCACCGTGGACGAACGGCAGCAGACCAGCGTGCCCGGCGTATTCGCGGCGGGCGAGGTGACCGGCGTCGGCGGGGTTCGGCTGTCCCTGGCCGAAGGCACGATCGCGGGCAGATCGGTGGCCGGGGTGCCTGCTCCGGGGAGGTCCCGTCGACACGTCGACTTCGCGCGGGCGATGGCCGCTGTCTATCCGGTGCGGGACGGCTGGCTGGAATGGCTGAGCGGGGACACGCTGCTGTGTCGCTGCGAGGAGGTCGACTACGACACCGTCCGCCACGCGACGGAACTCGGCGCCCGCGATGCCCGCGCGGTGAAGCTGCTGACCAGGGCCGGGATGGGTTGGTGCCAGGGCAGAATGTGCGCCGGCGCCGTGGCGTGTGCGATCAACGTGCCGGTCGAACCGGCCAAGCGAATCCTGGCCCAGCCGGTCCGGCTGGGCGACCTGGCAACCACAGAGGAGTTGGGATGAACCACGTGCCATGGCACGGCGTCGTCGTCGCGACCGCACTGCCGCTGCGCGCCGACCTGTCGCCCGACTACCAGCGCTACGCCGAACACGTGCGCTGGCTGCTGGACAACGGCTGCGACGGCGTCTGCCCGAACGGCTCGCTCGGCGAGTACCAGACGCTCAGCGACATCGAACGGGCCACCGTCGTGCGTACCGCCGTCGAGACCGCAGGCCCGGACCGGGTGCTGCCCGGCGTGTCCGCGTACGGCTCCGCCGAGGCTGTCCAGTGGGCACGGCAGGCCGCCGAAGCCGGTTGTCAGGCCGTGATGTGCCTGCCGCCCAACGCCTACCGCGCCGACGACGCTGCTGTGATCGAGCACTACAGGGCGGTGGCGTCGGTCGGCCTCCCGGTGGTCGCCTACAACAACCCGTACGACACCCGCGTCGACCTCACCCCGGAACTGCTCGCCACGCTGCACGGCGAAGGCCTGATCAGCGCCGTCAAGGAGTTCAGCGGCGACGTCCGGCGCGGCTACCGGATCGCCGAACTCGCGCCGGGGCTGGACGTGATCATCGGCGCCGACGACGTGGTCGTCGAACTGGCCATGGCCGGTGCCGTCGGCTGGATCGCCGGCTTCCCGAACTCGCTGCCGGCCGCGTGTGTCGCGCTGTACAAGGCGGCCATAGGCCCCGACCCGGCGTCCGCGCTGCCGGCCTACCGTGAGCTGCATCCGTTGCTGCGCTGGGATTCCAGGACCGAGTTCGTGCAGGCGATCAAGCTGTCCATGGACGTCGCAGGGCGCTACGGCGGCCCGTGCCGCCCGCCGAGGAGCCCGCTGGCCGCCGACATCGCCAACGAGATCAAGCTGCACACCGAGAAGGTGCTGGGTTAGATGCGGTCCAAGCACGTCTACCACGCCGTCGACTCGCACACCGAAGGCATGCCGACCAGGGTGATCACCGGGGGAGTCGGCGTCATCCCCGGTGCCACCATGGCGCAGCGGCGCGAGTACTTCATGGCCAACATGGACCACATCCGCACCCGCCTGATGTTCGAGCCACGTGGACACAGCGCGATGAGCGGCGCGATCCTGCAACCGCCCAGCAGGCCGGACGCCGACTGGGGTGTCGTGTACATCGAGGTGTCCGGGTGCCTGCCGATGTGCGGGCACGGCACCATCGGCGTGGCCACGGTGCTGGTCGAGACCGGCATGGTCGAGGTGACAGAACCGGTCACCACGATCCGGCTGGACACTCCGGCCGGCCTCGTCGAGACGCGGGTCGCGGTGACCGACGGGGCGGCGAAGGCGGTGACGATCCGGAACGTGCCGTCGTTCAGCGTCGCGCTGGACCGGACCGTCTCGGTGCCCGGCATCGGCGACGTCGAGTACGACATGGCCTACGGCGGCAACTTCTACGCCGTAGTGCCGATCGAGCGGGTCGGGCTGCCGTTCGAGCGGGCGGCGGGCCAGCGCATCCTGGACGCCGGACTGGCCGTGATGGATGTGATCAACGAGGCCGACCGGCCGGTGCACCCGACCGATCCCGGCATCGCGGGCTGCCACCACGTGCAGTTCCTCGAACCGGGCTCGGACGCGAAGCGCTCGCGCAACGCGATGGCCATCTTCCCCGGCTGGTTCGACCGGTCGCCGTGCGGCACCGGCACCAGCGCGCGGATGGCGCAGTTGCACGCGCGCGGCGAACTGGGCCTGGACGAGGAGTTCGTGAACGAGTCGTTCATCGGTACCCGGTTCATCGGCCGCCTAGTCGGGGAGACCATGGTGGGCGACGTACCGGCCGTGATCCCGGAGATCACCGGGCGGGCGTGGATCACCGGCACGGCTCAATACCTGCTGGACCCGGAGGACCCGTTCCCGAACGGCTTCCTGCTCTGACATCAGTCCACCGCGACGTCCCACTCGGACTGGAACTGACGCAGGAACACGATCATGAAATCGTGCCGACGATCGGCGATCTGTCGAGCCGAATCGGTGTGCAGTCGATCCTTGAGTAGCAGCAGCTTCTCATGAAAGTGGTTGATCGTCGTACCGACGTTGTTCCGATAAGCGTCCGGCGTGGCGTGCATTTCAGCAGTTACATCTGGATCGTGCAGCGGCCGCCGGACGTAGCCGCCGTAGGCGAAGGTACGGGCGATACCGATCGCACCCATGGCGTCCAACCGGTCCGCGTCCTGCACACACCGCCCCTCCACGGAAAGCGGCTGTTCCGGGACGAGTGCACCTTTGTAGGACATTCGCGCGATGATGTCCGCGACCGAATCGACGGTCCGGGTATCGACCCACATCGCGCCCAGCCATTCCCGTGCGGCCTGCGGCCCCGCTTCGTCCGATCCGCTGAACTTCACGTCAGCGACATCATGCAGCAGGGCGGCGAGTTCGACGACGAACACGTCGGCACCCTCGGCCGCCGCGATATGCCTGGCGAGCAGGCGGACCCGCTCGGCGTGCCACCAGTCGTGCCCTGTGGGTTCAGCACCGAGCAAGTCCCGGACGTGTCGCTCCGTCTTCGCCAGTACCTGCTGGTCATACGGTGTCAGCCTGGTCGGGTCGTCGGCCACGGCGACACCGTACCCGAGACAGCGCCACCGCCAGGGAATCACTGTCGGCGGATCGGAGCCGGTTCGCCCTAGCCGAGGCGTAGCTTCTTCATGACAAGTCTCGCGAAATCGCTCGGCTGGTACTGGTCAAAGGTGGCGAATCCGATAGTCGGGTTTAATCCTGGGATGGCCACTTCATCGATCACGTAGGGAAGGACATACGGGTCACGCTGGGATTGCATCCTTGCCAGAACGGCGCGCCATTCCCAGTTGCTGGCCCATTTCGACTTCATGAAATTCTTTGACACGATAATAATCGCATATCGGCTGCGTCGGAAATACGTGTCATGTAAGAATTCGGTGAGATCCGATCCTAGCAAGCGGTGTTGCTGCTCCAGATCGTAGAAAACGCGATATCCGGCAGCTCTCAATACGGAGTAGATCTCTTTGGCCACAGCTCTGTCGGCGCCGGCGAAGGATATTGCGACATCGAAGTCGAAAGCATTTCTTTTGTCCTCTGTTTCACTATTGTTGCTGCGGCCTGGAGGCCACCGAAGTGCTAAACCATAGTGTCCCGCTGGGACGCATTTTTGTCTGAATATGTACTCGACAGTCCCCCCCAAGATTGGAACCAGGTGGCGATCACCGATCGGTGGTCGTAGTCGCCGCTCATCTTCGGTCTGGTTGGCGTACCACCAGCACGCTTCGGGAATGTCGATACCGTCAAACTGAATCCGAACGACTAGGCCTCTGATGGGTACGCGCCCATGCAACCGGCCGGCAGCGATACCGTGGTGATCGACCTCAATATTGACCCAGTTTCGACCTTGCTCTACGTCGCTGACCACTTCTGAGGCAAAATAGTGTCGTTCGCCCTTTCGAAGGGGTCGTGGAAATGCCAGTTTCGTTATAGTGCGACGGTTGGCTACAGAGCTATAGGAATGATCGATATTGCAACCCCATAGTGCTCGGATCGGGATATTCGTCTCATGTTTATCCCAGCCGGCAATCGACATTGCGAGGTATCCATCGATGTTGTCGGCGTGGGCGGTGATGATGCGTTCAGTGAGTCGTCGGTGTACGCCCCTGCCTTTCATCATCACACTGGTGACGAATAACTCGACATAGACTTGCTGCAGGTGAGCGCCGTCCATCATCGTCCTCCATCCGTCTCACGTGACGTCG
>DASXYT010000149.1:0-8837 GCA_036502345.1 Pseudonocardiaceae bacterium | reverse complement strand
GCTGGAGGAGTACACGCGGTGCTGCGTCGTGGTGGTGGACCGCGCCAGGGCGGAGGTGTGGGAGTTGTTCGGCGACGAGATCGAGCCGGCCCGCTCGCTGTCCGACCGGAAGCTGCGCAAGCCGGACTACGCGGCGAACATGGCCGAGGACCGGATGCACAACAAGGCCGAGGAACTGGCGAAGAAACACTACCGGCGCGCAGCGGCGGAGCTGGCGGACCTGTTCCAGGCCGACGGCTACGACCTGCTCGCCGTCGGTGGCCACCGGTTCGAGGTACCGCACTTCCTGGACGCCCTACCGCGTGACCTGCGCGAGCGGGTGGCCGGCACGTTCACCGTGGACCCGCACGCGGCGGACCTGGGCGAGATCAAGCAGAACGCGGCCGACATCGTCGCGCGGAACGTGCGCGACGTCGACCTCCGGCTGGTCGGCGAGGTGTTGGAGAGGGCGGCCATGGGGCGCGGTTACGGCGTGCTCGGCGTCGCCGAATGCCTGTGGGCAGCCACGGCGCAGGCGGTGGAGACGCTGCTGGTCCAGGACGGCGTCATGGTCGCAGGCGTGGTGTGCACGAACTGCGGCTGGCTGGGCATTTCCGGCCAGACCTGTCCGCTGTGCGAGCACTCGACCCGGCCCACCGAGGACATCCTGGACGAACTGGCGCAGGCAGTGATCGACGAGAGCGGATCGGTCCGACATGTCGAGGCCGACACCGACATCAAGGAACACCAGGCCGGAGCCTCGCTGCGGTTCCCGTTGCCTCCCATGCCATAGCGGCAGTTCCCGCAGTGCCGTCGACCCCGCCGTCCCTTAGCGACGCGGGGCCGACGTGTCTCCCGTACGAGTGTCCGTACAGGACTCCCGAGGTCAGCGCTGCGCCGTTGGGTCGATCCGAGTCTCGAGCACCGCCGGCGCGTCACCCCCCCGACCTGGAGGTGTACTTCACGCTCGACCGGGCGGCGTTGACGCTGTTTCAGGTGCAGGCTCTGCACATCGTGTCGGCGGCGGTCAAGGCGCATCCCGACCTGAAGCCCGCGTTCATCGGTATGCCCGGCTGCTCGGTCTGCACCACCGGTGGCTGATCCAGCCCGATTTCAAGGGAGTAATCAGATGCGTCGATTTCGTCGGTACCACGGCACACTGCTGCTCGGCGTGCTACTGCGGTACGGCAACGACATCGCTGCCCACCACCCCGCAGGCGAGCACCGTCACCCGCACCGAGCCCGCACCACCGAGTGCCGCGGACGGCGACGATGTCGCTGCCTGCGGCACCGGAACTGCGAGGTGGAGATAGGCGCAGGCGGCTGTGGTGTCCACATCGCATGTCACGCCACCGGGCTGCGGCTCGCCGGGCACCGGGCTTGCCTGCTGCACTGATCTCCCCCACCGCCTTCCGTCGTACCCGCCTGTGTGAGATGCCCACAGGTGAGCGACGGCAGAGTACGGCGCGCCGCCTGCGACGCGAAAGACCAGCGTGCTCAGGTCGACCACGAGCACTACCGGTCGGCCTGCATCTGCTGGCCTCCAGGGCGCCGGAGGTGGCGAAGATGACGATCAGCAGTGCGCCGTCGGTGACCTGCCCGATCGCCGCCGCGCCGATCGCGGCGACGGCCATCAGCAAGTCGACATCCAGGGTCCGCTCCCGTAGTGCTTTCAGCCCGGCCAGACCTGGCCCCCAACCGCCGGCCGCGTAGCAGACCGGATACGGCCCTTACCGCAGCGAACCCGGCCCGTCCAGTAGTTGGGCTGCCAGTCCCAGCCGGAACAGCGCCAGCGCCGCAGCCGCCCATCGCATCGCCGACAGCGCGAACAACCGCGTCCGCCACAGCGGCACAGCGAGGGGACAGGCAGGACGAGTTCACTCATCTTCCGCGACTGTTTGTCGCCGATGGCATCTTCCTCAATGCAGGCAGATTCGTTCGGAGGTCGAACGTCCTGTCGTGAAGCGGATACCGGGTGGTGTGGTGGTGGGCCCGCCCAAGATGTATCGATCCGGCCGTGTCACGGTGAGCCAGGCAACGGCCCAGCTGTGGCGCGACTACGTGCGCGAGTGGCTTGGTCCCCACCGCGTGTCCGGTGTGGACTGCGCGTGGCTGTTCTCGATACGGCGGGGCTGCCGCACGGCCGCCGACTCGGCGGTCGCCGCGCGGCGTGGAGTGGGAGCGGGCCATGGGTCGTTCGCGGCGTAGGTCACGCAGCGTGAGCGGGTGACGAGCGATAGCTTACTGCGAAGCGTCCACACTCGACCATAGCGTGAGTCCCTGATGCTCGCCGGCCTGCGATCGGTGTTCGCAATCATCACGGGGCCGAATGAGTGCCGACGCGCCCAGAGTAGCGCGTGGGCCCGGGCACCCCACGTCGGTGACGACTACCGGTGTTAGCGCCCTTTGCGCGTCTTCGGCTTGCCGGCGTCGGCCTCGAATGCCTCGATGACAGCAGCCGGGATACGACCTCGTTCGGACACGGTGTGGCCGTTGTTCCGTGCCCACGCACGGATGGCCTGGGTCTGCTCCCGGCTGCGGCCGGAGCCGTCCTGATGACCGGCTGCCGTGGACAGCCCGCGCTTGACCCGCCCTCCGGTGCGTCGTGCCGAGCCGATGAAGGCGTCGAGGTGTTCCCGCAGCTTGCTGGCGTTGGCATCGTTGAGGTCGATCTCGTAGGTGACGCCGTCGAGGCCGAATTCGAGGGTCTTGATGTCGGCACTGCTGGTGCCGTCCAGGTCGTCTACGAGCTGAACGATTGTTTTCTGTGCCATGCTTGATTGTCCGATCTGACGGCTCAGCGCGGGGGTCTCGTCGACGAATAGGACGAACACCAGATGACCCTTGCGACGCTACGGGAGACTGCTGGATGCCCGTAGTTTATATCGGCGGGCGCCTTTTCGCGTTTCACCTGCCGGTGTGGCGTTGTGCACGTCGCAACGCCTCCCCGAGGGGATCATCTGTCCGATCGCGTCCTGCGAGCAACGGTGGTAGTCCTCGACCGCTTACGGTGCTGATGTCGTCGTCTGCTGGTGGTACGTGTATGTCAGCACCTCCGAAACGGTAGTCAGCGGCCACATGAGGGCGAGGATGTTCACCGGGCGAGCAGTGGCTCCGGGTGTGCCACGTGAACGTGGTCAGGGCGTGTGGCGTTGGTTCAGTGTGGTTTGACGGTGGTGCTCGGCATCGGAGGTCACCGCCGTGATCTGATCGGCCAGTGTGGAGTGCTCGGCGCCCAGCAGCGCTGGTAGATCACCAAGGGGCGTCAGGAGGGTGGCGGCGTCGTCACCGGCGAGGGCGGCACGGATCTGGTCGGCCTGGTCCCGCGCGTGGCGGGTGAGGTTGGGTAGGGCGCTGACCTGTCCGGCGAGTTGACGCAGGGTGGCGGCGTTGGCCCGGGCCCAGTCGGTGACCGCGCGGTCTCCCGCGCGTTGTCCGCGGGCGGCCTGTACGCGGGCTTCGCCGGTGGTTTCTCCGGTGTCGGTGGGTCGCAGCCGCAGGTAGCGTCGTTCGGCGGCCTGCCTGCTGGTGACCCCCAGCGCGGGCGCCAGTTGTGCCCAGCTCGCGCCTGCCGCGCGCGCGGCGGTGATCAGCTCCGGTTCCCACCCCGCGATGTGCTCGCGCAGTCCCCGTAACAGTGCTAGGGCTTCCAGCAGCACGGCGGCCGTGGCCGCGTCGGGTTCGGAGCTGGTGGGGGACTGAGGGTGACCGGCGCGTAGGTCACCCAGCACCGCCAACAGCACGTCGAGCACCCTCCCCGTCGTGTCTCTCTCCACTAGCAGCATCTCCTGTCATCGTGTCGATGACGTCACACTTGTCATCGTTTGGATGACATGTTACAACGGTAGTGCGTGTTGACAACGACAGTCGAACGACATGGAGGTGGAACCCCGATGTTGATGCGCGCAGATTCCTTCCGTGAGCTGGACCGCCTGACCCAGCAGTTCTTCGGCGGAACCCCCGGAACCTGGTCCAGGCCGGCCACCATGCCGGTGGACGCCTACCGCTCGGACGAGCGGGTCATCGTCAACGTCGACCTGCCCGGTGTGGCGCCGGACTCCATCGACCTGCAGGTCGAGCGCAACGTGCTCACCGTGCGGGCCGAACGACGCCCCGTCAACGCGGGCGAGGACGTCCAGATGTTGCTCAGTGAACGACAGCTGGGTGTGTTCTCCCGGCAACTGTTCCTCGGCGACACCCTCGACACCGACCACATCGACGCCTCCTACGAGGCGGGTGTGCTCACCCTGACGATCCCGATCTCGGAGAAGTCCAAGCCACGCAGGATCCAGATCACGGCGCCGGACACCGGCCGTCAGGAGATCACCGCCTGACCGCACGCACAGCGGCCTGACCCGCCGAGCGCAGAGGTGGGGTGATGCCATTTATGGCCTTACCTGGCGCTGTTTCCGCTTCAAGGGGGGACGACAGGCCACCTCGTCGTCCCCCACTTCAGCAGGAGCACTCCCATGACCACTGTCTTTCCCGCCGCCCCCGATTTCCTGGTCGACCAGCGGTTCTCCCGCGCGCTGCGTGGCTATGTCGACAGCGTCGCGAGTGCTCTTGGTGTCGGACCGGAATCCTGCACGGTGGATGTCGACGTGCCCGCGTCGGCCTATGTGGCGCTGGACTGGGCACTGCCGAGCTTTCCCGACCGCGACCTGGCCCTGCTGTGGGACGAACAGCATGGCTGGTCGGCCGCCGTGGAAACCCACTCCGGTGAGGACCTGCTCGTGCTCGGCTACCTCGGCGGTACCACCGTCACGCCGCCGCCGGACACAGTCGCCCATTTCCTGGAAGACGTCCGCACCCGGCCTGATCGCCCCGGCGGCCCTGAGCCGCCCGTGCTGCGTCCTGCCGGGTGGCATGACGACCTCGCCGCCGAACTCGTGCAGCCAGCGCGTCCCCGAACGCGTCTGCGGTGAAGCCAACTGCCAGGGTGGCCTGCCGTGCTCCGATCAGCGCAGATGGGGCGCGTTGCACGGTCACACGCGCGTGCTGGGTGTGTGTCTCGTTGCCCGGAGTGCCGGGATGACCGATGGTCGATGCGGTAGCGGTTGAGTCAACAGCCCTCCGTCGGGCACCTCGGTAGCGGCCGGTTGTGACGTCGATGGCTGCCGCCGTTCCGTCGTGCTGCGGCCGACCACCGGAGCGTCGTTGTGGACATGATGGGACTGACGATGACCGCTACTCAGAGAACCCAGGATCAGTACCAGTCGTTGCTGCCGCTGTTCGATCGGTTGCGTGACGCGACGCTGCCCGACACCGAGCGTGCCAGGGTCCGGGACCTGCTGGTCACTGGACACCTGCCGGTGGCGCAGCACATCGCGTGGAAGTTCCGCAGCCGTGGTCAACCCGACGAGGACCTGCTCCAGGTCGCCACCCTCGGGCTGATCGGCGCCGTCGACCGCTTCGATCCCACCCGCACGCCCAGTTTCCTGGCCTTCGCCGTGCCGACCATCGCCGGCGAGGTCAGGCGGTACTTCCGGGACTCCACCTGGACGCTGCGCGTCCCTCGTAGCCTGAAGGAACTGCACGCCTCCATCGCCGACGCCACCACCCGACTCGGACAACAACTGGGCCGTGCACCGCGGCCCAGCGAACTGGCCACCGACCTCGGTATCCCGGTCGAGAAGGTCAACGAGGGCCTGCAGGCCGGTTTCGCCTACACCGCCGAGTCTCTGGACGAGTCCGGTGCCGACAGCCTGAGCCCGACAAACCCTCACCTGACCGAAGTCGATGAGGGTTTCGACCTGGTGTAGGACCGCGCCATGCTGTACCCGGCGCTGGCGCGACTGCCCGAGCGCGAGGCACGCATCGTGGCGTTGCGGTTCTTCGGGGATCTCACCCAGAGCCAGATCGCCGAGCGTGTCGGACTGTCGCAGATGCACGTGTCCCGGTTGCTGGCCGCCAGTCTGACGACGCTGCGTGAAACCTTCGAGCAGAACACCACACCAGGATAAGCCGTCCAGCCTGAGAGGGATGACCGTCGAGTGTGGGCGACACACTGCGGCCCCCGGGCTGCAGGCCGAGACGCAAACGTTGCGCGAGACGCCAAACCGCTGTTTCTCCACCTGGGCAACGACCGCTGGTACCCGGTCATGCGCTCGACCAGGCCGGCGGCCGGGGATCTGGTGCGCACGGTGACCGCACCGTGATCGGCCATTGATAGTCCGTCCCTAGTGGACTCCATAGTTCGCATCGGCCGCTGTGCCGACGTGCGGATCGGCTTGCCGCTAACGGCGGCCGGTGTTCTGGGCCAGGCGGATCGGGCGTGGCCTGTCTATCCTGCGATAGCCGCTGCTCACGACCGCCGGGAAACCGAGGTGAACAGGTTCGCGCCGGCTGCGGCGAACGCCAACGCCGCGGCGATCAGCAGGCTGCGCCGCAGGCCGGACAGGACGTCGGTCTGATTGGCCAGCAGTGCGCCGAAGACGGCCACGGCCAGGGCACCGCCGATCTGGCGGCTGGTGTTGAACACGCCACTGGCCACCCCGGAACGCTCGGCGGGGACGTGCCCGAGCAAGACCGCCGTCGTCGGCTGCATGGCCAGGGGTCCGCAGCACCCGACCGGGATGAGCACGAGGGCCAACAGCCAGACGGGCACGGCGCCCGGGAGGGCGGCGAGCACGGTGAGGCTCGTGCCCATCAGGAACAGGCCGCCGACAATGGGCAGCCTCGGTCCGAACTTCTCGGCCATCCAGGCGGTCGGCACGCCCAGCAACGCCGACAGCGCGGTCATCGGCAGGAAGACCAGGCCGGTGGCGAGCGAGGTCAGGCCACGGTGCTGCTGGAGGTAGAGGCTGTAGACGAAGACCGTGCCGGTCAGTCCGGCCAGGAACGCGAAACCGCTGCCCGAGGCGATCAGCACGGTGCGCGAGCGCAGCAACTCCCTCGGGACCATCGGCTGCTTCCCGCGTACCTGTGCCACAGCGAAAACGGCCATCGCCGTTACCGCCAGCGTGAGGGCCACGGACACTGTCGGCGCCCGGAAGCCGTCGGCGCCGGCCTCGATCACCCCGAACGTCAGCCCTCCCATGGCCAGTACGGCGGCGATCTGGCCGGTCCGGTCGAAGGGCACGTCGCGGCGTGGCGAGCGCGCCGCCCGGGAGAGCAGGATCAGCGCGGCCAGACCGACCGGCAGGTTGATGAAGAAGATCATCCGCCAGGTGACCAGGCTCAGCGCGCCGCCCAGGACCGGGCCGGCCGCGGCGGCCACCGAACCGCTGATGGTCCACCAGGCGATCGCCCGGCCGCGCTGGACCGTGTCGGGGTATGCCTCGCGGACCAGTGTCAGCGAGGCCGGCATCATCATCGCGGCCCCGCCGCCCTGCACCAGGCGCGCGCCGATCAGCACGGCCAGGTTCGGGGCCAGACCACACGCCGCGGACGCGGCCACGAACACGCCCATCCCGGTGCCGAAGGCGCGCCGCGCGCCGACGCGGTCGCTGAGGGAGCCCGCGGATAGCAGCAACGCGGCGAACATGAGGGTGTAGCCGTCGATCACCCATTGCAGGCCGGTGATGCCGCCACCCAGATCATCCCTGATGTCGGGTAGGGCGACATTGACCACGAGCGAGTCGAGGGTGATGACGAAGAAGCCGAGCACGGCGGCGACGAGCGTGGCGGTGGGGGAGCCGTACGGCGGGTCGCCGCTGTCAGCGGTGAGTTGGGGCGAGGTGGGCATGATCGGTGCTCTCCCGGGACTGGTGAGGGCCGTGGTAGGACGCCGAGGAACGTCGGTCGCGGCACCGCGCCACACGATCGTCGGAGGATCCGGACGAGTCAGTGGGTGGTGAAGCCACCGTCGAGGGAAAGCGCGACATCTACCACGCAGCCGGCCGCTGGACTACCCGGCCAGGCCGCCGCCGCGGCGATCGCCTCGGCACGCCCAGCCTCCCCGAACCGGCTGCTTATGATCTTCGCCGTGGCGTCGGCCTGCTTGTCGCGGTCGCCGACGGCCGGTGACGTCTCTCGAGGGCGTCACCCGACTGAGTAAATCTGTGGTGGCTGGGGTAGACATTCGCTGTTGGGCGTGTGTAGTGTTCTCCGTGTTGCACGAGAGAGAACGTCAAGTGGGCGCGGGAGATGACGAACTACCCGCGACGTGAGACAGCACAGGTCAGGCTGTCCGGGGCCGATCAGGGCACGGGTCCCGGCGGGTGATCTGAAACTCCGAAGTAGGCAGTACGGTCAGGCGCGCCGGATCCGATCAAGGTTCGAGGGTTGCGGCGGTGACCAGCGAGATCGCTGTGCTGGGGCCGGTATCGGTAAGGGGTTCCAGTCGTGATCGTCGCCTGCGGTACAGGCAGTACACAGTCAGTGGATGACACAGAGGAGAAGGGAAGGGTTGCATCATTGGATCGCCTCGCTGTGGCTGAGTTTCGCCCGGCGAGAGCCGCAGTCCCATCAGATTGGCAGGTGGTCTCCGGTTACAGAGCAACGATCCCCGCTTGGTCTGCCTATCGGGCGGACGCGGACACAGGAAGCCGGCCTTATGGCCGGGCAATGGTGATGTACCCCAACACCCCGGGACCCCGGTGCTACGGCACCGGGGTCCCTCGTGATGTGGAGGCGCGATGATTCCAGACCCACGCGATCAGGCCGGGATCAGCGCGGCCGACAAGTTCGATGACGATGATTACCCTGCCTACACGATGGGCCGGGCCGCGGAAATCCTGGGCGCTACCCAGGGTTTCCTGCGCAGCCTGGACGAGGCGAAGCTAATCGAGCCCCAACGCTCCGCAGGTGGGCACCGCCGGTACTCCCGCCACCAACTCCGGTTGGCAGCACGGGTCAGGGAACTGGTCGACCAGGGCACCGCCCTGTCCGCGGCCTGCCGCATCGTGACCCTCGAG
>DASXYT010000148.1:0-39886 GCA_036502345.1 Pseudonocardiaceae bacterium | reverse complement strand
CCGGATCGAGGCGAGGTCGCTGTTCGGTGCCGTCTACCTCGACCTGACCGACGCGGCGGCCGGCGAGGAACTGCTGGTCCAGGCGTCCTCGTTCTGCGGCAAGGTGGTGCTCACCGTCGGCGAGAACGCGACCGTCGTCGACGAGGGCGACGCCGTGCTCGGCAAGCGCAAGATCCTGGCGTCCGCGCCGATCTCGGGAGCCGGTCCGCTGATCAGGATCACCGGTCGCAGCACGCTGGGTCATCTCAAGGTGTACGGCCGTGGACATCGTTGGTGGTGACAGCCGGTTCGGTGGTGGCCGTACCGGTCCGGCCGATCGCCAGGCCGCCGGCCGCCGCGACCAGTTGACCCGCTGCCGCCAGTAGCAGCATGCCGGCCGGCCCGACGGTGCCGGTCAGCGTGCCGCTGAGTACCGATCCGAGCGCGAACGCGCCGATCTTCAGGCTCGCGCCGGTGGTGGAGACCTGGGCCAGTAGGTGATCGGGGGAGTAGCGCTGCCGCGCGGCGAACACCGACGGCAGGCACGGCCCCTCCGCGAAGCCGGCCGCCACGGCGACGGCCAGCGTGGCCGCCAGGTTGGGCAGGAACGCCAGCACACCCAGCAGCACCCCGTACGACCCGACGGCCGCGAACACGACCCGTTCCGGCCGCGCGGGCCGCAGCCGGGTGCTGACCAGCAGGATGCCCAGCACGCCGCCGACCTCGAACGCCGTCCACAGGTAGCCGGCATCGGCCGACCTGACGCCGAGTTGGACCACCCTGGCCGGTAGCGCGACCACCAGCAGGCCGACGCATCCGTAGCTGATGACGCTGGCCAGCGTGGCGGCGCGCAACGGAGGCGTCCTGGCCAGGTGCGCGAGGCCGGCCCTGGCCACCCGCAGCAGCGACGGCCGGTCGACGTCAGTCTCGCGAGGCGTCACCCGCATCGGCAGCGTGACGACGGCGGCGGCCACCGCGACGACAGCGACGGCCAGGATCGACACGGTCGGGTCGAGCGCGGCGGCCAGCGTGCCGGCCACCGCCGGCCCCGCGATCGCCGGACCGTTGACCGACATCGCGTCCACCGTGTTCGCCTTGGCCAGTGCCTGCCGGTCGACCATGGCCGGCAGCAGGCTGGAGTAGCCGGCGCTGGTCAGCGGCAGGCTGACACCGGCGAACGCCGTCAGCACCACGACGACGGCGGCCGGCACGTGGCCGACCGTCAGCACCAATGCGACCGCGACGACCGCCAGCACCAACTCGTTGCCGGCCAACGCCAACGTGGCCCGCTTGCCGGCGCTGGCCAGCCAGGCACCCAGCAGTGGACCGGTGAGCACCGCGGGCAGCGTGTAGCCGGCCACGGCGGCGCCGGCGAGCGCGGCACTGTCGGTCCGGTCCAACACGAACAGCACGACGGACAGGCCGACCATCTCGTCGGCGAACCGGGCCAGTGTCGCGGCCGCTGCGTAGTGCACCAGTCGGCCGCCCGCACGCTGCTGAATGTCGACCCCCTCAAGCCGGTCGACACGCTAGCCGTTCACCGTTGGTCGATCGAACGGGTTTCAGCCCCTGCGGTGCCTGCGCACACTCTCCTCGACCAGGTCCAGCACCGGGCCGAGATCGTCGGCCGGCAACCCCATCGCCAGGTGCGACACCAGGCCTTCCAACACCAGTTCCAGGAACGCGGTGAGCACGTCGACGTCCACGTCGTCGCGCAGGTTGCCGGCGGCGTGCTGCCTGCGCAGCCGTTCCCGGGTCGCCGTGGTCAGCTGTTCGGAGCGTTCGGCCCACCTGGCGCGGAAGTCCGGGTCGGTGCGCAGCCGCCGGGACACCTCCAGCCGGGTACCCAGCCAGTCGGCCGGGTGGTCGCCGTCGTGCTGCCCGGAGCGCTGGCCCAGCAGGTCCCGCATGACCTGCACCAGGCCCTGCTCGGCGACCACGTCGGCCATGCGGTGCGCGTCGTCCTCGGCCAGCGCGAGGAACAGCGACTCCTTGTCCCGGAAGTGGTGGAAGATCGCGCCCCTGGACAGGCCGGTCGCCTCTTCCAGCCTGCGCACGGTGGCGCCCTCGTAGCCGTAGCGCGCGAAGCACGCCCGCGATCCGTCGAGGATCTGCCTGCGCCGTGCGTCGAGGTGATCCTGGCTGACCCTGGGCATCGTCCGATCGTCCCAGCACCGGGGCACCCATTGCAAACCGTACGTACGGCTCGGGAGCACGCTCACCCACCGCTGCGCTGAGCATAGCGCCCGCCGTTGTCCCAGCGCGTGGCCGTCCACGCTCGGAGACTGGGATTTCGTGACTCTTGCGCACGCTTTACGCCGACCCCGATATGGCCACGATCTGCCTGCTCACCGGCCTGGCGGCGGCAGCGCCGGCACGCCGGGGTCGCCCGGTGGACCCCGGTAGTTCACCGTCGCGTCCGTGCGGCTGTCGGACCCCACGGGTAGCGTCGATCGTCAGACCCACCGTTGATGCCGTCACTAACGGACACCTGACAGGACGATGTGACATGACCGCGTTACGGGATACGGCGACGGCCGAATCCGTCTCGTCGCCGTTGCACGACAGAGCGGCTGCCGAGACCTACGTCGCCTCCGTGTGTTTCAAGCACGGGCCACCTCGGCTGGTCGGCGTCGAGCTGGAGTGGACAGTGCACGACGCACACGATCCACGTGCTCCGCTCGAACTCCGGCGGCTGGCAACCGCCCTCGGACCGCATGCCCCCAGCACCGTCAACCCGGACAGCCCGAACCTGCCCATGTCGCATGGTTCGCTGGTCACTGTCGAACCGGGCGGCCAGGTCGAGATCTCCGCTCCACCACACAGCTCCCTGGCCGATCTCATCACCGCCGTCGCCGCTGACACCGCGTCGATGGCCGATCTCCTTGCCGAGAGTGGCCTCGTGCTGGGCAGATCCGGCCTGGACCAGGACCGCGACGTCCATCGACTGCTGGACACCCCCCGCTATGCCGCGATGGCGAACGAGTTCGCCAAGTACGGGTCGGACGGACTGGCCTGGATGTGCGCGTCGGCGGGGCTCCAGGTGTGCGTGGACGCCGGTCAGCCCGACCGGGTGGCCAGCAGGTGGGCCGCCCTGCACGCGCTCGGTCCGGTGCTCTCCGCGTTGTTCGCCAACTCGGGCCAGCGCCGCGGTGAGTCCTCGACGTGGGTGTCCGGCCGGATGCGCACCATGTTCGGCGCCGATCCGGTGCGCAACCGCCCGTCCTCGGTCACCGGTGACCCGGCCGAGTACTGGGCCCGCAAGGCACTGGACGCGCCGGTGATGTGCGTGCGCAGCCCGAACGGCAGCTGGGCGCCGCCGGTACGGATGACGTTCGCCGAGTGGATCGACGGTGCCATCCCGGTCCGGCCCACCGAGGACGACCTGGACTACCACCTGTCCACGTTGTTCCCACCGGTCCGGCCGCGCGGCTACCTGGAGGTCCGCTACCTGGACACCCAGGACGGTGACGACTGGGTGGCACCCGCTGTGCTGCTGGCCGGGCTGATGGCCGACGAGGCCACCGTGGACGAGGTGCTGGCGGCCACCGAACCGGCAGCCGGCAGATGGCTGCACGCGGCCCGCTACGGCCTGGCCGACCGGCGGATCGCCGCTGCCGGCAAGGCCGTGCTGGCACTGGCCGAGCGGGTGTTGGCCGCCGGTACGCGGCTGGGCACGGACATCGGGCCTGCCATGGCGACGACGGTGCTCGGGCAGTTGGCGGACCGGATCGAGACGGGTGGGGCGCACCTGGGAGGGGCGGTTTGATGAGCATCGAAGCCGAAATCGGCAGTATCGAAGGCCTGCGCGACTCGGTCGAGCAGGCGTTGCGCAGGGCGCGCACCCGCAGCACCACGCTGACCGACGCCGTGGACGACGACGATCTGGTCAAGCAGCACTCGACGCTGATGTCGCCGCTGGTGTGGGACCTGGCGCACATCGGCAACCAGGAAGAACTGTGGCTGGTCCGGGACGTCGGCGGCCGCGAGCCGGTGCGTGAGGACATCGACCAGCTCTACGACGCCTTCCAGCACTCCAGGGCGAGCAGGCCGACGCTGCCGCTGCTCAACCCGGCGGAAGCGCGGGGCTACGTCCGCGAGGTGCGGGACAAGGTGTTGGACGTGCTGGCCAGCACTCCGCTGGAGGGCAGGCCGCTGCTGGACCGGGCGTTCGCGTTCGGCATGATCGCACAGCACGAGCAGCAGCACGACGAGACCATGCTGGCCACCCACCAGCTGCGCACCGGGCCAGCGGTTTTGGACGCACCTGCACCGCCGAAGCCGCCGGCAGGCCAGCGGCTGCCCGCCGAGGTGATCGTGCCGGCAGGCCCGTTCACGATGGGCACGTCGGCCGAACCGTGGGCACTGGACAACGAACGCCCAGCACACCAGGTGCACGTCGACGCGTACGCCATCGACACGGTGCCGGTCACCAACGGCGCGTACCTGCGGTTCATCGCCGCAGGCGGCTACGAGGACCCGCGCTGGTGGAGTGAGCAGGGCTGGGCGCACCGGCAGGAGGCCGACCTGTTCGCACCCCGGTTCTGGAGCCGGGACGGCGATGGTTGGCTGCGCAACCGGTTCGGCGTCGTCGAGCCCGTGCCGGTGGACGAACCCGTTGTGCACGTGTGCTTCTACGAGGCCGAGGCGTACGCGAAGTGGGCCGGCAGGCGGCTGCCCACCGAGGCGGAGTGGGAGAAGGCCGCCCGGTTCGACCCGGCCACCGGCCGGTCCCGCAGGTACCCGTGGGGCGATGACGAACCGACGCCGGACCGCGCGAATCTCGGCCAGCGGCACCTGCGGCCGGCCGAGGTCGGTGCCTACCCGGCCGGCGCGTCGCCGTTGGGTGTGCACCAGCTGGTGGGCGACGTGTGGGAGTGGACCTCCAGCGACTTCACCGCGTATCCCGGTTTCGTCGCGTTCCCGTACCAGGAGTACTCGGAGGTGTTCTTCGGGCCGGACTACAAGATGTTGCGCGGTGGCTCGTTCGGCACCGACCAGGTGGCCTGCCGGGGCACGTTCCGCAACTGGGACCACCCGATCCGGCGACAGATCTTCTCCGGCTTCCGCTGTGCCAGGGACGTGCGGCCGGACGAGTCGGCCTGACGTGTGCCGGCACATCGCCTATCTCGGCCCTGCCCGGCCGCTGGCTGACCTGCTGATCGACCGGGAACACTCGCTGCTGCGGCAGAGCTGGGCACCGCGCGACATGCGTGGCGGCGGCACTGTCAACGCGGACGGGTTCGGTGTCGGCTGGTATCCGGCCGGCGGCGCCGACCCGCTCCGCTACCGACGCTCCGTTCCGATGTGGACGGACGTGAACTTCGCGGGGCTGGCTGGTTCGATCTCGTCGTCCGCGGTGCTGGCAGCGGTCCGGTCGGCCACCGTCGGTATGCCGATCATCGAGACGGCGTGTGCCCCGTTCGTCTGGGACAGGTGGCTGTTCAGCCACAACGGGCGGGTCACCGGCTGGCCGGACTCGATGGCCGTGCTGGCTGCCGGGCTGCCGGTGGCCGACCTGCTGACGATGGACGCGCCGACCGATTCGGCGCTGCTGTGGGCGCTGCTGCGGCACCGACTGAAGAACGGGGAACCCCCCGAGGACGCGCTGGCCGGGCTGGTCACCGAGGTGGCGGCGCTGGCGCCGGGCTCCCGGCTCAACCTG
The DNA here is from genome assembly GCA_036502345.1 of Pseudonocardiaceae bacterium. Lineage (GTDB taxonomy): Bacteria > Actinomycetota > Actinomycetes > Mycobacteriales > Pseudonocardiaceae > DATEPR01. Next base: position 34,242 of record DASXYT010000148.1, on the reverse strand, counting down.
CTGCTCACCGACGGCGAGACCGTGCTGGGCACCGCATGGGACCACGCGCTGTCCGTGCTACCCGGCACGGAGGAGGTGGTCGTCGCCTCCGAGCCGTGGGACGACGACCCGGGTTGGCAGGCGGTGCCCGACCGGCATCTCGTGCTGGCCACCCGGTTCGGCGTCCGACTGCGCACCCTGACCGAAGAACTGGCGACACCAGAGACGGGGACAACATCATGAGCGACATCACGGTGGACGTGTACCTCAGTCAGGACTACGTGGCCGAGTCGCTGCGTGCCGACGTGCTCGCCGGTTTACTGGCGATGCCGAAAACCCTGCCGCCCAAGTGGTTCTACGACGCTCGCGGCAGCGAACTGTTCGAGCAGATCACCGAACTGCCCGAGTACTACCCGACCCGCTCGGAGCGGCGCGTACTGGCTGACCACTCGCCGGAGATCGCCGAACTGACCCAGGCGGTCAGCCTGGTCGAGCTGGGTTCCGGCTCGTCGGAGAAGACACGGCTGCTGCTGGACGCCCTGCGTACCACCGGCCTGCGCCAGTTCGTGCCGGTCGACGTGTCAGCGACCGCGCTGCGGGAGGCCGCCGCCGCGATCGCGGCGGACTACCCGGGACTGGACGTGCACGGCGTCGTCGGCGACTTCACCGAGCATCTGGACCGGTTGCCGGTCGAGCGGCCAAGGCTGGTCGCGTTCCTCGGCGGCACCATCGGCAACCTGGTGCCCAGCGAGCGGGCCAAGTTCCTGTCCGGGCTGCGGTCCGTGCTGTTCGAGGGGGAGTGGCTGCTGCTGGGCACCGACCTGGTCAAGGACCCCGACGTGCTGGTGCGGGCCTACGACGACTCGGCGGGCGTGACCGCCGAGTTCAACAAGAACGTGCTCTCGGTGCTGAACAGGGAACTGGACGCCGACTTCGACGTTGCCGCCTTCCAGCACGTCGCGCTGTGGGACCCGGAGGCCGAATGGATCGAAATGCGGCTGCGGGCCACCAGGGCGATGCGGGTCCGGCTGGCCGCGCTGGATCTGGACGTGCGCTTCGCGCAGGGCGAGGAGATGCGCACCGAGGTCTCCGCCAAGTTCACCCGACCGGGCGTCACGGCCGAACTGGCCGCCGCAGGCTTCGAGCTGGCCAGGTGGTTCACCGATCCGGACGGCAGGTTCGCGGTGTCGCTGGCGCGGGCCACCGGCTGAACTGCTATCGGGAGGAACAGCGCAAACGGGTTGATAGGGATATCTCTCCGAGGCTCTGGCCGTCATGCACTAAACCGGTATAGTGCTCGCACTGCTAATAGCTTTCCGGAGGGTGACAATGGTAGTCACGCCCAATCCCGATCAACCACGACAAGGCGCCACTCGGCGTTCGATGCTGGCCGGCACGGTCGCGGGCGCCGCCGGGCTGGCCGCGTCCGCGGTGCTCGCGCCGACCGCGGCGGCCAGCACCGAACGACGCCCGGCGCACGTGTTCCCAGACCGCCCCCCGTCGTTCGTCACCACCCGAGGTGGTGACTTCCTGTTGAACGGCAAGAAGTTCCGGTTCTGCGGTACCAACACGTACTACCTGCACCAGCAGTCGCACTACATGATCGACGCCGCGTTGGACGACGCGTTCGCGATGGCCCTGCCGGTGGTGCGGGCGTGGGCGTTCGCCGACGGTTCCGGTGGTACTTACATCCCGCTGCAACCCGAGCCGTTCGTGTACGACACAGCGGCATTCGACCCGTTGGACTACGCGATCTACAAAGCGGGTCAACTCGGCATTCGGCTGGTACTGCCGCTGGTCAACAACTGGGCCGACTACGGCGGCATGCAGCAGTACGTGAAATGGTTCCTCGGCCTGCCCGACGACAGCACCGGCGACGCGACCAACCACGACAGGTTCTACACGACGAAGGCGATCAGGGACTGCTACCGGGCGTACGCCAGGTTCGTCACGCACCGGCTCAACCCGTACACCGGGCTGCGGTACAACGAGGACCCGACGATCATGACGTTCGAACTGGCCAACGAGCCGCGCAACCGCAGCGACAAGACCGGTGCCGCCGTGCTGGCGTGGGTCACCGAGATGAGCGCGTTCGTGAAGAGCCTCGCGCCACGGCAACTGGTCGCGGTCGGCGACGAGGGCTTCTACGGCGACCCGGCCAACTCCGACTACCCGTACTCGACGTTCGAGGGCGACAAGTGGAAGTCCTTCGTCGCGCTGCGGTCGGTGGACTACGGCACGGTGCACATGTACCCACAGTCCTGGGGTGAGTCGCCGGACGCCAAACCGGGGACCGATCCGGCGGCGTGGGGCGTGACGTGGGTGACCGATCACCTACGGGACGGCCGCGCACTGGGCAAGCCGGTGGTGTTCGAGGAGTACGGCCTGTCGATCAACGCGGCCCAGGGCGTGCCGGACGAGGCGGCGCGGGACGCCGGCTACCTGGCGTGGACCGGGGCCGTGGAGGCGAACAACGGTGCCGGCGACCAGTTCTGGTTGCTCACGTCCCGGGTCGACGACGGGTCGTTCTACCCGAACTTCGACGGCTACCGGATCGTGTGGGACAACGATCCCGCCAACACGACGAACAGCACGGCGCAACTGCTCAGCGCACACGCCAAGCGGCTGGCCGTGAGCTGACCTACTGGATGGCCGGCCAAGCCTTTACAGTGGCCGGCATGAATCCCTTGGCTGCGCTGGTCCGCCGGTCGGGTAGGGCGTCCTGGTTCCCGCCGATCGCCAAGCGCCTCGTGCCGTTGGACGAGGCTGTGCAGCGGCGCACCAGCGCCAGGTTCGGGCTGTTGTCACTGGCCGGTGTGGACGGTCTGCTGCTGACCGCCACCGGCCGGCGGTCCGGTGCCCAGCGCACCGTGGCGCTGCTGTACGTGCAGGGACCCGACGGCTACGTGGTGGCCGGCTCGAACTACGGCGGCGCCGCGCACCCGGCCTGGTCGGCGAACCTGCTGGCGGAGCCCGCCGCGCAGGTCACGGTGGGCGGCCGGACGGTGCCTGTGCACGCCCGGCTGGCCGAGGCCGAGGAACGCGACCGGCTGTGGCCGCTGCTCACCGAGCGGTGGCCGGCCTACGACACCTACGCGGACCGAGCCGGCCGGGACATCAGGGTGTTCACCCTCGTCCCGACCGGCTCGTGACCAGGTGGGGCCGGCGTCGCCCATAACACCGACCCCACGGTCCCCCAGTGACGGTCAGCTAGCCGCGCAGGTCGGCGTTGGAATGCCGTTGCTGCCGCTGTAGCTGGCCTGGAATCCGAATGACGTGTTGCCACCTGCCGCCAGCGCCCCGTTGTAGCTGAGGTTGGTGGCCGACTGCGCCGCGCCGGTCTGTCCGCTTGTCGCGTTCCACATAGTGCTGACCTGCTGGTTGCCCGGCCAGGCCCACTTCACCTGCCATCCGTTGGTCGGCTTGGTGCCGTTGTTGGTGACGACGACGTTGGCCGTGAAGCCGGTGGCCCACTGCGTGGTGATCGAGTAGGCCGCAGTGCACCCGGCCGTGCCACCGGGTGGTGCTGTCGGTGCCGCCGTCGTCACGGTGACCGCCGAGGACGCCGCCGACACGTTGCCCGCCGCGTCGACCGCCTTGACCGTGTAGCCGTACGTCGTGGCCGGGGTCAGCCCGGTGTCGGTGAAGCTCGTGCCCGCCGTCGTGCCGACCATCGTCGTGCCCCGGAAGACCTGGTAGCCGGTCACGCCGACGTTGTCCGTGGCCGGACTCCAGGACAGCGAAGCGCTGGTGGTGGTCGTGCCGCCGACCGCGAGGCCGGTCGGCGCGGTGGGCGCCTGAGTGTCGCCGGTCGTGCCGGTGCCGGTTCCGGCCGTCGCGTTGAACGAGAAACTGTTGGTGGCCAGGCCCTGGCCGCCCTGCCAGATCTCGAAGCCCGCCTCGGCGTCGATCAGGTAGTGCGCCGGGTTGATCGAACCCCTTGCGACGGCGTCCTCGATCAGCGCCTTCACGTCCAGGTTGGTGAACGACGTGCCGCCGGGGTTGAGCACGTAGGAGATGATCTTCCACGAGGTCTGCTGGCCGGTCCACACGTTCCAGTTGTCGCCGTCGACGTTCGCGGTGCCGGTCTGCCCGCCGAAGGGCTGCACACCGCCCCTGCTGTTCAGCCAGATCATCAACTCGGTGCCGTTGGGCTGGCCGGGGGTGGTCGGCGTGGAGTTGAACCAGATGTCGTAGGCCACGTCGTACGCGCCGGTGGCCGGCTGCGTCGTGCTCCACGACGTGGTCGCCGTGGCGAGGTTGCTGACCTGGATCGGCATCGTGTCACCGGTGGGGGTGCACAGGCCCCAGTGGCAGCCCGTGTAGATCGACGGGTAGGTCGCCGGAGCGCCGTTGGTGGGCAGGTTGAAGTTGGCCGTGCTGACCGACCACGCGGTACCGGACGTGTATGTCAGGCACTGCTCGGCGGTCGAGTTCCATTCGTTGTCCTGAATGATGTACTGGCCGCCCTCGATGGACGTGGTGCCGGTCGGGGTGGCAGTCGACGAGCAACTCGTGCTGTTCGGCGTGACGGCGGCGGACGCTGCCTGCGCCCCGCTGAGCGCGGCGAGCGTCACTGCGCCCACCGCCACCACCACGGCAGCCGCGCGTACCCGGGACGCCAGTGGCCTGGATAGTCGTGTCGGCACTTGCGGGTCCTTTCCTCGGTCGACCCTCGGACGGGTGTCGACGAGAAGTTAGGGCGGCGGCAGGCCGCGGTAAACGCTTCCCGGGCGGCGCGTTACCTCGCGTTTACTGGTCTAGACCATAGCCTTGGACCGGCTGGCCTGTGTAGTGCCGCTGAGCTGCGGAGATCGTGCAGGAGCCGCTCGGCTGTGGTCGGCTCGGACCGGCTCGATCGATTCACCGGCATGAAAGTTGCAGTGACGCGGCGGCCTGCCGGGACGGCGGCGGCCGCTGTTTCCTGTTTCCCACTCCGCGAGCGCTCCGGCAACGCCTTTCGGCCGCCGGCCGGCAGAGCAATCATGGTTCTTATCAGGAATTGATCGCCACGTCGGAACCGGATTTCGATCCCACGAATTCGACGACGTAGGCGAAACATTGTGGGGAGATAACCGTGAGGATGTTCTGCGCTGTTTCGGTGACCGTTCGGGTGGCCGTTTTCACCCTGTTCCTCGGTGTCGTGCTCGGCATCGCCCTCGCCACGCAGTTCGCTCCGGTGCCCGGTTCCTAGTGCCGGACACCGGAGTCGAGCCCGCATCTGACCCCGAGGGGAGGTGAGTTCCCATGGAGCCGCATGGCATCTACATCCTGCTGACCACGCTGCTGGCCGTCTTCTTCGGCTGAGCACGAGTTGCGCCCAACTAGTATCCGTCTTCGGGTCGGGACCGCGCTACCCGGCCCGAAGGCGGATTTCATGACAGAACATGGTCAGTCAGTGGAAATGCGTCCCATTCGGCGGCGCCGCAACGACAGAACGGCTGAGCCGGGCGAGTATCTCGCATGCCGGTATTCCTGGCAGAGCATTCGGAGGTGGCCGATGTCGGAGCCGATCATGACCTGTCCTGCCTGCGGGCTCCAGGTACCGGTCGGCAGCCCGTTCTGCCCGTACTGCGGCATCGCGGTGCGCACCGACGCCGGTAGACCGCCGGTCGCCGTGCAGGTTCCGGCCGGTGAGGCACCGTGGAGTGCACCGGCCATGCGCCCACCGACGCAGCACCGGCAACGGGGTGGCCCGCCGTGGCTGGCCGTGATCCTGGCCGGCGTCCTGGTGCTGGCCGCGGTCGGTGTTGGCGCGGTACTGGTGCTACACCGGCACCAGCAGGCGGCGGCCCCGAGCCCGGTTGCCGTGGCGACCCAGGCGCCGCTGCCGACAGCGACCGAGGTGCCGATCACCACGACCACGCCCCCGGTTGCCACCACGACAATGCCGGCCGAGCCGACCGACGACGCCTCCGCGCTGGCCGAGTTGCAGCAGGAGCGGACCACCGACCGGTCGGCGGTCGAGGCGTTGGACGGGTCCTGGGTGCCCGAACTGTCCGCCAAGACGCAGGGCCTGGTGGCCAACGGCGTCACCTACGACAACCTGCTGATCTGGCAGGACTTCCAGCAGCAGGCCGCTGCCCACCCCGGCGCTCTGCTGCTGGATTCCAGCGACTTCAGCACGTTCTCCCGTGGCGGCTTCTGGGTGACGGTGGTGCCGGAGACCTTCGCCGACCCTGCCGGCGCGAACGCCTGGTGCGACTCGGCGGGCATCGGCGTCGACGACTGCTACGCCAAACTGATCTCGCACACCAGCGGTCCGCACGGCAGCACGGTGCTGCGGAAGTGATCAGCCCGCACAACCGCGGGGCGAGCGGCGGCGCGGGTCTGGCGCCGTCGGTCAGCTCATCCGTGTGTGGTCGTCAGGCCGGTATCCACTGGGCGCCGTAGCCGTGGCCGGGCCGCAGGTTGTGGAACGTCAGGTTGATCTCGCCTGCCTTGTCGATGATCAGCAGGTCGTCGTTCGGCTGGTTGTCGTCGATCTCCCGGTGGAAGACCTCGGCGACCCGCCAGATGGTCGGCGGCAACTGGTCCGGGTCGAACCTGATCCGCACCCGGAACTCCGCGCACCGCCGGTCCGGGAAGAACACGTAGTGGGTGCGCATCGGCTGGTTCGGCGGCACCCCGAACAGCATCCCGTACTCGTGCCGGTCGCCGATCGCCAGCGGCTCGGGCAGGCCGAGTAGGAACTCGAACCGGTTCTCCGACTTGCGAACCGTGCCCTGCAGCGTGGCACCGAAGTACAACTCGGTGTACAGGTCGTGGTCGTCGGTCGGGCGGTGCTCGTCCTTGGGCAGGGTGATCATCGCCTGGATCTGGTCCAGCCCGTCCCACTCGGCGACGATCCGCCGCCGCTCGAAACAGACCGGGGACGGCTTGTCCATGCGCAGGATGGCTTCCATGCGGTCGATGTACCAGCCAAGTCCGCTGCCCCGAGCCGCTGTGTCAGCAGGTTTGGTCGCTATTTCCGCGAGTAGGTCGAATCCCTCGTCCATGCGCCTGCGAATGGTGCGCACGTCACGCTTCTGGAGATCGGCCAGGAACTGTACACGGTCCTGCAGGAACTGCTGTTGGGTGTCCGGGTGCAGCGCGAGCGCGATGGTCACGGCCAACCGCAGATCGTCCGGCAATCTGTCGGAGAGAATACGCAGCCGATCCGAGAGCTTCTCCCGGATCGCCGCCGAGTTCTCTGTTCCCTCAGCTCCGCACAGTCTCAGCAACAAGGGGCCGACCTGCTCGGTGAGCTTCGGAGCTTGCAGGCCGCGGCCCTTGCGAAGCGTCTTCAGTTCGTTAGCGAGTTCGGTTGACCCGGTGGGCACGGATACCTCCAATAGGGCTTCGCTTCCTATCGTGGCACGCGTCCGCAGCAGATGTCCAGTATTTGACCAGTGGTGCCACGTGGCGTGGAACGTCATCCGGCGGCCATTCAGAACAGGGTTGTCGGATTATCTGCGGATGCCCGTTTCTATTGGTTGGGTACAATTGGGACCCGGTCCACAATGGTGGCCGAGTCCTGCGAGGACGTACTTTTTCGCTCTGGCCGGGACGGTCTGATGTGGACGGTTGGCTCGTTGGTGCAGCGGCGGCGCCCTCGCCGTCGTCGGCCGCCTCGTGGTGCCCATGGGCCGACGGTAGTGGCTGGTGAGCGGCCTGACCGAGAAAAGTTCGCCGGTGAGCGATGAATCGCCCGATCGGCCTAGTGGCATGACCCACCTGAGGCCTTGTGTCGGTCACCGAGGCACTCGTACTTGACCATCCCGTTATGTCCGGCTGCCCGGGCGGGGCGGCATCATGGGCCGGTGACCGGATTCTGTGCACGCGCGTGGCAGCACACCGAGCGACTGCAGCGCGCCATGATCGACCTGCCGTTCAACGCCGAGCTCGCGAAGGGATCGTTGAGCACCCAACGGTTCCAGTTCTATCTGGTGCAGGACGCCCGCTACCTCGTCGGCTTCGCGCGGGCGCTCGCGGTGGCTGCCGCCAGGGCAGGGTCCAGCCGGGACGTGGCGTTCTTCGCGGGCGCGGCCCAGGAGGCGGTGGTGGTGGAGCGGGCGCTGCACGACAGCTACTTCGACCGGTTCGGCATGACCGACGCCGACCAGCAGGCCGTCGAGACGTCACCGACCTGCCTTGCCTACACGTCGTTCCTGCTGGCCACCGCGCAGACCGGTGGCTACCCGGAGCTGATCGCGGCGTTGCTGCCGTGCTTCTGGGTCTACCAGCAGGTCGGCACCGAGATCCTGGCCAACCTGCGACCCGGCGCCGACAACCCGTACCTGGCGTGGATCGACACCTACGCCGACGACGACTACGCCGAGTCGGTGGCGACCTGCCGGCACGCCGTCGACGAGGCAGCCGCAGGCGCCGACCAGCACACCCAGGACGTCATGCTGGCCGCGTTCACCAGGGCGACGGAGTACGAGTGGCTGTTCTGGGACAGCGCGTACCGACTGGAGTCCTGGCCCACTGAGTCGTTGCGCAAATGAGCAACGAGGGGCCGGCCTGGCAGGTGGCCGACCCCTCGCCGTACTCGGACCGGTCTAGCGGCCGATGTCGATCACCAGGCGGCTCGGCCGGGTCAGCGTGAACATGTGCACCCAGGAACGGTGCCGAGCACCGACGCCGATGTTCACCACCCGCTCGAAGTCGCCGATGATCGCGACGGCCCGGACGTTGCGCAACTGCGGTGTGTTGAATTTCGTCGAGCCGTGGAACACACGCCTGCCGTCGACGTCGAATTCCGAGGTGCCCTGCACGGCGATGTCGAGGAACTTCTTGCCCCGCAACACAACGCGCTGGTCGGACGGATCCCGTCTGAGGACCGATACCCAGGTCGCTCGGAACTGTCTCGGCACCTGGCCGTGGAAGTCCAGCACGATTCTGTCGTAGGTGGCATGTCTGCCGACTCTGATGTTGCTCAGGCCGGTGCCTGTGTTGACGGTCGTGGTCTGCGCGTCGGCGATGGTCGGCACGACGATCGCGCCGGTCACCAGGGTCGCCAGGGTGACGGCCGCGACGGCCATGGTCTTGATCGAGAGCCAGGGATGCTGCTTCATGTCTGTGGTCCTCACGCTGTGGATGCGTCACCCCGTATTCGGAGTAGTGCTTTCACAGACGTGTGGATGATGTGATGGTTCCCACACGACAACGGCGGGGCCGCGAATTTCTTGCGGCCCCGCCGGTTCTGTCGGGTCCTAGCCTCGCAGCATCTTGCGCAGCACGTACTGCATGATCCCGCCGTTGCGGTAGTAGTCGGCCTCACCGGGGGTGTCGATCCGGACCTTGGCGTCGAACTCCACCGTCGAACCGTCCGTCCTGGTCGCGGTGACCTTGACGGTGGCGGGGATGTCGCCGTCGTTCAGCGCGGTGATCCCGGTGAAGTCGAACGTCTCGTCGCCGGACAGGCCGAGCGAGGCCGCGGTCTTGCCGTTCGGGTACTCCAGCGGCAGCACGCCCATACCGATCAGGTTCGACCGGTGGATCCGCTCGAACGACTCGGCGATGACCACCCGGACACCCAGCAGCGACGTGCCCTTGGCCGCCCAGTCACGCGACGAACCGGAGCCGTATTCCTTGCCGGACAACACAACCAGCGGCACACCGGCGTCGGCGTAGGCCACCGCCGCGTCGTAGATGGTGGTCTGCTCGCCGTCCGCGAGGAAGTTCCTCGTGAAGCCGCCCTGCACGTCGTCCAGCAGCAGGTTGCGCAGCCGGATGTTAGCGAATGTGCCCCGGATCATCACCTCGTGGTTGCCGCGCCGCGAACCGTAGGAGTTGAAGTCGCGACGCTCGACGCCGTGCTCGGTCAGGTACTTGCCGGCGGGCGAGTCCTGCTTGATCGAACCGGCGGGGGAGATGTGGTCGGTGGTCACCGAGTCACCGAGCAGCGCCAGCACGCGGGCGCCGCTGACGTCGGTGACCGGGCTGGGCTGCGCGGCCATGCCCTCGAAGTACGGCGGCTTGCGCACGTAGGTGGACTCGCCGTCCCACTCGAAGACCTTGCCGGTCGGCGTGGGCAGCGAACGCCACCGGTCGTCACCGGCGAACACGTCGGCGTAGTCGGAGGTGAACATGTCCGACGAGATCGCCGACGCGATGACGTCCTGGATCTCCTGCGGGGTCGGCCAGATGTCGGCCAGGAACACCGGCTTGCCATCGGTGTCGGTGCCCAGCGGCTCTGTGCTCAGGTCGACGTCCATCGAGCCTGCCAGCGCGTAGGCCACCACCAGCGGCGGGCTGGCCAGGTAGTTCATCTTCACGTCCGGGTTGATCCGGCCCTCGAAGTTCCGGTTGCCGGAGAGCACGGCGGTGACGGCCAGGTCGGCCGAGTTGATCGCGGCCGAGATCTCGTCCTGCAGCGGGCCGGAGTTGCCGATGCAGGTCGTGCAGCCGTAGCCGACCAGGTTGAAGCCCAGCTTCTCCAGGTAGGGCAGCAGGCCGGCCCGCTCGTAGTAGTCCATGACGACCTTGGAACCGGGCGCCAGCGTGGTCTTCACCCATGGCTTGCGGTTCAGGCCGCGCTCCACCGCCCGCTTGGCCAGCAGCGCCGCGCCGATCATCACCGACGGGTTGGACGTGTTGGTGCACGACGTGATCGCGGCGATCGCGACGGCGCCGTGGTCGATCTCGAAGGTGTGGCCATCCACGGTGACCGTGGTGGGCCTGCTCGGCCTGCCACTCGCGCCGTTCGCGGCGGAGGAGTGCGAGGGCGAGTCACTGGCCGGGAACGACTCGTCGGACGCCTCGTCCACCATGTCGCTCGCGGTGTCCTTGGTGTAGTTGCCAAGGACGGTGCGGAAACCCTGCTTCGCGTTGGACAGTTCGATCCGGTCCTGCGGGCGCTTCGGGCCCGCGATGGACGGGACGACCGTGCTCAGGTCCAGTTCCAGCGTCTCGGAGAAGTTCGGCTCGACGTCCGGGTCGTGCCAGAGGCCCTGCTCCTTGGCGTACGCCTCGACCAGGGCGAGTTGGTCGGCGTCCCGGCCGGTGAACTTCAGGTACTCGATCGTCTCCGCGTCGATCGGGAAGATCGCGCAGGTGGAGCCGAACTCCGGGCTCATGTTGCCGATCGTGGCGCGGTTGGCCAGCGGCACGGCGGCCACGCCGGAACCGTAGAACTCCACGAACTTGCCGACCACGCCGTGCTTGCGCAGCATCTCGGTGATCGTCAGCACGAGGTCGGTCGCGGTGGCGCCCGCGGGCAGTTCGCCGTGCAGCCGGAAGCCGACCACCCTCGGGATCAGCATCGAGACGGGCTGGCCGAGCATGGCGGCCTCGGCCTCGATGCCGCCGACGCCCCAGCCCAGCACGCCGAGGCCGTTGACCATGGTGGTGTGGCTGTCCGTGCCGACCAGGGTGTCCGGGTAGGCCTGCCCGTTGCGGACCATGACGACCCGCGCCAGGTGCTCGATGTTGACCTGGTGCACGATGCCGGTGCCGGGCGGCACGACCTTGAACTCGTCGAACGCGGTCTGGCCCCAACGCAGGAACTGGTAGCGCTCGCGGTTGCGCTCGTACTCCAGGTCCACGTTGCGCTCGAAGGCGTCCGGGCTGCCGAACACGTCGGCGATCACGGAGTGGTCGATCACCAGTTCAGCGGGCGCCAACGGGTTGACCTTGTCCGGGTCACCGCCCAGTTCGGTGACGGCCTCCCGCATGGTGGCCAGGTCGACAACGCAGGGCACGCCGGTGAAGTCCTGCATGACGACGCGGCCCGGCGTGAACTGGATCTCGATCGACGGCTGCGCCGACGGATCCCAGTCGGCCAGCGCCCGCACGTGGTCGGCGGTGATGTTCGCGCCGTCCTCGGTGCGCAGCAGGTTCTCCAGCAGGATCTTCAGGCTGTACGGCAGACGCTCGGCACCGTCCACGGCAGCCAGTCGGAACACCTCGTAGGAGGCGTTGCCAACGCTGAGTGTGCCGCGGGCACCGAAGCTGTCCTTGCTCGCCGGTGAGGTCACGTCGTACTCCGTCAGTTCGGGTCGGTCGTGGTTCGTGGTGGGGCGCTGGGCCGAGTGTCGCGCACGTGGTGATCGCGTGCTCACTGGCCCTTGCCGCAAACAGTACGCTTGTCCTGTAATCACCGGCAAGGCGGGGTAGGCGGAGGTGTGCACCGTGATCCACCACGTACAGGTGTCGTGTCCGGCAGGCGCCGAAGATCAGCAGCGGGCGTTCTACACCGGCGTGCTGGGGTGGCCGGAACTACCCAAACCACCCTTGCTGGCGGCTCGGGGCGGGTGCTGGTTCCAGGTGCCCGGCCGAGGTGGCCCGGACGGCGAGTTGCACGTCGGCGTAGAGGCGGACTTCCGGCCGGCGGCGAAGGCGCACCCCGCGTTCGTGGTGGATGTGGACGCGGTGGCGGGGGCGCTGGCGGCGGCTGGGCGCCCGGTGAGGTGGGCCGATCCGGCGGAGATTCCGGGCCGGCGCCGGTTCCACACGGAAGACGGGGTCGGCAACCGGATCGAGTTCCTGTCCGACTGAGCTGAACGGCGGGGGCGGACGGGGGGAGGGCCGGCCACCGCGTTCGGGCGTGTCGACCACAGCCGCGCGCATGTCGACCGCCTCCGAGGGCGTGTCGCCCACGCCGGCAGGCGAGTCGCCTGCCTGCGCACGCGTGTCGGCTGTTGGCGTGTGCGTACCGACCGCTGGGGCGGTCGGCGTGTCGACCGCATCCGAGGGCGAGTCGCCTGCCGGCGTGTGCGTGTCGAGGGCCGCCGCGGTGTGCCGGCCGCTGCCCGGGCGTGTCGACCCTTGCCTCGGCCATGTCGACCGTTCACGTTGTTGACCCCGTCGCGCTCACCGCGTCTGGATCTGCCGCTCGCGTGTCGACCATTCGGGCTCATTGTGGCGACCGTTCGGACGTATCAGCCAAGCCCCTGGCGCCCTCTTCCTCTACACCGGTCCCGCGCGCCGAGCGGGACCACAGCGGCAGGAGGCAGCGCATGACCATCCCGATGGCACCGGCCGAACACGGCAGGAGCACCCACACCCTCGCCAGCGGCATGAGGGTCACGACCTACCACCCGGCGAAGAAGCTCGACCTGGCCAGCGCCTCCAACGAGGACCTGGCCGACGTCGGGCTGCCCGCCCGGCCCGATGACGAGCACCAGCTGGCCCGCTACGACCGCGTGCTGCACCAACTGCGCGACAAGTTCAACTACATCCCCGCGACCCTCCGCCAGAATCCCGAGATCCAGCACCGGCCGAGACAGACCAAGGCGGGCCCGACAGCCAACACAGCTACTGCCGGCACCGAGACCTCGACCAACTGGTCCGGCGGCGTCGTGGCCGCACCGGCCGGCAAGTCGTTCAGCTGGGTGCAGGGTGACTGGGTGATCCCGGACGTGGACGCCCCGACCGACAACCAGTGGTACTACGCCGCCAGCTGGATCGGGATCGACGGCGACGGCTCCGGCGACGTCTGCCAGGCCGGCATCCAGTCCGCCGTCTTCCGCAGCGGCGGCTCGGTCACCCGCGTGATCTACCCGTGGTGGGAGTGGTTCCCCGAGCCGGAGATCCAGATCACCAACCTGCCGGTCAATCCGGGTGACATGATCACCGCGCTGCTCTGCACGTCCGGCGCGGGCGCCACGTCGGCCTCGGTGTTCCTCACCAACCGCACAACGGGTGACTCCACGTCGGTCAGCTTCTCCGCTCCCACCGGCACGTCGCTGGTCGGCAACTGTGCCGAGTGGATCGTCGAGGCGCCCACCGTGAACGGCCAGCAGAGCGCCATGGCCGACTACGGCCAGGTGTTCTTCTCCGTCTGCGAAGCATTCCTCGGCACCATCGCCGCGGGCGGCACCACCGTCGACGGCGGCACCGGTGACAACATCAACATGAACGACTCGGCCGGCCACGAGGTGTCCTCTGGTGGGCTCGTCACCGGGACCGTCGTTCAGTGCGAGTACGTCGGGGCGCTGCCCTGACGACGGGTGTAGGTCCTGATCAGGTCGGTGAGGTCGACCAGGTCCGCCTCGAACTCGGCGTCCCAGTCGACCTCCCGATCCAGGGTCTCCGCCAGCTCGTGGTGGCCGGGCAGGTCGCCGGTGGGCAGTTGGCCACGCCGCGCCCTCGGGTTCTGCGTGCCACTGCCGAACCGCCCACTCGCCTCGGACACCGCGTAGCCCAGGATCAGCGTGCTGACCAGGCGTTCGAGCCTGGGCACCTGGTCGGCAGGCACGCCTGCCTCCAACAGTGCCAGGTAGATCGAGTCCACCACCCGCACGGCATCCGGCGACACGGTCGGCCGCGCGAACAGCAGTGACGTGGCGCCCGGATGCTGCTTGGCCAGCGTCCGCATCGCCCGCGCCAGCGTGCCGAGGCGCTCCTGCCACTCGCCGCCCTCGATGGGCGGCAACTGGCCGAGCAGCCTGCCGAGCATCCCGTCCAGTAGCCCGTCCTTGTCGCCGACGTGCGGATACAGCGCCATCGGCGTGACCCCGACGCGCTCGGCGACGGCCCGCATTGTGACCGCCGCCAACCCGTGCTCGTCCGCGACGGCCAGTGCCGCGTCGAGGATTTCTTGCCGTCTCCCACTCACAGCTATACACTGTAGATCTATACAATGTAGATCACCACGGGAGGCGTTGTGCTGATCGCGACAGGACTGATCAAGAGCTATGGCGGCCGGCGAGCACTCAACGGCTTCGACCTGACCGTGCGGCCCGGCGAGATCGTCGGACTGGTCGGCCACAACGGCGCGGGCAAGACCACGTTCGTCGAGGTGGTCACGGGTCTCGTCCGGCCGGACGCGGGTCAGGTCACGGTGGCCGGCGTCGACGCCCTGCGACACCGCAACGCGGCCCGCAGGCTGGTCGGCGTCGCGCCGCAGGACCAGGCGCTGTACCTGCCGGCCACCGTCCGCGAGCACCTGCGGCTGTTCGGCTCGCTGGCCGGCCTGCGCGCCAGGACGCTCCGCGCGGCGATCGACGCCACCGCCGACGAACTACAGCTCACCGACGTGCTGGAGCGGCCGGTCGGCCAACTGTCCGGCGGCCAGAAGCGGCGCACCCAGGCGGCCTGCGCGCTGCTGCCGACACCCGCCGTGCTGCTGCTGGACGAGCCGACCGTCGGTGCCGACCCGAGCACCCGCCACGCGTTGCTGGCCGCCGTGCTGGCCAGGGCCGAGGCCGGTGCCGCCGTCGTCTACACCACCCACTACCTGCCCGAACTCGCCGAGTTGGACGCCACGCTCGCGGTCGCCGACGCCGGCCGGGTGATCGCCAGGGGCCGTCAGGCCGATCTGCTGGCCGGTCTGCCGTCCGAGGTCCGTGTCGGGTTCGTCGACGGGGGACCGCCGCTGCACGTGACCACGTTCGATCCGGCCGCCACCCTGGCCGGCGTCCTGGCCACCGGCTGCCAGCCCGACTCGGTGGACATCCGCAGGCCCGGCCTGGACGACCTCTACCAGTCCATCGAGCACGCCCAGGAGTTGACCTCCGATGCCGCATGACACCCTGGCCCACGAGACCGGATTCCTGTTGCCCGACACCGTGTTCCGCACCCGTGCACTGATCCGGCACAACCTGGTGCTGATGCTGCGCGAGCCGGGGCCACTGCTCAGCAGGCTGCTGATGCCGCTCGTCGCCGTCCTCGTGTTCGAACCGCTCTACCGGGCCGCCATGCCGGGCGACCGCTCGGCGGGTGTCGGGCAGGCGGTGACCGGGATGCTGGTGCTGTTCTCGCTGCTCGCACTGTCCATTGTGGGCACATCGATCCTGACCGAACGGTCGTGGCACACCTGGGACCGGCTCCGCGCCACCCCGCTGCGACCGGCGGAACTGTTGGTGGGCAAGGCGATTCCGGTGCTGGCCATGCTGCTCGCACAGCAGGTGCTGGTGCTCGGCTTCGGCGTCGTCGTGCTGGGCATGCAGGTCGCAGACATTCGCCTTCTGGCCCTCGCGGTCGCCGTGTGGTCGGTGACGCTGCTGTGCGTCGGTACCGCGCTGGGCACGCTGCTGCGCAGCCAGGCCGCGTTCTCCGCCGTGCAGGACATCGGCAGCTTCGTGAGCACCAGCCTCGGCGGGGCACTCGTACCGCTGGGCGCGCTGCCGGGCTGGGCGCGGCACCTGGCGCCGGCGTCACCCGCGTACTGGGCGATGTCGGCACTGCGCGGCGCGGTGGCCGGTGAGACCAGCCAGGTGCTGCGTGCGGTGCTGGTGCTGCTCGCCATCGCGGTGGTGGCGGCGCTGCTGGCCGGCTGGCGGATCAACCGCGGCTGGGGCCGCTCCACGCTGCTCTGACCAGCCGTTACCCGATCGGGTGGTATCGACGACTCACGGTGACCGCTTCGACGACAGTCGATCACCGTGAGTGAACGATGGTGCTCATGTGGTTGACGATGGGCAAGTTTTGCCTGGTACGTGTGGCAACAACCGAGGTAGAAGTGGCACAGTGGCCCTGCCCTGCCTGATTGACGCTGTTCAGCGGATTGCGTTAGGCCGACCGGTGGGTCGAGGCAGGGCGTCGATCGGGAGGTGGAGGTCGTGGCGGCTGCGTCGAAACAGCGACGGACGCGTCGGTGCCTGCGGTTGGTGGGTGCCGTGGTGGCCGCAGCCGTCGGGCTGCAACTGATGGTGGTGACGTCGGCCAGTGCCGTGCCACCGCCACCGCCACACCCGAGCAACTCGGCGGTCAAGCAGGCCCAGTCCAGGGCCGCCGCCAAGGCGGGTCAGGTCGGCAGGATCACCAGCCAGCTGTCCTCCGCGCAGGCCGCGTTGCAGGACCTCCAGGACCAGGTCGAGCTCAAGCAGGAGAACGCGAACAAGGCACTGGTCGACCTGCAGACCGCGCAGGCTGCGGCGGCCAAGGCGCAGAGTGACGCGAACGCCGCGCAGATCTCGGCGAAGGCGGAGGACACCGCCATCAACCAACTGCGGGCCAAGGTGGACCAGTTCGCGGCCGGCAGTTTCGAGCAGGGCAGCGCGCTCGGCTCCGTCGCCGCCTACTTCGGCTCGAAGAGCCCGAAGGACCTGCTGCTGCGACAGGAACTGCTCAACGCGATCAGCGGGTCCGAACTGGACATTCTCAACCAGATGCAGGAAGCCCGCGTCCAGAAGGCCAACGCCGACTCACTGGCCCGCGCCGCACTGCTCGTCGCCAAGCAGAAGCAGGCGGCCGCGCAGAAGGCGAAGCAGGTCGCGGACGCCGCCATCGCCAGGGCACAGGCCGCGGCGCAGGCCGAAGCCGCGCAGGCCAACCGGTTGCAGGCCAACCAGGCCAGCCTCCAGCAGCAACTGTCCGCGGCCCAGGCCGCGGTCAGCGGCTTGAAGGCACAACAGCGGCAGTACCAGAAGTGGCTGTCCGCCAAGCAGGCCGCCGAAGCCGCGGCGGCGGCCCGTGCGGCCCGCGCCGCCGGTTCCCGCAGTTCCGGCAAGCACCGCACCATCTCGCTCGCCTCGACCGGCTCGGTCGCCGTCGTGCTGCGCAGGGCACTGTCGGCGGTCGGCACCATCTATGCCTGGGGCGGCGGCAACGCCAGCGGCCCGACCAGGGGCATCCACGACGGCGGCGTGGCCGACGAGTTCGGTGACTTCAACAAGATCGGCTTCGACTGCTCCGGCCTGATGGTCTACGCGTTCGCCGGTGCTGGCGTCTACCTACCGCACTACAGCGGCTACCAGTACCAGGCAGGCCGACACGTGCCGCTGTCCCAGATCCGACCGGGCGACATGCTGTTCTACTCGTCCAACGGCTCGGCATCGGGGATCCACCACGTGACCCTGTACATCGGCAACGGCGAGATGGTGGAGGCCTACGAGTCGGGCATGCCGGTCCGGGTCACGTCGGTGCGCTACTACAACGGGCTCATGCCGTACGCGACAAGGGTGCTCTAGTCGCCACGGTGATGATCTCCGGGCTGGTGTCGGTCAACGGCCGCCGGTCCCAGTCGCCGAACTGGTCCTGGATCGCGAGACCGGCCTCGGCGAGGAACTCCGCCAGCCGCTCCTGGCCGAGGAAGCGCAGCGTGCTCCTGCTGTACCGGGGCCCTTCCCAGCCGGGACCGGTGTACGTCGTGGTGAAGCTGACCAGATCGCCGTACACCGGTGTGTCGACGTCGTGCCAGGTGCGGATCCCGGTGTCGCCGATCTCCGCCACGTTCGCCGGGATCCACCGTTCCCACCCGCACGCCAGTGGATTGCGGGTCTCGAACACGAAGCAGCCGTCGTCGGTCAGCGCGGCGCGGATCGCGGCCAGCGCGATGCGTAGGTCGTCGTCGGTGAGGAACACCTGGAAGGCGTGGCCGCTCATCACGATCAGGTCGAACTCCTGGTCCCACGCCACCCAGGTGAGATCGCCGAGGGTCCACTCGATGTCCGAGCGTTTCCTGGCCTGCGTCAGCATCCCGTCGGCCGGGTCGATGCCGCACAGCCTGCCCGGGTGGCCCTCGTCCCTGGCTCGGTGCAGCAGCGCACCGGTGCCACAACCCACGTCCAGCACCGAGTCGGCCGACATGATCAGCGGCAGGTAGAAACCGAAGTCACCCCGCTCGTCCCAGGGGAACGACTGGTCGTAGAGCGCGGCGAGTCCCGCGTCGGCGAACTGATGGTCAACCACATCGTCAGACTGACAGAACGGCCCGACAGCCTCGACCGAATAACCAATACAGTGGAACCGTGTGGATCGCGGTGCTGCTGGCCGGGGGCAGCGGCAGTCGGCTGGGTGGCCGGCACAAGCCCGGCATCACCATCGACGGCACGACGCTGCTCGATCGCGCGGTGATGGCCGTGGCCGAGGCCGACGAGACCGTCGTGGTCGGTCCGCACCGACCGACGGCCCTGCCGGTGCGTTGGACCGTGGAGCGACCGCGCGGTGGTGGCCCGGTGGCCGCACTGGCCGCAGGACTGGCCGCGCGCACAGCGCCGGCCGACGAGGTGGTCGTGCTCGCCGCCGATCTGGTCGGGGTCACGGGGGACACCGTGCGACGGCTGCGGACCGACCTGGCCAACCGACCCACCACGGACGGGGTGGTGCTGCGCGACGCGGACGGGCGCCGGCAGTGGCTGATCGGGGTGTGGCGCCTGCCCTGCCTGCTGGCCGCGCTGCCGCCCGAACCGGCCGGTGTGTCGCTGTTCTCCGTACTGTCCACTCTCGCTGTGACGGACCTGCCAGAACTGCCCGGCGAGTCCGCTGACGTGGACACTCCCGCCGATCTGGCCAGGTATTCCGCCGTCCTACCGGAGGGTCCGCTAGCCGGGGGAGCTTCACAGCCGTCACACTGGTGATCAGGTTGGCTGGGTTGTGGCACTGGACATGTTGCTGCCCGGACGACCTCCGTAGTTTCGCCGGTACGCAGGAACGACCCGGCATCGGGGACAACACGGCAGGAGGATGGTCTGCAGATGACCGACCCGGGGCAGTACGCGGACACCGGACGACAGGGCGCGGCGACGACAGGTGCCCAGACCCCAGCACGGGACGCGCAACTGCTGGAACGCACCGCGTTCGAGGTGAAGCGGGTCATCGTCGGGCAGGACCGGCTCGTCGAACGGATGTTGGTCGGCCTGCTGTCAAAGGGCCACCTGCTGCTGGAGGGCGTGCCCGGTGTGGCGAAGACCCTCGCGGTGGAGACGTTCGCGACCGTCGTGGGCGGTTCGTTCTCCCGCGTCCAGTTCACCCCAGACCTCGTGCCGGCCGACATCCTGGGTACCAGGATCTACCGCCAGGGCAGTGAGACCTTCGACGTCGAACTCGGCCCTGTGGTGGCCAACTTCGTGCTCGCCGACGAGATCAACAGGGCGCCGGCCAAGGTGCAGTCCGCGATGCTCGAGGTGATGGCCGAGCGGCACGTGTCGATCGGCGGCCAGACCTTCCCGATGCCCGACCCGTTCCTCGTCCTCGCGACGCAGAACCCGATCGAGAACGAGGGTGTCTACCCGCTGCCCGAGGCGCAGCGCGACCGCTTCCTGTTCAAGATCGTCGTGGACTATCCGACGGCCGAGGAGGAGCGGGAGATCGTCTACCGGATGGGCGTCGAGCCGCCCGTGGCACAGCAGGCGATCAGCCCCGAGGAACTGACCAGGCTGCAGGGCGTCGCGTCCCGGGTGTTCGTGCACCACGCGCTGGTGGACTACGTCGTGCGGCTGGTGATCGCCACCAGGACCCCCGGCGACCACGGCCTCGCCGATGTCGCAGGCTGGGTGTCCTACGGCGCCTCACCGAGAGCCAGCCTCGGCATCATCGCCGCGGCGAGGTCGTTGGCCCTGGTCCGCGGCCGGGACTACGTGCTGCCGCAGGACGTGGTGGACGTCGTGCCGGACGTGCTGCGCCACCGCCTCGTGCTCTCCTACGACGCGCTGGCCGACGGCGTCCCGCTGGACCACATCATCACCCGCGTGTTGCAGACAGTGCCGCTGCCGCAGGTGTCCGCCCGCCCGCAGAGTCCCGGACAGCCCGGCCAGCAGCACGCGCAGGCCCCGGCGATCCGGTGACCGACGACCGGACCCCGTCAGGACGCCGAGACGATCGGCCGTCCTGGGCCCCGCCGACACTGCAGGGCGACCGGTTGCAGGCCGGCCTGCGCACCCTGGAACTGGACGTCCGACGCAGGCTGGACGGTCTGCTGCAGGGCAACCACCTCGGACTCGTGCCCGGCCCGGGCACCGAGCCGGGGGAGGCCCGCACCTACCAGCCGGGTGACGACGTGCGCAGGATGGACTGGGCGGTGACCGCCAGGACCACCGTGCCGCACATCAGGGAGACCGTCGCCGACCGGGAACTGGAGACCTGGCTGGCCGTCGACCTGTCGCCGAGCCTGGACTTCGGCACCGCCATGTGCGAGAAGCGCGATCTCGTGGTGTGCGCCGTCGCCGCGATCACCCACCTGACCAGCGGCGGCGGCAACCGGATCGGCGCCGTCATCGCGACAGGCGAGCACACGACCCGCGTGCCGGCCCGTGGCGGGCTGGCCCATTCGCGGGCGCTGCTGCGAACGATCGCGACGACCCCGACCGCACCCATCGGCACCAGGGGTGACCTGGCCGAGCTGATGGAACAGCTGCGCAGGCCGCCGAGACGGCGCGGGCTGCTGGTGATGGTGTCGGACTTCCTCGGCCCGCTGGACTGGGAACGGCCGCTGCGTGGCCTGTCCGCCCGGCACGACCTGGTGTGCATCGAGGTCATCGACCCACGCGACATCGACCTGCCCGAAGTGGGCACGGTGGTACTCGCCGACCCGGAGTCCGGCCGGCAGCGCGAGGTGCACGCCACCCCGCTGCTGCGCCGTGAGTTCGCCGCTGCGGCGTCCGAACACCGGACCGACGTGGCCGCCGCCATCCGCGGCGCCGGTGCCGGGCACCTGGTGCTGCGCACCGACTCGGACTGGATCGCGGACACCGTGCGGTTCGTGGTGGC
Source organism: Pseudonocardiaceae bacterium (assembly GCA_036502345.1). Taxonomy (GTDB): domain Bacteria; phylum Actinomycetota; class Actinomycetes; order Mycobacteriales; family Pseudonocardiaceae; genus DATEPR01. Next base: position 12,906 of record DASXYT010000148.1, on the reverse strand, counting down.
CCGCAAGCGACGCTGGTCGGGAGGGGCGGCCTGATGTTCGGCCTGAGCCTGACCGGCTTCGCGACACCGTGGTGGCTGCTGTTGCTGGTGGTGGTCGCGGCGCTGGCCGTCGGCTACGTGATCGGCCAGCGGATGAAGCGCAAGCGGGCCATGCGGTTCACCAACCTGGCGCTGCTGGAACGGGTGGCCCCGCGCCGGCAGGGCTGGTGGCGACACGTGCCCGCGGTGCTGCTCGTGCTGGCGCTGCTGGTGCTCAGCGTCTCGCTGGCCGGCCCGACGTCCGAGCAGCGCGTGCCCCGCAACAGGGCGACCGTGATGCTGGTGATCGACGTCTCGCTGTCCATGGAGGCGAACGACGTGCTGCCCAACCGGCTGCAGGCCGCGCAGGTCGCCGCCAAGCAGTTCTCCGACGGCCTGCCCTCCGGGATCAACCTCGGCCTGGTGTCGTTCGCCGGTTCGGCCACCGTGCTCGTGTCGCCGACCCAGGACCACCAGCAGGTGGACGACGCGATCAGCGGCCTGAAGCTGGCCGAGGCGACCGCCACCGGTGAGGCCATCGCGGCGTCATTGCAGGCGATCCAGAGCTTCGGCAAGATACTGGCCGGTCCCAGCGGTCCGCCGCCTGCCGCGATCGTGCTGATGAGCGACGGCAAGGAGACCATCCCGCAGGACCTGAACGACCCGCGTGGCGCCTACAGCCAGGCGAAGTCGTCCAAGACCGCGGGCGTGCCGATCTCCACCATTTCGTTCGGCACCGACCACGGCGTGGTGGACATCGGCGGCGAGCAGGTGGCGGTGCCGGTGGATGACGGGTCCCTGCAGAACGTGGCGAACCTGTCCGGCGGCAGCTACTACCGGGCCGCCAGCGCCGACCAGTTGCAGCAGGTCTACGCCCGGCTCGGCCAGCAGATCGGTTTCGAGAACAAGCAGGCCGACGCGAGCAAGCCGTGGCTGGTGCTTGGCACGATCCTGGCCATGATCTCCGCCGCTGGGGCACTGCTCATCGGACAGCGGCTGCCCTGACCGTCAGCAGCTTCTTGATCTCACGGACCGCCTGCCGGCCCGCTCGGTTGGCGCCGACCGTGCTTGCCGACGGGCCATAGCCGACCAGGTGCAGCCTCGGCTCGGCCACGACCCTGGTGCCGTCCATCGTGATGCCGCCGCCAGGTTCGCGGAGGCCGAGCGGCGCCAGGTGATCCAGCGACGCCCGCCACCCGGTGCACCACAGGATCACGTCGGCGGGCTCGAACCGGCCGTCCGCCCACACGACACCGTGCGGGGTGATCCGCTCGAACATCGGCTGCCGGTCCAGCACACCCTTGGCCTGCGCCGCCACCACAGCCGGGGTGGCAGCCAGCCCGGTCACGCTCACGACGCTGTCCGGCGGCAACCCGGCGCGCACCCGCTCGTCCACCATGGCCACCACCTCGCGGCCGGTCTCCTGGGTGAACGGGACGTCCCGGAAGATCGGCGGCCGCCGCGTCACCCACGTCGTCGTGGCAACGTCGGCGATCTCGGTGAGCAACTGGATGGCCGACGTGCCACCGCCGACCACGATCACCCGCTGACCTGCGAACTCGGCGGGTCCCCGGTAGTCGACGGTGTGCAGTTGCCGGCCGAGGAACGTCTCCTGCCCGGGATAGTGCGGCCAGAACGGTGTCCGCCAGGTGCCGGTCGCGTTGATCACCGCTCGTGCTGCCCAGTCGCCGTCGTCGGTGCGCACCAGCAGTCGCTCGTCATCGGTGCGGCTGACCGACGTGACCGTGACCGGCCTGCGCACCCGCAGGTCGTAGCGCTGCTCGTAGGCAGCGAAGTAGGCGGGCACGGCGTCGGACGCCCGCTCCTCGTCACCGGGCGGGTCGAAGTGCATCGCGGGCAGGTCGAAGATGCCGTGCACGGTCGCCATGCGGAGCGTCGGCCACCGGTGCTGCCAGGCGCCACCGGGTGCCGGATCGGCGTCCAGCACCATGAATCCCGGGCCCGGCTCGTATCCGGCGTGGTGCAGGAAGTACGCGCTGGACAGGCCGGCCTGACCGGCCCCGATCACCGCCACGTCCGTCCGCGTCGCACTCACGCCAGCTACAACGCCTGAGCCATGGATGACCTTCCGGGCGCCCGGTGAGACGCTGGTCGCCATGTCGATCGGTGGCACGGCCGCGTATCGCGACGTCCCGGACCTGCCCGCCCTGGTCCGCCGAGCCGTCAGCGCCGCCGCGGACGCGGGCTTCGACCTGTCCTGCCAGCCCGCCCAGGGCAGGCTGCTCGGCCTGCTGGCCGCAGGCCTGACCGGGGGAGTCGTCGGCGAGACCGGCACCGGTTGCGGCGTCGGCCTCGCCTGGCTGGCGGCGACTGCCGGACCGGACACCCGGCTGGTCAGCGTCGAGCGGGACCCGGACCGGGCCGCTGTGGCCAAGCGGTTGTTCGCGGCCGACGACCGGGTCACCGTGCTGTGCGGCGACTGGACCGAACTGACCGCGCACGGGCCGTTCGACCTGCTCGTGCTGGACGGCGGCGGCCAGGGCAAGCAGGCCGAACCACCGCTGGTGCCCGCTGACTGGCTGACCTTCGGCGGCACGCTGGTGGTCGACGACTTCACGCCGTTCACCCACTGGCCACCGACCCACGACGGCACCCCGGACACCGCCAGGCTGCACTGGCTGACCCACCCGGCGCTGCTGGCCACCGAACTACGGCTGGGCCCCGGACTGGCGACGATCGTCGCGCGCCACGTCAGTCCGTCGGCGTGACCCGCAGGTGCCGCAGTGCCGTGTCGGGATCCAGGTCGACGTTGTCCTTGTCCGCGTCCCACCTGCGGAACACGTTCGCGGCCCCGGCGGCCAGCGCGTCCGGCAGGCCCGCAGTGCGCAACGACTCGGCGACCTCGTCCATTTCCGGTGCCCACCGCCACGCCGACGCCGCGACACCGGGGAAGAACGACCGGCCGGCCAGCGCGTTACCGCGCATCGCCTCGGCCTCCGCGATCAACTGCGGTGTGACGCCGAAGTCGTCGGCCAGGGCGTGGCTCACCGCGGCCAGCGCCCTGCTGATCTTCTGGTACGAGCCGTAGGCCATCTTCAGTGCGCTGGCCGACCCGATCCGCTCGTCGATCGGCCTCGGCTCAGCGCGGCTGCCGGCCAGCACCCGGGTCACGGTGGCCACGGCACCGGCTGGCCCGGACAGGTACACCCGAGCGATCTCGGCACCCGGTGGCGGCCCGATGATCGAGCCGTCCACCACGGTCGCCCCCGCGGCCCGCAACAGCGCGGCGATGCTGGTCATCCTGGCCGGGTTGATCGCGTTGGCCTCCACGTACAGGCCGGTGAAGCCGTGTGCCGCCACCTGCTCGGCGACGTCGGACGCGTTGGCGGGCGGGCAGATCGAGAACACCGCGTCGCTGGCGGCCAGCACCTCCGCCAGGGAACCCGCCGCCAGCAACCCGGCGGCCTCGGCCCGGTCCCTCGTCCGCCGCGATCGGCCGGTCGGACACCAGTGCACCTGATGGCCGTTCGCGACCAGTTGTGCGCCGACCCCGGCGCCCATCATGCCCGGATGCAACAGCCCGATGATCACGGTGACCAGCCTACGGCGACCCGCGTGAGATACCTGACTGAAGGCTCCTAATACAACAACTGCTCGGCTCGCGACGCCCAGGCACACCATCTGCGGCGTTGTCGTCGGCCCCGGTCCAACAGAGAGGGACCGCGACATCCTCCGCCTTGCAGCTGGCGCACCTGGCCGCCGCTCCCTGATCGAGCGCCATTGTGTTAGGAGCTCTGAAGCGACCCGCAAGCGGCACCGAACCGTGCCGATGGCGGCCTACGCGGCGGTAACGGATAACCTCACGCCGATCGGTCGGCACTCCACCGACACCTCGGCGAGGCGGGAGCACAGCAGTGGGACGGTCCGTTCTGGTCACCGGCGGCAACCGGGGCATCGGCCTCGCCATCGCCTCGGCGTTCGCCGAGCGCGGCGACAAGGTGGCCGTGACGCACCGGGGATCGACAGTGCCCGACGGCCTGTTCGGCGTGCGATGCGACGTGACCGACAACGCGCAGGTGGACGCCGCGTTCACCGAGGTGGAGAACGCACACGGCCCGGTCGAGGTGTTGGTGTCCAACGCCGGCATCACCGACGACACCCTGCTGATGCGGATGAGCGAGGACCAGTTCACCCGCGTCGTGGACGCGAACCTGACCGGCGCCTACCGGGTGGCCAAGCGGGCCAGCCGGGGGATGCTGAAGGCCAGGTGGGGCCGCGTCGTGTTCGTGTCCTCCGTGGTCGCCATGCTCGGCTCGGCCGGCCAGGTCAACTACGCCGCCAGCAAGGCGGGACTGATCGGGATGGCCCGCTCGATCAGCAGGGAGTTGGGTTCGCGCAACATCACGGCCAACGTGGTCGCGCCCGGCTTCGTCGCCACCGACATGACGGACGCGCTGTCCGACGACCGGAAGAAGCAGATCCTCGCGCAGGTGCCACTGGGCCGCCTCGCCACCGCCGACGAGGTGGCCGGCGTGGTCGCGTTCCTGGCATCGGACGCTGCCGCCTACATCACCGGCGCCGTGCTGCCGGTGGACGGCGGCCTCGGCATGGGCCACTGACCGGCCCCAGTTTCGCCCATCCAGCAACAGTTTCGGAGGAAGCACAGTGCCAGGTCTGCTCGACGGCAAGCGGCTGCTGATCACGGGCGTCATCACCGACGCGTCGATCGCCTTCCACGCCGCCAGGGTGGCGCAGGAGGAGGGCGCCACGGTGGTGCTGACCGGCTTCGGCAGGCTGAGCCTGGTGGAGCGGATCGCCAAGCGGTTGCCCAAGCCCGCGCCGGTGATCGAACTGGACGTCCGGGACGAGGACCACCTCGGCGGCCTCGCCGACCGGATCCGGGAGCACGTCGACGGGTTGGACGGTGTGCTGCACTCCATCGCCAACGCGCCGGCGTCCTGCCTCGGCGGTGACTTCCTCGCAGCGCCGTGGGAGGACGTCTCCCTTGCCGTGCAGGTGTCCGCGTTCTCGCTGAAGTCGCTGGCCGTCGCGTGCCTGCCGCTGATGGATCGCGGCGGCTCGATCGTCGGCATGGACTTCGACGCGCGGGTGGCGTGGCCCGCCTACGACTGGATGGGCGTCTCCAAGGCCGCGCTGGAGTCGGTGACCAGGTACCTGGCCCGCGAACTCGGCCCGCGCGGGATCAGGGTGAACCTGATCTCGGCAGGCCCGCTGCGCACCATGGCCGCCAAGTCCATCCCCGGGTTCGCGACGATGGAGAACTCGTGGGACGACAGGGCGCCGCTGGGTTGGGACGTCTCCGACGCCACCCCCGTTGCCAAGTCGGTGTGCGCGCTGCTGTCCGACTGGCTGCCGGCCACCACCGGCTCGTCGATCATGGTCGACGGGGGCGTGCACTCCACCGGTATGTAACCAGGTGGTCCTCCCGCGTGGCCGGTTCGGCCGCGCGGGACAATGCTCGACGTGAACGTGGATGCGTTGCTGCTGCTGTCCTTCGGCGGCCCAGAAGGACCTGATGACGTCCGGCCGTTCCTGGAGAATGTGACCAGGGGGCGGGGTGTGCCGCCGGAGCGGCTGGACGACGTCGCGCAGCACTACCTGCACTTCGGCGGCGTGTCCCCGATCAACAGGCTGAACAGGGACATCATCGAGGCCGTCCGCGCCGAACTGGCCGCAGCCGACCTGGACCTGCCGATCTACTTCGGCAACCGCAACTGGCACCCGATGGCGGCTGCCACGCTGCGCGAGATGGCCGACGACGGTGTCCGCACGGCGCTGGTGTTCCCGACGAGTGCCTACGGCGGCTACTCGGCCTGCCGGCAGTACGACGAGGACATCCTCACCGCGCGCGACGCCGTCGGCCAGGGCTCGCCCGATCTGCTGAAACTGCGCCAGTACTTCGACCACCCGCTGTTCGTGGCGGCCGTGGCCGACGCGGTCACGGCGGCGATGGCCGACATGCCCGCCGGCTCACGCCTGGTCTTCACGGCGCACTCGGTGCCCGCGTCCGCGGACGCCACGGCGGGCCCGCCCGGTGAAGGCGGCCACCGGTACTCCCGACAGGTCGGCGAGGCCGCCCGGCTGGTCGCCGAACAGATCGGCGTCGCCGAGTACGACGTGGTGTGGCAGTCCCGGTCCGGTCCGCCCGCCATCCCGTGGCTGGAGCCGGACATCGTGGACCACGTCGAGGCGCTGCACGCGGCCGGTGTGCCCGGTGTCGTGGTGAGCCCGATCGGGTTCGTGTCCGATCACCTGGAAGTGGTGTGGGACCTGGACACCGAGGCGCGCGTGCGGGCGGAGAAGCTGGACATGGCGTTCGCTCGGGCGGCCACCCCGGGCACCGATCCCCGGTTCGCCCAACTGGTCGTCGAACTCGTCCGCGAGCACGTGGCAGGCGTGCCGGCACGCAAGCTGTCGCACTTCCCGGCCGCAGGCTGCACGATCAACGGGGCACCGTGCGCGAGCGGCTGCTGCGAGCGGCCAGCGCGGCCGGGAGTCCGGTCCAGCTAATGCCTTCCAGCGCTGTCCGCGTGTTCGGACAGCGACCGGAGTGGGTCCGAGCTAACGCTTTCCGGCGTGTTCGGACAGCGAACGGACGGCCTCGGCGACGGCCGCCCTGCGGGCGGTGCGCACGGCGTGATCCAGCGGGCGCAGGGCCTCGGCCCGCCGCCGGATCGCCGACGCCGACACGGCGCCACCCGGGTCGTCACTGGTAGCCACGTGCAGGATCGCGGCCACCTCGTTGGCCCGCTGCAGCACGCGCAGCGCCCGGTTGGGCATCCCGGGCGGCCACGGCGATCTCGGCTGGCCCTCGACCAACGCGGAGATCTCCGCTCGCACACCCGGCCGGTGCCGCGCCACGTCGAGCTCGACGAGCGCGGTGGCAGCGGCCCGCATCGCACCGGACAGCTCGTGCTCCGCCTCGCCCAGCGGGGTCGGATCACCTGCCGGCGCGACCGGCAGCTGGTACACCGTCCAGCGGATGACGCCGTCGGCGACGCGCTCCGGCACGATCCCCAGATCGCCCGCCTCGGCGCGCTCGCCGGCATCGTCGGGACTCGTGGTCAGCACGGCGGCCTCACCGGCATGCAGGGCCGCCGCGGCGAACACGGCGTCGCCTCTCAGGCCGCGCAGGTCACCGGCGATCGGCAGGACGAGCTCACCCCCGGTCACGGCCGTCCGGCGGGCCGCGGCGAGCAGCAGGGCCAGCGACCCACCATGCTCGTGCGGGCCGGGCAGGCCCAGCAGATCGGCGGTGCTCTCGTCGTGCGCGGTCACTTCGTGTGACTCGGCCCAGGAGTGGAGAGCGTCGAGAACATCGTCGGCCGCGGCGGCGCCGTGCAGCCACGCCGACGTCCAGACCACCATCGTGGCGCTCGGACAGGACACGGTGCGTGAGCGTACGAGGTGATTTCCGGAGGCCTGCAGGCACCCCGGCAAAGTGCTGTTCGCCACCAGCGGACAAGACCGGCCGCGACGGGCGATGATCGACCCACCAGCCCAGCTCAGCGGCGCAACGCAGGGGTTACGCCGACGAAGCGTGCTCGTAACTAGCCGACCTGTCAACCGATTTTCTGTCACCAACCCTTGAGCCGCTCCACATCGACCAGGCCGCCGGATGCACGTAGCGTCGAAGGCGTGACAGTTCCCGCAGCCCCTCAAATCCTGCCCACCACGGCCGGCGAGCTGCGCGCCGCCGGCTACGAGGCGCGTGGCGTCAAGGCCGAGATCCGGCAGAACCTGCTGGCCCTGCTCGGCTCCGGCGACAACCCGTGGCCCGGCATCGTGGGCTTCGACCGAACGGTGCTGCCGCAGTTGGAACGCGCGCTGCTCGCCGGTCACGACGTGGTGCTGCTCGGCGAGCGCGGCCAGGGCAAGACCCGCCTGCTGCGCACCCTGATCGGCCTGCTCGACGAATGGACCCCGGTGATCGCGGGCGCCGAACTCGGCGAACACCCGCTGGACCCGATCAGCCCCGCAGGCCGCAGGCTGGCCGCCGAACTCGGCGACGACCTGCCGGTGGCGTGGCGGCACCGCTCCGAGCGGTACGCGGAGAAGCTGGCCACCCCGGACACGTCCGTCGGTGACCTGATCGGCGACGTCGACCCGGTGAAGGTGGCCGAGGGCCGCAGCCTCGGCGACCCGGAGACGATCCACTTCGGGCTGGTGCCCAGGGCACACCGCGGCATCGTGGCCATCAACGAGCTGCCCGACCTGGCCGAACGCATCCAGGTCGCGCTGCTCAACGTGATGGAGGAGCGCGACATCCAGGTCCGCGGCTACACGCTGCGGCTCCCGCTGGACGTGCTGCTCGTGGCCACGGCCAACCCCGAGGACTACACCAACCGCGGCCGGATCATCACGCCGCTGAAGGACCGCTTCGGCGCCGAGATCCGCACCCACTACCCGCTGAACGTGCCGGCCGAGGTCGCCCTGGTCAAGCAGGAGGCCGAACTGGTCGCCGAGGTCGGCGACCCGCTGATCCAGGTGCTGGCCCGGTTCGTCCGGCAACTGCGCGAGTCGACGGCGATCGACCAGCGTTCCGGCGTGTCCGCCCGGTTCGCCGTCGCGGCGGCCGAGACCGTCGCCGCGGCTGCGCTGCGCCGATCCGCGCTGACCGGTGAGAAGCCCGCCGTGGCCCGGCCGGTCGACCTGGCGTCGGTGCCCGCCGTGCTGCGCGGCAAGCTGGAGTTCGAGTCCGGCGAGGAGGGCCGCGAGCAGGAGCACCTGACCCACCTGCTGCGCCGCTCGTTCTCCGAGACCGCCAGGGTGCTGCTCGGCGGCCTGGACCTGCGGCCGCTGGCCGAGGCGGTCAGCGACGGCAACCTGGTCACCACCGGCGAACGCGTGCCGGGCAAGGACGTGCTCGCCGCGCTGCCCGAACTGCCCGTGCTGCACGAGGTGGCCACCCGGCTGGGCGTCGAGGCCACCGATCCGCCCGCCAGGATCGCGGCGGCCGTCGAGTTCGCCCTCGAGGCGCTGTACCTGGCTCGGCAGGTGGCCAAGGACTCCGACGACGACACAGCGGTGTACGGGCCATGACGAACCCGGACAAGTACTCCTACGGGCCCTACCACGACGGGCCCGACCCGCTGGCGCCGCCGCTGGACCTGCGCGAGGCGCTGGACGAGATCGGCCGCGACGTGATGGAGGGCAGCTCCCCGCGCACGGCGCTGGAGGAGCTGCTGCGCCGCGGCATGCGCGGCGCCAACGGGCTGGACGACCTGACCAGGGAACTGTGGCGCAAACGGTCGGAGATCTCCCGCCGGCACCGGCTGGACGGCACCCTGCAACAGGTCCGCGAACTGCTGGACGAGGCGCTGGAGGCCGAGCGGGGCGCGCTGTTCCCCGACCCGTCCGACGACGCCAGGTTCGCCGAGGCCCAGTTGGACGCGCTGCCGCCGAGCACGGCCGCAGCGGTCAACGAGCTGGCCGAGTACGACTGGAAGTCGGAGAAGGGCCGGGAGAACTACCAGCAGATCCGCGACCTGCTCGGCCAGGAACTGCTGGAGTCCCGGTTCCAGGGCATGAAACAGGCCCTGCAGAACACCAGCCCGGAGGACATCGAGCGGGTCAAGCAGATGATGTCCGACCTGAACGACCTGCTCGCCGCGCACGCGCGGGGTGACGACACCGGGCAGCAGTTCGAGGACTTCATGAACCAGCACGGCGAGTTCTTCCCGGAGAACCCGCAGAACACCGACGAGCTGATCGACGCGCTCGCGGCCAGGGCCGCCGCAGCCCAGCGAATGATGAACTCGATGTCCGCGCAGCAGCGGGCCGAGCTGTCCGAGCTGATCAACCAGGCGTTCGGCGACCCGAGCCTGGCGCAGCAGGTCGCCGCGCTGGACGCCAACCTGCGTGCGCTGCGGCCCGGCGAGGACTGGGAGTCCGGCCAGCGGTTCCGTGGCAAGGACCCGCTGGGGCTCGGTGAGGGCGCGCAGGCCATGCAGGACCTCGGTGAGCTGGACGCGCTGGCCGAACAGCTCGGCCAGTCCTACCCTGGCGCCTCGCTGGAGGACATCGACCTGGAGGCGTTGGCCAGGCAGTTGGGCGACGAGGCCCGGGTGGACGCCGCCCGGCTGGCCGAACTGGAACGGGAGCTGCGCCGGCAGGGCCTGTTCGAGCGGGCGCCGGACGGGTCGCTGCGGCTCTCGCCCAAGGCGTTGCGCCGCCTCGGCGAGACCGCGCTGCGCAACGTCGTCGGCCAGTTGCGGTCCCGGCGCGGCGAGCGGGACACCGCGTTGGCCGGCGCCGCCGGTGAACCGACCGGTGCCACCCGCGAGTGGCGCTTCGGCGACACCGAACCGTGGGACGTGCCCAGGACCGTGCGCAACGCGGTGCTGCGGTCGGCGTCGGTGGGCAGCCGCTCGGTCAAGCTGGACGTGTCCGACGTCGAGGTGATGGAGACCGAGCAGCGGTCCAGGGCGGCGGTCGCGCTGTGCGTGGACACGTCGTGGTCCATGGTGCAGGACGGCCGGTGGGTGCCGATGAAGCGCACCGCGCTGGCGCTGCACCAGCTGATCGGTACCCGGTTCCGGTCGGATGCGTTGGAGGTCATCACCTTCGGCCGGCACGCGACCACAGTGGACATCGGCGAGCTGACCGCGCTGGAGGGCGCCTGGGAGCAGGGCACCAACCTGCACCACGCGCTGCTGCTCGCGGCCCGGCACGTGCGCAGGCACCCGGACGCGGTGCCCGTGGTGCTCGTGGTGACCGACGGCGAGCCAACGGCTCACCTGGAGTCCGACGGCGAAGCGGTGTTCAACTATCCGCCGCAGCCAAGGACTCTGGCCGCCACCATGGTCCAGGTGGACGCGCTGGCCAAGCTCGGCGCGTCGATCACGGTGTTCATGCTGGGCGAGGACCCCAAATTGGCGCAGTTCGTGGACATGGTGGCCCGACGCAGCGGCGGCCGGGTCGTGGCGCCGGACCTGGACGGTCTGGGAGCCGCCGTGGTCAGCGACTATCTTCGGGGTCGGCGGCAACGCTGAGACGGGTGGGCGGATCCGGCTGCCATCCGGATCCGCCCACCCGCCTGTCACGCCGGTGTCAGACTCATCCGGCGGCCTTCCGTGTCGACACTGTTGATCCGGACCGAGACGGTGCTGCCGGTCTCGATCGGCGTCACCCATTCGGACACGTGAATCAGGCCGTGGATGCCGTCGCCGACGTCGACGAACGCGCCGAAGGGCACGACGTCGACAACGCGTCCACTCAGGACGTCGCCGGTCGCGTGCTCGGCCAGAAACCGTTGCCAGACAGGCAACGGCACAGGTTCATGTGGGCGGGACATTGCGATGATCACCTCCCTTCCGTCGCGAGTTCCGCACAAATCGGAATCACGAGGGGGAGTGGCGGGCCGCGGGCCCGCGCCATGCTCAAGCCACAGCCGGGAAACCCGTCTGCTCATGGCACGTGTGCGCGAAGCACTGGGCCGACCCGGCAGTCACGTCTGCGAACCTACCAGAGCTAGGCTCCGTTGCCACAGCACTGGGAGGCACTGTGGCTGAGCAGTATTCGGCAGTGATCACCACCACCGACACCGAGGCCGCGGCAGCGGAACTGGCCCGCGGGATCATCGAGGCACGGCTGGCCGCCTGTGCACAGATCATCGGCCCGATCCGGAGCTTCTACCACTGGTAGGGCAGCGTGCACGACGAGCAGGAATGGCAGTGGTGGGCCAAGACCAGCACCGATCGGGTCGCCGCACTCAAGGAACATATCGAACAGCGCCATTCCTACGACGTGCCCGAGATCATCGTCCTGCCGATCGTCGACGGCAGCGCGGCCTATCTGCGGTGGCTCACCGAACAGACCCGGCCGGTGTGAACCGGCGCGTCAGAAGATGTCGTCGATGATGTCCTCGCCGATGGCGAATCCGGCGCCGGTCGCGATGGCCTGACCGAAGCTGCTGCCCATGAAACCGCCGAAGCCACCCTGCTGATACGGCTGCTGGTACATCGGCTGCTGCTGATAGATCGGCGGCTGCTGGTACTGCGGCTGTTGGTACTGGGGTTGCGGATACTGCGGCTGCTGGTAGATCGGCTGCTGCGGCGGCTGGTTCGCCACGAAACTGTGGATGGCCTGCAGCAGCAGGGTTACCTGGTTCTGCTCCTGCTGGAAGCCGAGCGTGACCTCCTTGAGGTCGAGCAGCCACTCACGAGCGTTCTGGTCGCCCGCGTTCGCCGCGGCCTGCAGCTTCTGCGCCAGAGCGGTGATCACCTGCACCGTCTGCTGGCTCTGCTGCTGCAACTGCTCGTAGCTCTGGTCGATCGTCTGGATGTCCACCGTGTGCCTCCGCGTGCTCTCCGGTCTGTCGCCATCCTGCCACGCCCAACTCGGCCAGCCTGCCGACCAGGAAGCCCCGTTCCGCCTCGTTCTCCGACAGCGCAACGGCTGCGCGGTACTCGACGGCCGCCTCCCGGTCGCGGCCCATGCGGCGCAACAGGTCCGCCCTGGTCGCCGGTAGGTAGCGGTAACCGGCGAGTCGACCGTCCGCGACCAGTTCGTCGACCCGTGCCAGCGCCACATCGGGCCCAGCCACCATGGCCAGCGCGACGGCCCTGTTCAGCTCGACCACCTGCGATGGCCACACCCTCGCCAGCACGTCGTAGAGCCGCAGCACCTGCGGCCAGTCGGTCTCCTGGTAGGTCGGCGCCTCGGCGTGCAGCGCGGCGATGGCCGCCTGCAGGGTGAACCGGCCGGGCCGGGTGCGGCGCATCGCGGCCACCACCAGTGCGACGCCCTCGTCGATCGCGGCCCTGTCCCAGCGCGCCCGGTCCTGGTCGGCCAGCAGCACCACCCGGCCCGCGTCGTCCACCCTCGTGGCCCGGCGCGCGTCGGTGAGCAGCAGCAGCGCCAGCAACCCACGCACGTCCGGCTCGTCCGGCATCAGCACCCGCA
>DASXYT010000147.1:0-19913 GCA_036502345.1 Pseudonocardiaceae bacterium | reverse complement strand
GCTGCTGGACGCCGTGCAGAACGAGGCATGGGCAACCGACAGCCTGGTTGTGCGCAGCAGCACGCTGCACGAGGACAGGGCGGGCAGCCTCACCCCGGGCCGGTATCTCTCGGTGGTCGGCGTCACGACCAGGGAACAGCTGCGGGACGCGGTCGACTCCGTGATCGACTCCTACCGGGTCGACGTCGACGAACACCTGGACCAGCAGCAGGTGCTGGTCCAGCGGATGGTCGACCCGGCGACGATGAGCGGCGTCGCGTTCACCCGGGATCCCAACACCGGTGCGCCCTACTTCGTGGTGAACTACGAGGAGGACGGCGACTGCACGGCGGTGACCAGCGGCAAGGCAGCTGACCTCAAGACCTTCTACCTGTGGCGGCACGCGCCGACCATCCCGACCGACGCCCGTCTCGGACGGGTCGTCGCGCTGGCCGAGGAACTGACGGAGCTGCTCCAGGAACACAGCCTGGACATCGAGTTCGCCTTCGGCGGTAACGGCGAGTTGTACCTGCTGCAGGCAAGACCGCTCGAGGTGCCGCCGCTGCCCGACGCCGAGGCGCAGCAGATCGCGCTGACGTCGATCGCCGGCAAGGTGGCCACGGCCAACCGTAGGCATCCCTACCTGTTGGGCGATCGGACCGCGTTCGGCGTGATGCCGGACTGGAATCCGGCGGAGATCATCGGCACCCGGCCGAGGCCGCTGGCCCTGTCGATCTATCGGCGGTTGATCACCGACTCGCAGTGGGCGGAGCAGCGGGTCCGCTACGGCTACCGGGACGCCAGAGGGTTCCCGCTGCTGCTGGACTTCGCGGGTCAGCCCTACGTCGACTTCCGGGCCAGCTGCAACTCGCTGATCCCGGCCGATCTGGACGAGCCACTGGCCGACCGGCTCGTCACCTACTACGTCGATCGCCTCGCGGCCAACCCGGAACTGCACGACAAGGTCGAGTTCGAAGTGCTGTTCTCCGCGTACCACTTCACCCTCGACGACCAGATACGAGAACAGACGCACGGGCTGTTCGACACCGATGAGCGCAGGCGGATCGTCGACTCGCTGCGCACCCTGACCAACCGGCTGCTGCGGACCGACCACGGTGCCCGACGCGCCGACGCGGCCAGCATCGCCTCACTGCACGACCGGTTGCCGGAGATCCGGGGATCCCGGCAGGATCTCGTCGGGCAGATCTACTGGCTGCTGGAGGACTGCCGCCGGTACGGGACGCTGGCGTTCGCCGGGTTCGCCCGCCTCGGTTTCGTGGCGGTCGAGATCCTGCGTTCGCTGGTCGCCCTCGGTGTACTGAGCCAGGACGACGAGACCCGGCTGATGGCGTCGCTGGACACAGTGACCAACCGGATGCTGCGCAACCAGGCCGAGCTGACCCGCGATGAGTTCCTGGCCAGATACGGCTTCCTGCGGCCGGGCACCTACGACATCTGCTCACCGAGCTACGACGAGGCGCCGGACCTCTACTTCGACTTCTCGGCGAATCCGGCCACGAGCGCCCCGGCCGGCGAGTTCCGGCTGCCGGCAACGACGATGCGCGAGATCGGCCGCCTGCTGACCGAGCACGGGCTGGACCAGGACCCGGCGGGCCTGCTGGCGTTCATCGCGGACAGCGTGGTGCGGCGCGAGGAGTCCAAGTTCGAGTTCTCCCGGCACCTGAGCGAGGCACTGTCGCTGCTCAAGCGGCTCGGTCTCGAGGTGGGTCTGAACACCGACGACATGTCCTACGTCGACGTGGACTGCGTCGACCGGCTGTACCGGGGTGCCGAGGAACCCGCCGCCGTGTTGCACCAGGCAGTGACCGACGGCCGGCAGAAGTACGAGCTGACCCGCCATCTGGTCCTACCGCCGATGATCTTCGCGCCCGAGGACGTGACGGCGTTCCACCTGCCGTCGTCCGAGCCGAACTACGTGACACAGGAAGTGGTGACCGGGCCGGTGGCTGTCGTCCGACCGGGTGCCGCCGGACTGCGGGACAAGATCCTGCTGCTGCCCAGCGGCGATCCGGGCTACGACTGGATCTTCTCGCAGGGGATCGCCGGGTTCGTCACCCGATTCGGTGGCGCGAACTCGCACATGGCGATCCGTGCCCACCAGTTACGGCTGCCTGCGGTGATCGGTGCCGGTGACGTCCTGTACAACCGTTGCCGCCAGGCCAGTTCGGTCACCCTGGACTGCCTCAACCGCCGTGTGCAGGTGCTCCGGTGAGGCGCGTCGGTGTGACACAGCGGGTCACGGTGGACCACGACCACGGCGGCGTGCACAGCGACGTCCTGGACCAACGGTGGTACGCGTTCCTGCGTGAGTGCGGGCTGCTGCCCGTCCCGCTGCCCAACGACGCGGACACGGCGGTCCGCACGGTGGCGGAACTACCGGTCGACGGCGTCCTCATCACGGGTGGCAACGACCTGGTCGACTACGGCGGCGACGCCCCGGAACGGGACGCGACCGAGGCGGCCCTGGTGGCCACGGCGCTGCGGTGTGACGTGCCGCTACTGGGGGTGTGCCGAGGCATGCAGGTCCTGCAGCACTTCTTCGGTGTGCCCCTGGAACGGGTGGCCGGTCACGTCACGGCCCGGCAGACGCTCACCGTCGACGGCCGCCGCCGGGTGGTGAACAGCTACCACAACTGGGCTGCCACCAGTACCGCACGACCGTTGCGGCCCTGGGTCGTCGGGCCGGACGAGGTGGTCAAGGCGGTGCGCCACGACACGGCACCGGTGCTCGGCATCATGTGGCACCCCGAGCGGATCACGCCGTTCGCGGACGAGGACCGCTGCCTGTTCCGCCGTCATTTCCTGGAGGAGCGATGAAGGGGATCATCCTGGCCGCCGGGCGGGGTAGCCGGCTGCGCGGTCTGACCGACGATCGGCCCAAGTGTCTCGTCGAACTCGCCGGGCATCCGTTGCTGTCCTGGCAACGTGCCGCCCTGTCGGCCGGCGGAGTCACGGAGGTGGCCATCGTCGCCGGATACCGTGCCGACTCGTTGCTGCTGCCCGGCCTGCCGATGTTCGTCGCACCCCGTTGGGCGGACACGAACATGGTCATGTCGCTGGCCACGGCGGCGCCGTGGCTGCGGGAGCGGCCGTGCGTGGTGTCCTACGGGGACATCGTGTTCAGCCCGGCGACGGTACGGGCGTTGATCGACACGCCCGGCGATCTGGCCATCAGCTACGACCCTCGGTGGTACGACCTGTGGGACCGCAGGTTCACCGAACCCCTGGACGACGCCGAGACGTTCCGCAGGGCACCGGACGGCTCGCTCGCCGAGATCGGCCGTCGTGCCGGCAGCGCCACCGAGATCGAGGGCCAGTACATGGGCCTGCTGCGCTTCACGCCGGCCGCCTGGGCAGCGGTGGAGGAACTGCTCGCGGGGCTGCCCGCCTCGCGGCGGGACCGGTTGGACATGACGGGCCTGCTGCAACTCCTTGTCGAGACGGGCAATCGGGTGGACACCGTCGCCTGTGCGGGACCGTGGGGCGAGGTCGACCACGAGAACGACCTCGACGTCTGCGAGTCACTCGTCGCGGCCGGTGCCCTCAGGTTCGCGGGAGGGGAGAGCTGATGATCATCTGGTTGATCGGGATGTCCGGCGCTGGCAAGACCACGGTCGGCACCCGCCTGCACCGGCGACTGCGCGAGACGACGCCGAACGTCGTGTACCTGGACGGCGATCTGCTGCGTGACGTGTGGGGCACGTCGCTCGGTCACGACATGGCGGGCCGGGCGGCCAACGCCGAACGCATCAGCAGGCTGTGCGCCATGTTGGACGGGCAGGACATCCACGTCGTGGCCGCCGTGCTGTCGATCTTCCCGGAGTGGCAGGCCTGGAACCGGGAGCACTTCTCCCAGTACTACGAGGTGTTCCTGGACATACCGATGGACGTCGTGATCGACCGTGACACCAAGGGCCTGTACCGGTCGGCGTTGCACGGCGAGACGACCAACGTCGTCGGGGTGGACATTCCGTTCCCTCGGCCCGCAGGCCCTGATCTGATCCTGGACAGCTCCGGCCGAGGCGGCACGCCGGACGAACTCGTCGAGCGGATCGTAGGCGAGCTGGGCGGGGTGGTGACATGACCGCACGGGCGCTGGCCGGCATGGCGGTGGGATACGCCGTGGCCGAAGTGGCCGTCGCCGCTGTCGTTCGCGCACTCCGGCCGCGTTTTCCCTGGCTGATATCGCATCGGGACGTCGCTCCCGACATCCCGGCCGACCTGGTCGACCGGCATGTCGCCAGGTCGTTCGACCCGGAACTGGGCTGGTGTCGGCGACCGGGGGAGCGTGGCACGGACGCCACCGACCACGGAGCCGCGACGTTCACCGTCGACGAGCACGGCCGCAGGCACGATCCCCGCCGCACCGACGAGCCCGTCACCGTGGCCTGCTTCGGGGACTCGTACGTCTTCTGTCGCCTCGTGAACGACGACGAGACGTGGCCGCACCTGCTGTCCGGGCTGCTGGGTGTCAACGTGGCGAACTACGGCGTCGGCAACTACGGGTTGGACCAGGCTCTGCTCCGGCTGGAACGCGAACTGCCCGGCCTGGCCGCAGACGTGGTGATCATGGGTGTCGTTCCGGAAACCATCGCCAGGGTGCACTCCTACTGGAAGCACTACTTCGAGTACGGCAACGTGCTGGCGTTCAAACCACGCTTCACCCTCGGGCCACACGGCCTCCGCTTCCACCCCAGTGCGATCGGCCAACCGGGTGACTACGCTGTCTATCGCGACCGGCTGGCCGAGATCGTTGCACTGGATCCGTTCTACGCAGCCAAGTTCCGCCGCGACATCCTGTGCTTCCCCTACCTGCCCAAGCTGATCCGCAGGGCTCGGCGGCACCTCCCCGTGCTGGCGCACCTGCTGATGGGCACCCGGGACAAGGACAGGCGACAGCACGCCGCGTTCGACGTCGTGTTGCGGGACAACGCGCGGTGGACGGCTCGGCTGTACGCCGATCCGGCTGCCCGCCGTCTGCTGGGCGCACTGGTCGAACGGTTCGTGACGGTGTGCCGTGCCGCGGGGAAACACCCGGTGCTGGTCATGATTCCGCAGCCGGTCGATCTGGCGCGGCACGACGGCGGCACCGCTCATCGGTCGTTCTGCGCCGACATGCGCGGCATGCTGCCGGTCGTGGATCTGGCGGAGCGGTTCCGCGAGGACCCGCATCGGGACGAGTTGTTCGCACACGGTCGGCTCGGGCCGCACTGCGGTCCGCACGGGAACGCCGTGGTCGCTGACGCACTTCGCCCAGTGGTCGCCGGCCTGCTGGACACCGAGTACACAGAGAGGAGAAGTCATGCGCGCCAAGGTTCGTGACACCGAACTGTACTTCGACGTCGAGGGCGCGGGACTCGTCCCGGACGGTCTGGCGATGCGCGAGCAGCCGGTGCTCTTCGCCCTGCACGGCGGCCCCGGCGGGGATCACAGCCAGTTCAAGCCCGCGTTCTCGCCGCTGGCCGACAAGGCGCAGATCGTCTACGTCGACGACAGGGGCTGTGGCCGGTCAGCTCGCGGCCCACGGGAGACGTACACCCTGGACAACAACGTCGAGGATCTGGAGGCGTTGCGGCAGTACCTGGGCCTACGCAGGATCGGGCTGCTCGGGGTGTCCTACGGCGGCATGGTCGCGCTGAGCTATGCGACCCGCTACCCGGACAACGTGTCGCACCTCATCGCGGTCGTCACAGCACCGGACTACCGGTTCATCAAGCGGGCACAGGAAATCCTGGCCGAGCGCGGCACGCCTGAGCAGCAGGCCATGGCCGAGAAACTCTGGGCGGGCGAGTTCCAGAGCGATGACCAGATCCGCGAGTACTTCGAGGTGCTCGGCCCGATTTACTCCCAGCACTACGACCTGGACAAGGAACGGGAGCGGCGGAACCCGCAGTCCCCCGACGCGATCAACGAGGGGTACGCGGGTTTCCTGCGCACCTACGACGTGACCGACGAGTTGCGCAAGATCACCGCTCCGACACTGGTGATCGGGGCGCGGCACGACTGGATCACCGCGCCGGAGTTCTCACATGAGATCGCGGAACGCATTCCAGGGGCCGAGCTGCGCATGTTCGAGAACAGCGGGCACACCGTCTACAACGACGAGTACGACGCGTTCATCGACGTGGTGCGCGGGTGGTTGACCTACCCGCCGCGACCGGTCGGTGACGGCGGGAACACCGATGTCCACGACAAGAAAGGTGTGTGAACCAACGATGGCGTCTGCCCAGCAGGTGACATGGGACTACACGAAGCTCGCGGCGACCTACACCCAACGGCCGCCGTACGCACCGCGTGCGATCGACCAGATCGTCGAGGCCTGCGGACAGCCGACTCCCCGAGTTGCCGACATCGGCGCCGGCAACGGTCATCTGACCGTGGACCTGGTGTCCCGCAAGTGCGTGATCGACGCCGTGGAGCCGAACGAGGCGATGCGGAAGATCGGCATGGAGCGGACCGAGGGTGACTCGGTGACATGGCACGTGGCCGTCGGCGAGGACACCGGGCTGAAGTCCGACGCGTACGACCTGGTGACCTTCGGCTCGTCGTTCGCCACCACCGACCGCCCGGTCGCGCTGCGCGAGACGGCACGTATCCTCCGCGATCCCGGTTCGTTCGCCTGCATCTGGAACCACCGCGACCTCGACGACCCGCTGCAGGCCGAGGTCGAGGCCCGGATCAGGGCCAGGATCCCGAACTACGGCTACGGCACCCGGCGCGAGGACCAGGCGCCGGTGATCGAGCAAAGTGGACTGTTCCACACCCCGACGGTGCTGCGCGAGCCGATCCTGCACACCGTTCCGGTGTCCGACTGGCTGGCCGCGTGGCGGTCGCACGGCATCCTGGAAAGCCAGGCAGGGGACCAGTTCGACGCCATCCTCGCCGATATCGACGAGTACGTGCTGTCCCTCGGCGTCGACGAACTGCAGGTGCCCTACGTGACGGTCGGCTGGATCGCCCGGCGCCGCTGAACCGAGAGGAGTGAACGAGATGACCATCCTGCCGGATCCCGACATGGCGGTCGCGCGGATCAGCGACCTGTACCGGCACAACCTCGCACAACTCGGCCGCGACGATGTCGTCGTCGCGAACATGGGCGGTGCGGGCCAGTCGCTCATCGGCAACATCCTGTGGGAACTCGGCCTCAACTACGTGGACGGGTACACCGAGATCCTGCAGGCCGACGGCACGGCCATCGCGGCGCGGGAACACACCGACTACCGCCAACACCTCGCGTCGCTGGACAAGAAGGACAACGCCGGTGACGTGCAGCCCGCGGTGCTGTGGCCCCGGTTCGTGAAGAGCCATCACCCGCCGGTGGTGTTCTCGGGAGCCACGTTCGGAGCCGTGTGGGTCCTGGTGCGCGATCCGAGGGACACCGTCTACGCCGGCTACCGGTGGCGCGCGTCGTTCGGTGAGGAGGCCTGGGACCAGGTGCCGGACACGTTCGCGGAGTTCCTGCGTGGCCGAGGCGACTTCAGCGGCAGCCCGGTGGACGACTGGGTGGCCTTCTACGCCGCCTGGTTGGAAGTCGCGAGAGCGCACCGGAACGCGGAGGTGCTGCGCTTCGAGGACCTCAAGCAACGACCCGTCGAGATCGTGTCGGCGGCGCTCCGGCGGATCGGCGTGGACAGGTCGCGTGCCGATGTCGAACGGGCTGTCGAGGCCAGCTCGTTCGCCAAGATGCGCGAACACGAGGACCGGGTCAGCGGTGCCGGTCAACCGAGGATGATCCGGGCCGGCAAGATCGACGGTTGGACGGAGTGGATGACTCCGGAACTGGCCGGGTTCTTCACCGGCGACGACCTTCGCGAGGTGGGCGAGCGCTACGGCTATCACCTGGAGACACCTTCGTGACATCCCCTGTCCGGACACGCGCGGTCGCCGGGCGGCAGTGGCCGGTGGCGCTGCTGCTGGGCAGTGGTTCGTTCCTGGTGCTGTTCGACAGCCTGGCGATCGCGACGGCGCTGCCGTCCATCGGTACGGCCTTCGGACTGCGGCCGGGTGTCCTGCAGTGGGTCGTGAGCCTCAACTCGGTCAGCATCGGGGCGTTCCTGGTGTTGGGCGGGCGGGTCTGCGACCTGGTCGGCCGTCGCCGTGTGCTGGTCGCGAGCCTGGCGCTGTGTACCGTCGCCGGGCTCGTGACCGGGCTGGCTCCTGATCTGCCCGTCCTGCTGGCCGGGCGCGTGCTGCAGGGCATCGCCGCCGCCTTCGCACTGCCTGCCGCGTTGTCCACGGCGGCCACGACGTTCCCCGACGAGCCGTGGCGTAGTCGGGTGTTCTCGGTCATGGCGTTCGCGGCCTGGTCGGCCGGTCTCGCCGGGGCCATGTTGGGCGGCCTGATCACGGTGCACCTGTCCTGGCGGTGGGTCTTCCTTGTCACGGTGCCGGTGGGCGCGGTCGCGGTCGTCGCGGCGGCACTCCGATTGCCGCCCGACACACCGCGGCAGGGCACGGCCGAGCGGTTGGACGTGTGGGGCGCGGTGTTGGCCAGCACCGGACTTGTCGTGGTGATTCTCGGTATCCAGGAACTCGGCGGCGGTGCCGGGCAGGGCGAGGCCGTCCTGGTGGTGTGCGTCGGCCTGGCCCTGCTCGCCGGGCTCGTGCTCGTCGAGCGCAGGGTGCCGCACCCGCTGGTGCGGCCCGGCCTGCTGCGGTCCCGCAGGATGATCGGCAGTTGCCTGGCCTTCGGGGCGTTCTGTGCCGGCTACACGGCCGTCATCGTGATCGGCAGCCGCTACCTCCAGGTGGTGCACGGCCTGTCGGCGGTCGCTGCCGGGCTGGCCCTGTCACCGGTGCTGATCGGCGGCATTGTCAGCTCGCTGCTCGCACCGCTCGTGCTGCGTCGGTTCACCACCCGGGGGGTGATCACCGTCTGCCTCGTGGTGTGCGCCGCCGCGCTGGCGATGATCGCCGTGCGCGGTCATGCCGGTGTAGCGGCGTTGCTGCCATGGCTGCTGTCGTGGGGGATCGCGTCCGGCCCGATCTACGTGGGCTTCGCCAGGGAGTGTGTCGGCGACACACCAGAGGCCGACCGAGGCACGGCGTCCGCACTGTACGAGTCCATGGCTCACGTCGGGGGAGCGGTGGCGATCGCGGTCGACTTGACGCTGATCGGCGCGGGCCTGAGCTACTCGGCCACCGAACTGGTCAGCGTCGTCGTGGTGGCGGCTGGCGCGGTGATCACGTTCGTCCTGCTACCCGGTGCACATGGTCGTCGTTGCACCGTCCAGTGTCAGTGACCATGTGAATCGGAACGAACACTTATGGTGACCGATGGTCCTGCCCCGCGGTGAAAGGTGTCGAGCATGCGCAAGATCCTCTCCCTGGTCGCGGTCCTGGTCGCGACGCTCGGCCTGGTCGTCGTGACCGAGGGCTCGGCGTCCGCCCTCGGCGGCGAGAGCCTTGTCTGCCGTGTGGCACCGGCCCCGGTGACCACACCGTTCACCAATCCGTGTCTGCCGGTCGATGTCGCCACCACCTACACCACCGGCTTCGAGGTGGTCGGTGGCAGCGGCACCTACACCTACTCGTGGTCGGTGCCGGCCCAGCAGGGTGTCACGATCATCGCCGGCTGCGGCGCCTCGGACGCAGGCTGCACGTTGAGCATCACCAGCCACACGGAGCACGACGTCACGGTGACGCTAGTGCTGACCCAGAACGGCGTGTCCGAGACGCTGACGGCCGAGACCATCATCGAACCAACCTGCGGGAACATGTTCTGCTAGCAGTGACTCAGCCGAGCCATCGGGCGAGTGCGGTTTCGAGCGGTTGCTCGTCAGCAGCGGTCCAGGCGATGTAGCCGTCCGGCCGGATCAGGACGGCGTCGATGTCCTCGTCGGTCTTGGCCGTGACGTGGTCGACCCGGTCGGCGGTGTCGCAGGCCGTCCGTGAACGCATGCCGCGGTTTCCGCCGTTCGGTCCTGAACACCTCGGCAACCCGCTGCGGCACCTGGCCGAACTGGCCGCCCGGGCCTGAACGCCGGAAAACCGCTGTGTCGGCGGACGGTGAGCTGTTAGCGTGTCGGCGACCGTGACAGTCCGCGAGGAGGTGTGCCCCCATGAACGCAGTATCGAGGTGGGTGCTCCCCTCATCATCACGGCTGGGCGACTGACGTAGGTGTCGCCCGGGAGCGCCCTGAACAGGCACTCCTGAAAGGCGACATTCTATGGACCCTACGCATTTCATTTCTGGTACGGGCGAGCACGCCCTGGTGATCACGCGGATCGCGGAGCGGCACTGGCACGCTCTGGAGGACGACCGGGTGGTCGGCCGTGGCCAGGCTTCCCCGAGGCCCGACGGACGGGTCTTCCTGAGCATCGACGTGTGGCACGCCGTGGTCTTCGACCGACTGGCCGAGGTCATGCTGGCGGACCTGCCGACCCCGCTGTACACCGTCGTCGACGAAGCTGACATCGACCTGACGTCCCGCTGGGAGCGGGTCGGCTTCGTGACCCGGCGCCGAGAGTGGGAGTACGTCGTACCCACCGATCCCGCGATCACGGGTCTCGGCTCGGTGCTGCCGTCTCCCGGCTTGACGATCCTGCCCTCCGGTGCGGTCGACGAGGAACCGTTGCGTGCCTTGGACCGGGTGATCCGCGACGAGGTCGGCGCCACCGTCGGCTGGGACTCGATGCCGGCCGAACTGCTGGCCCGGCCGGACGGGTCACCGTTGCTGGATCCGTCGAGGTACATCGTGGCGGCCGAGGCCGGCCGGTACATCGGCCTGGTCCGGGTGGCACCGATACCCCGGCGGTCGCGGATCGGCCTGATCGCGGTCAGGACGGACCAGCGCCGCCGAGGCATCGCCCGCGCACTGCTGGCCCATGTGCTCGGCTCACTGCATCGTTCCGGGACCGCCATGGCATCGGCCGACGTGCACGAGGCCAATGCTGTTGCCGTGGCGCTGTTCGAAGGTGTCGGCGCCTGGCGGGACAGCAGCAACCTGGAACTCGTGCTCGACCAGGAGGGGCGACGACCATGACACGAACCGCGAAGGGCATCGAAGTCGAGGGCACCGTCGTCGACTGTCTGCGCAACGCCGCCTTCACAGTGGAACTGGAGAACGGGCACAAGGTGCTCGCCCACATCAGCGGGAAGATACGGCGGAACTACATCAAGATCCTGCCGTACGACCGGGTGCTCGTGGAGCTCAGCCCCTATGACCTCACTCGTGGCCGGATCCTCTTCCGCTACCGGACATAGGGATTGTGGCCGTGAAGATCACCCACTGAGTGGTCACCGGACGAGGCCTATCGGCGGCGAGCCGCTGGTAGGCCTCGTTGAGCACCGCCATTCGCTGTTCGTACGGCAGGTGAGGGAACAGTCCGGTGGTGAACACCGGAACCGACAGCCAGGAGTGTTGTTCGGCCAAACTGGCCTGATAACTGACGCTGTGGACCAGGTCCACCGTGAAGCCGGCCTCGTGCAGCACCTGACGGAGCCAAGCCTCGGAGAGCTGTTGCCGGCTTGGCGCCTGCGGTGTGGGACGCCAGCCGTGGTCGCGGGCGGCGATCTCCTTCATCGCGTCCACCAACAGGTCGGGCTGATCGGAGTGAGCGTGATCGGCAAGCATCTGCGCGCCGAGGTTGAACACGAACCGGCCGCCGGGACGCAGCGCGCGGCGCACCGCCTCGGCCGTGAGCCGTATGTCGGTCTGCCAGATCGCGGAGTTGCACACCACCGCGTCCACGTCGGTCACCGTGTCGCCGCCAAGGCGCTCCGCCGGTGAGTGCAGCCACCGCACCCGTTCGTCGTGGATGATCGACCGGGCGACGGCCAGCATGGCCGCTGATCCGTCGATGGCGACGACACGGCCGCCCTCGCCGAGGACCGACAGCACGGCCGCTGTCGTGCTACCCGTGCCGCAGGCGAGATCGACGACGGTCGCATCCGCCGGTAGACGGGCGAAGTCGACCAGATCGCGGCTGGTCTGCCGGTACGTCGTATAGGTCCGGGCGAACTCGGCGTAGCGCCGGGCGTTCTCGGCGCTCGTCCAGGAATCAACCGGAACAGACATGCCCGTCATCCCTGGCGGACGGTGGCCGCCCGCGCGTCGGCCAGATAGGACATCGAAGCCTGCTCGTCGGTGAGCCAGTCCGTGTAGTCGGTCGGGTTTTCGAACAGCGACGCGAATCGGTGCGCCACCTCGGGCACGGTCTGCGCCGTTGAGAGCGTGGCAAGCACCCACTCGCTCGGCGGCGCGAGCAGGTCGTTGCTGAACCGCGTGGCATGCCGTGCCCGTGCCCAGTAGCGCGCGAACGCGTCGTGCATGAACTCCTCGTCGAACGGGCCGTCGGCGCGGGCGAGGATGGCCTCCTCGTAGGTGCGTGCCGCGTAGGCGGCCAGGTTCGCGCCCTGGCCGGACACCGGGTCGTTCGTCACCGCCGTGTCGCCCATCGCCAGCACCCGCGCGCCCGATGGCAGCACGCCGACCGGGTGCCGCACGATCGGCAGGATGCTGCCGTGCAGGAAGTCCTGTGGTGCGGCCGGTTCGGCGTCCTCCAGGTGTGTCGCGTTCCACGGGAAGTGGTTGCGCAGCAGCGTTCTGGCCTGCTCAAGATGCTGCTCGACGTCGGACACGCCGGCCCAGCAGTCCAACGGGCCGCCGGGCACGCCCCAGAACCCGATGCCCTGCACTCTGCCGGTCACCGACCACACCGGCAGGCTGAAGAACTCGCCCACCGGGCCCATACCGAAGGTCAGCGCGTCATCAGGGCCGGAACCGCCGCGCACGTACATCACGCCGATCGCGCGTTGCGGCGCCTGATAGGGCGAGAACTCCGGGTTTCCAGGGAACAAAGCGTCGAACTGGGGGCCGCGCCCGGCCGCCACAAGTACCAGATCGAACTCCCTGGCGTACTCGTCCAGGTCGTCCGGCGTGACCCTGCGGTGACGGATCTCGCCGCCGCGCCGCACCAGTTCGGCCATCCAGTCCGACACCTTGACCCGCTGGTCGACCGACTGTGCCGCGTGGTCCAGTGTCGCCTGCCACGACATGCCCGGCCGCCGTTGTCCCGGCTCGCCGTCGGCGGCGAACGCGACCCGGCCGATCGGCGGTGCCTTGTCGTCCCAGAAGTTGATGCCCAGCGCGCGTTCGCGGACCAGCGCCGGGTCGAACACGCACTGGTTGGAGATCAGGCGACCGGAGCGCACGGCGTCCGCGTCGCGGTCGGCGACGACGGTGACCGCGTAGCCGTGGCCACGCAATCCCAGCGCCAGCACCAACCCGGCCTGTCCTGCCCCGATGATCACGATCTTGCGCATGCCCGCCCCCTGGTCGCCGCGTGCGGCAAGGTCGCAGAATGCTCCTGGCGACGTGAGCAGTACACCTCCGAACAGGTGAGCGGGCCGCGTGACCGGTTCGTGGCCACGGAGCCGGGGAGGGGTCAGCGGATGACGATCGTGCGCAGCTGGAGCAGCGCGGCGAAGCGGGCTTCCGGGTCCTGCAGGTCGATCTGGCCGACGTCGGCCAGGCGGCGGAGCCGGTAGCGGAACGTGTTGGGGTGCACGTAGACCCGGGCGGCAGCCGCGGTGATGTCGCCGAACGAGTCCAGATACGCCCGCAGCGTCTCGACCAGGTGGCCGGTGTTCTCCGCGTCGTAGGCGAGCAACCGCGCCACGGCGCCCGTCGGTTGGTCGCCGCGGGCCGCGATGATGTCGTGCAGGTCGAGCATCAGCGCCTCGACGTGCACGTCGGCCAACCGCGCTACCCGGCGCGGTGTGCGGTGACCAGCCGGCTGGCCGTCGCGCAGCACCCGCACCACGCGATCCACCACGACCCGTGCTCTGGCCAGGTCACCGACATCGTGCGCCACCGGGCCGACGCCGATCGCCGCCGGCAGCCGATCGCCCACCCGGTCCAGGAACTCGGTGGCGATCCGGACCGCCCGTTCCTCGCCGTCGCTGTCCGACCTGGTGACCGGCACCAGCCCGTAGGCGACGTCACCGACCAGCGCGCTGGCCGACCTCGGGTGTACCGCCGTCAGATGCATGGCCAGCGCGTCGCCCAGCCGTTCCCGGCCGCTGACCAGGTCACCGCCTGCCGCTCCTGGCTGTTCGGTGACGGTCAGGGCGAGCACCACGACCGGCTGGTCGGCCAGGCCGAGCCGGTGCAGGGCGTTGCGCGCGCCGACGCCACCTTCCAGTGCCGTGGCGAGCAGGTCGGCCCGCAGCCGCCGGCCGACGTCCGAACCGGCGCGGACCCGCAGCAGGTGCAGCGCGACGAGTTTCGCGGCGTCGCACAGCGCCTCGGTCCGCTCCTCGCTGAGCCGTTCGCCGACCGCCGCCCAGATCGAGCCGAGGATCTCGTCGCCCGCCCGGACCGCGATGGCGACCCGGGTCAGCGAGACCTTGTCGTCGGGCAGCGAGTCGACGTTGATCGGCCGGTCACTGCGGTACAACTCGCGAAACACGCCCCGCTCGGACAGCATCCGCCAGTACCGCTCCGGCACCTGCCGGCCCAGCACAGTCTCGATGCGACTCTCGTCGGCCTCGTCCTGCCGGCCGGAGAACGCCAGCACCCGCGAGTTGCGGTCCTCGATCGTGACGGGGGCGTCGACCAGCGCGGCGATCGCGTTGGCGAGCGCGAACAGGTCGCCTGCCGGCAGGCCGCCGAGCGTCTCCGGCTCCGCGACACCGACCTCGCCCTCGGCCAGCAGCGAGCGCAGCATCGCGGCGAGCTGCGTCCAGGACGCGCCCCGGGTCAGGCTGAGCAGCGCGACGCCGGACTCCGCAACGGCCGCCGACAGGTCGGGATCGTCGGGGATGGGTGATCGCACGACGAGGCCGCTGGCCTTGTGTGTGCCCAGTTCCCGCAGCAGGGCCGCGATGTCGGCCGGCGCGCCGAGGCCGACGCCGAGCACGAGCGCGTGCGGTGGCAGCAGTTCCTCGCCGACCGGGTCGTGGATGACGATGCCGCCGATCTCGGTGCCGTCGGCGTTGCCGTGCACGAGTTCCAGCAGCGTCGCGCCCAGGTCGTCCAGGACACGGCCGAGGCTGGCACGAGGGACTCCGGTCACCGCTGCACGCACCACCCGCCCTGGATCTGGTTGGCCAACTGTAGTTCGCCGGTTCCGCCGCGGCCAGTGATCAGCCGGCCGGCAGCCGGTCGCAGCGGCGGCCACCGAGGTTGACGCTGTCCACCCGGCCGGACCCGTCGCGGGTGAAGTAGCCGCGCATGCCCTTCATCGCGCCCTCGGTGACCACGTACTGGTCCTGTCCGTCGGCGACCAGTCCGAGCAGCAGCGGTTCGTTGTCCTGGTTCACCTCACCGAGTTCGGCGAGCACCTCCGGCTTCATCGACATCCGCACCACCAGGTTGGGCAGGCTCGGTGCGATCGTCACCGACAGTGCGATCGCGTCGTACTCGCCGGTGTACTCGCCCAACGTGTCCTCGGTGACCGGCAGCAGGTCGGGTTCCGGCTCGACGACGCCGAGGTAGTGCTCCAGCGCCCGGTCCACGACCTCGGTGTTGAGCTGCGCGCCACCAGGCCCGCTGTTGGTCAGCACGATGACGGCGAAGTCCCGCTCCGGCACCATGACGAACGCCGAGTGCTGGCCGATCGTGGTGCCGCCGTGTTGGACGACGGTCACGTCGCCGAGGCGGCGCAGCATCCACGTGATGCCCACCGCGTCGCCCAGCGCGTTGCCGTGCATCTCGACGGTGGGCTCACGCATCGAGCGCACCACGTCCGAGGGCAGCAGTTGGTCACCGGACGCCGTCCGGCCGTTCGAGAGATGGAACTTCGCCCACGCGATCTGGTCGGCCGCCGTGGCGGACAGGCCACCGGCGGGCGTCGCCGAGCGCGGCAGCGGCCACGGCCGGGACACCGTGACGGTGCCGTCGGCATTGTTGCTGTGCCCGACGGCGAAGCGCCGGGTCATCACGTCACCGGGGAAGATGTAGGTCTGGCTCATGCCGATCGGGTCGAGGATCAGCTCCTGGATCGCCTTCTCGTAGGTGGACCCGGTGACCTTCTCGATGACGAAGCCGGCCAGCGAGAGCGACGCGTTGTTGTAGGACACCTCGGTGCCCAGCGCTTTGACCTGGTCGATGTCGGCCATGCCGGCGACATAGCGGGCCAGCGCGTCCTCACCGGCGCCGGTGTCCTTGTGGTAGTCACCGTCCCAGCCCGCGGTGTGGTTGAGCAGTTGCAGCACGGTCACCTCGGCCGCCACCGACTCGTCCTTCAGCCGCAGTTCCGGCACGTAGCGGCGGACCGGCGCGGACAGGTCGACCAGGCCCTGGTCGACCAGCCGCAGGATCGCCGTCGCGGTGTAGGTCTTGGCCGTCGATCCGAACTGGAACAGTGTCGACGCGTCGACCGGCAGCGGGTTCTCCACCGAGGTGACGCCGTGGAACGCGTACTCCTCGGTGCCGCCGTGGTAGATGCCGACGGCGGCGCCCGGCACGGCCAGGGCGGTGCCGCGTTCGGTCACGAATGCGGCAAGGGAGTCGTTCATCGAATCCGCCTTCCTAGCAGGCTATCCATTCGGTGGCGGTGGTGACCGCCGCGAGTTCGTCGGTCAGCGGCTCGACGCCGAGACCCGGTCCGGACGGGACGGTCAGACAGCCCTCGGTGAGCACGAAGGGCTCGGTGATGTCGGTCTTGAAGTACCGGTCCGACGCGGACGTGTCGCCGGGCAGGGTGAAGCCGGGCAGGGCGGCCAGCGCCACGTTGGCGGCGCGGCCGATCCCGGTTTCGAGCATGCCGCCGCACCACACGGCGACGCCGTTGGCCGTGCACACGTCGTGGATCCGGCGGGCTTCCAGGTAGCCGCCGACCCGGCCCGGCTTGATGTTGACGATGCGGCAGGCTCCGAGGCGGATCGCGGCGGCGGCGGTGGCCGCCGACGTGATCGACTCGTCCAGACAGATCGGCGTCGTGACGACCTTGGCCAGTTCGGCGTGCCCGAGCACGTCCTCCTCGTCCAGCGGCTGCTCGATGAGCAGCAGGTCGAACGGGTCCAGCCTGGCCAGGTGCCGCGCGTCGGCCACCGTGTAGGCGGTGTTCGCGTCCACCTGCAGGAGCACGTCGTCACCGAACCGCTCCCGCACGGCCCGCACCGGCGCGACGTCCCAACCTGGCTCGATCTTGAGCTTGATCCTGCGGTAGCCCTCGTCCAGGTAGCCGCCCACCGCGTCGAGCAACTGCGGGATCGTGTCCATGATGCCGATCGAGACCCCGCACTCGACCCGGTCCCGGACGGCGCCCAGCTCGCGGGCCAGTGGGCGGCCCTCGGCCCGCAGCTCCGCGTCCAGCACGGCCAGTTCCAGCGCGCACTTGGCCATCCGGTGACCCTTGAACGGCGCCAGCACGGTCGCGACGAGGGCCGCGTCGATCCGTTCGGCCGCTGCCAGTGCCGGGATCAGGAACCGGCGCAGGACGTCCTGGGCCGCGTCCACGTACTCGGGGGAGTAGAGCGGATCGCCCATCGCGACGCACTCGCCCCAGCCCTCCGCCGTGTCGGTCACGGCCCGCAGCAGCAGCACGTCGCGCCCGGTCTGCACGCCGAACGAGGTCCGGAACGGCGCGACCAGGGGCATGCTGATCCGTCGTAGCTCGATGCCCGTCAGCTTCATGTGTCTCCTCAGCATTCCGAGTTCTGGACGACGTACCAGCCGGCGCGGTCGAATCCGGTGACGCGCGCGCCGGCGGCGAGCAGGCCGCCGAGCACCTCACGCACTGCGATCCGCCATTCCTTGGCCCGACCGGGGTTGGCACCGCGCAGCGTCGCCACGTCCGTCGGCACGGCGACGAGCACGATGGTCGCGTCGGTCCGTCCCGCGACCGGCTCGCCATCGTGGCCCCGGTCCAGCGCCACAGCGGCGCCCCGCGACCGCAGGTGGGCGGCGTCGACGGCCTGCCGCGTGCCGGCACAGGCCTCAACCACGTGGGGGTCGGCGAGATCCCACCGCAGCAGCAGCCTGTCGGTGTCGTCGTCGCCGTTGATCCCGTCGCGCATGTCGCCGTAGAAGTTCGGCAGGTACTCGGTCGGCCTGCCGCCGAGCTTGACGATGTTGAAGTACGCGTTGCGCGCGACCAGCGGATCGAACGTCCACTCGATCTCCGGCACGCCGCGGCGCAACGCCCAGGCGCGCTGGTGCAGCTTGAGGGCGTAACCGACGTGTCGGCCGGCCACAGTGGACGACACGCCCGCGATGTGGCTGTGCAGCGTGCCGCCTGCCGGCGCCGCGAAGAACCCGACGCCCGCACCGACCAGCCGATCGCCGTCGAGCGCGGCAGCAACGTAGTTGCCCGCCTTGCTCAGCGCCCGCAACATCTCCGTGCTGACCGGCTGGCTCCCGTCGGGATGCCAGATGTCGTCGAACAGCGCGGTGATGGCGGCCAGTTCGGTCACCTGGGTCGGCTCCAGGACGACCACCCCGGCCGCGAGGGCGGCACGGTCGGCACAACTCGCCGCGTCCGCCACGACACCGGTCACGGTCCGCCGCCCGCGAGCAGGTCGGCCAGTAGCGCCGCGACCAGCGCCGTGCGTGCCGGCAGCTCGTCGACGAGGACGTGCTCGTCGTCGGCGTGTGCCCCGCCGCCGCTGGCGCCGAGACCGTCCAGCGTCGGGACGCCGATGCCCGCGGTGAAGTTGCCGTCCGACGCGCCACCGACGGCCGCCCCGAGGACCTCCGGTAGGCCGAGCGACGACGCGAGGTCCCTGGCGCGGGCGAACAGCGTCGCCGACGATGCCGCTTCCAGCGGCGGCCGGTTCGGGCCACCGGCCACGGTCAGCGTGGCGCCGGGCAGCACGGGCCGCAACGCCCGCATGGCCGCGTCGACGCGGTCCTGTTCCGCGCGGGTGGTGACCCGGACGTCGACGGCGAAGCCGCCGGTGGCGGGCACGGTGTTGCTGGTGGTGCCCGCCTGGATCCGGGTCGGGGTCACGGTGGTCCCCGTGGTCGGGTCGGCCAGCGCGGCGACCGCGTGCACCTGGTGCGCCAGTTCGATGGTCGCGTTCACGCCCTTCTCCGGTTCCAGTCCGGCGTGCGCGGCCCGACCGTGTGCGGTGACCTCGTACAGCGACACCCCTTTGCGCTGGGTCTTGAGGGCGCCGTGTGCCGCGGCCGCCTCCAGCACCAGCGCGGCGACGCAGCCCTTCGCCTCGGCCTCGATCAGGTCCCGGGAAGTGGGGGAGCCGACCTCCTCGTCACCGGTGACGAGCAGGGTGATCCCGTCGGCGTCGGCCAGGCCTGCCACGGCGTGGAACGCCATGACCAGGCCCGTCTTCATGTCGAAACAGCCGGGTCCACGCAGGACACCGTCGGTCACCTCGAACGGGTGCGTCGCGAGCGTGCCGTGCGGCCACACCGTGTCGTGGTGGCACAGCACCAGCACCCTGCGCGGACCGGTGCCCAGCCGCCAGCACAGGTGCGTGCGACCCTCCACCACGATCCGTTCCGGCTCGACCCCGAGCCGAGCCGTACCGAGGCGCGCGACGAGGTCCGCGCTGGCAGCCACCGCGGCGAGATCGGCCGACGGTGACTCGCAGCGCACCAGCGTCCCGATGTCCTCGACCAGGAGAGACAGGTCCGTCACGTCAGTCCACCTTCGGTGTGGCACGGGCGCCGCTGTGCACGTACCGGGCACCGCCGGGCAGCGTGTAGAACAGCACCGGCGCCCATGTCTCGGTGTCCGGTGCGCGGACCACGAACAGGTCCGGCTCGACCGCGACCAGCGCGTACTCCTCGGTGGGTTCCGCGGTCAGCGCGGCGAGCGGTCCGGTGACCGTGGTACGCAGCCGGGGCCCGTCGTTGCCGGCCAGCACCTCCATCCGGACCGATTCGCGTTCGTAGGTGCCCAGCCACGGCGTGATGTCGGCGGCGACCGGTTCCTCGGGCGGCGTCAGCGGGTCGGGCAGGTCGACGCCCGTCACCTGGGCGAAGATCTCGCCGTACAGG